>JBDTUZ010000006.1:0-149662 GCA_040007435.1 Ginsengibacter sp. | reverse complement strand
TGCAAAAAGCAATCATTATTGATGATGAACGCCTTGCCCGTAATGAGCTTAAAAAGTTGTTGCAGGAATTCCCTGAAATTGAGGTAATAGGTGAAGCTGCAAATGCCAATGAAGGAATTGAAAAAATTGAAAGTCTTAATCCAGACCTTGTGTTTCTCGATATACAAATGCCGGGAAAGACCGGCTTTGATATGCTTACGCAGCTTGAAAAAGCACCCCATGTAATTTTTGTAACTGCCTACGATGAATATGCTTTAAAAGCATTTGAAGTAAATGCCCTGGATTATTTGATGAAACCTGTGGAGCCTAAAAGGCTTGCTGATGCTTTATTAAAGCTTCGGCAAAAAGACGAAGAAGAATTGCTTTCCTATAACAACCGCGGACTCCTTCATGAGACCGACCAGGTATTTGTGAAAGATGGTGAGAGATGCTGGTTTGTAAAATTATCTGACGTACGCCTGTTTGAAAGCGTAGGTAATTACGCAAAGGTTTTCTTTGGCAACAACAAACCGCTTATCCTAAAATCTCTGAATGCACTGGAAGAACGGCTTGATGAGAAAGTCTTTTTCAGGGCGAACAGGAAGCACATCATTAACCTGCGAATGATCGATAAAATTGAACCTTACTTTAACGGTGGCCTTATACTCGATTTAGTTGGTGGCGAAAAAATTGAAGTAAGCCGCAGACAGGCGGTTAAGTTTAAAGAGATGATGAGTTTGTAATTCGCCTCAGATTTTTTCTATACACTTTTACCACTTCGGCACTATTAATTCCGAAATTTTATAAAAGAATGCTGTTGCACGTAAATACAAAAATGTGTTTATCTTTTCCTATATAAGGGAACGGAGTTCAATGAAAAAATTATTTACAAATCTTACTTTCTGGGTACTCACGGCGATTACGGCAGGAGCCTTGCTTGGTTATTTTGCTCCCGATGCCGCTGTAAAAATGCAGAGATTGGGAACGGGCTTCATTGATATTGTAAAGCTTTTTATTTATCCCATCATTTTTTTGACAATAGTTCTTGGCATAAGTGGCATGAGCAGTTTGAAAAAAGTGGGAAAAGTGGGAGGAAAGGCGATTATTTATTTTGAAATCGTTACAACGTTTGCGCTGGTAATTGGAGTAATTGTGGTAAATATTATTAAGCCGGGGGTTGGCGTGGTAACGTCCTCATTGAATGGCGGAAATATTAGTAAATACACAAGCGAAGCTCAAAATTTTAGTTGGTGGCAATTCTTGAAAGACAACTTTACCATCCAGGTATTAATTTTTGCCATCTTCTTTGGAATATTTTTAAGTAAATACAAAGGGCGGCAGGAGACAATTACATTTTTGACTGTGATTTCAAAATACGTTTTCAAAGCTTTGCATTTTGTAATGAAACTTGCTCCTATTGGTGCTTTCGGAGGAATGGCTTACACAATCGGTAAATATGGCTTACATACTTTACTTCCACTGGGAAGGCTTATGCTTACGATTTACATCACTATGGCACTCTTCATTTTTATAGTGCTTCGGTTGATTCTTCGTTATTATAAAATAAGCCTTTGGCAATTTTTGAAATATATAAAAGAAGAATTATTAATTGTCTTTGGAACTTCTTCTTCAGAAGCCGCTTTGCCATCGCTTATGGAAAAACTTGAAAACATGGGTTGTTCAAAACCGGTGGTAGGACTAGTTATACCTGCGGGTTATTCTTTTAATCTTGATGGAACTACTATTTATCTTTCAATGGCAACATTGTTTTTGGCGCAGGTTTTTAATATTCATCTAACCCTGGCACAAGAGCTTACAATCATAGGGATTTTATTTGTGACCTCCAAAGGGGCTGCAGGCGTTACAGGAAGTGGCTTTGTTGTATTGGCATCTACATTAACTGCTGTAAAAGTAATACCTGTTGAAGGACTTGCTTTATTACTTGGGGTTGACAGGTTTATGAGTGAGGCCAGAGCTATTACAAACTTCATAGGTAATGGAGTGGCAACAATTTTTCTTGCAAATAATGAAAGAGAATTTGATAGAGAAAAAATGTATCATGCTTTTGCAAAAAATAGAAAGCCGGAAAATATTAGCCAATCGCAAGCAAGCACCCTTTAATAATTTTTATAAATAACTGAGCCATTTTTTTTCAGGGTGGCTTGCTTTATATCTCCCATACCATTTACAAGGATAATATAAAGCAGAAATTACACAGAGCCATACTAGGTAGACCACCCATAAGGGATAGCCGATCTCAGCCGATTTATTTGAAGACCCCTGAAAGCTGCCGGTTCCGTTACCTGAAACAAAACTGAAAGCCAGCGTCAGTGAATGAATGATTAATAAATGCAACACAAAATAAAAAAACGGCACTTTACCGTACACAGTCAAAAACTTTGTGACGCTGGATCGCGCATTTTCTGCAAGTGATAAAATAATTAATGCCGGCCCAATAGTCATCAGCATGAAAAGTAGTGAGGGAGGGTATTTGGTTGTTTTTATAAAATCAAGAAAAGTGAACAAAGGTGTTCGTTGTGAAGACCAAACATTAGCATCGCCATATACATTGATAAACCGAATGATTATGAAAAGTGCAATCACCGTAATGCCGCCAAGTAATAAAAATTTCTTCCTGTAATTTTTATTTACTTCTCTAGAATAAAGTTTACCGGTACAATATCCAACTATCATTAATGAAAGCCACGGTAGCAAAGGGTAAGCAACGAGCAGTGAAAAATGCGGCGTTATCTTAAACAACTGCAATTTATGGAGAACCGACCATGCGAGGGAAGCTGCAAATGGCTTTTCAACACTAATGCCATCGAGAAGGTTATGGCCAAAAACAATGACAATTCCTGTAATCAATAAAATAGTAAAAGGTAAATATTGCAAAGCAGCCAGCACAATCATTGAAAGCCCAATCACCCAAATGACTTCCAGGATTAAAAATGATCCATAATCAAACTGCAGTACCACGTTTATTAACGTGATTTCTGCAAATATTAGAAACAAGCCACGAGTCATGAGAAAGAATGCAACTTGTTTTTTACTTCTTCCTTTTTTTGAATATAGAAAAATAGAAGTTCCGGAAAGAAACACAAACACAGGGGCACATAAATGAGTGATCCACCTGGTAAAAAATAACAATGGCCACGTCGTTTTAAAATTAGTAGGATCGTTCCCAATCAATGCATCATGATGGAAAAATTCCCTGGTGTGATCCATGGCCATTATCAACATCACCAATCCACGTAAAATGTCGATTGATTCAATCCTATGCCTGCTCTCTGTGTATGTATTCATTGAAAACTTTTAAGCGAAGTATAAACACTGTTTATTCATAATTAAAAAATATTCAATGATTTTCATTTTCTTTCATCGCATTTCTTTTAGGATTTTACTTTAGGCATCAACTGTCTAATGTGCTTTAGAATTTTTTCTTAAAAAGATTCTCTACTTGTTTATACCTTCATTATTTCCATTGCTTGTATCTGAAATTATTTGCCTACCCAAATTAAAACAAGAAACGGAATCGCGTAAAACAAATTGGACAAAAATTTGTTTTCGATTTTGCGCACTGGATACAAGAAATCTGTATAAATTATTTAGTTCAACTATTTCATATTTTGAAAGGAACCATGTTACAATATTTCCACTGGTACACACCTGGAGATGGAAATTTATGGAGACAAATTAAGGAAGATGCACCATGGCTTGCATCACTTGGATTTACGGCGATCTGGTTGCCTCCTGCTTTCAAGGCTGCGAACGGTGGTTACAGCACAGGCTACGATGTGTATGATTTATATGATCTCGGGGAGTTTGATCAAAAGGGGACAATACGAACCAAATACGGTACCCGTGATGAATACCTTGAAGCATTAATCGCAATAAGAGAAGCCGGTATGCAGGCAATGGTCGATATTGTTCTCAATCATAAAGCGGGGGGCGATGAAATAGAAAGAGTAAAAGTTGTAAGAGTAAACCCCGACAATCGTACTGAAGATATTTCAGAACCCTTCGATATTGATGCGTACACTAAATTTACTTTTCCGGGAAGGGGAAAAAAATACTCGGAATTCCAATGGGATTTCATGTGCTTTACCGGTGTGGACTATGCGCATGATATTAATGAAGATGGAATTTTCAGAATTGTGAGAGAGCATACAAGCAGTTGGCAGGAAATGATCGACAATGAAAAAGGGAATTACGATTACCTGATGTACAATGATATTGATTTTAGAAATGATTTTGTACGACAAGAATTAAATCGCTGGGGAAAATGGTATTGGGAACAAGCTCATTTTGATGGCGTGCGTCTTGATGCTGTAAAACACATTTCTCCATTCTTCTATGTTGAATGGCTGCATGAACTTCGGGTTAATACCAGCAAAGAAATTTTTGCTGTTGGCGAATATTGGGCCCCCGGACGTTTAGAACTCTTGCTAAGATATATTGAAGCTACTGGTGGGAACATGAGCCTCTTTGATTCCTCACTACATCATAATCTTCATAATGCATCAAAGGCGGGGAATGATTATGACCTTACGACAATTTTTAATGATACGCTGGTGAATGCAATGCCCGGGAAAGCGGTGACTGTAGTAAGCAATCATGATACGCAACCTCTACAGGCACTGGAAGCGCCGGTAGATCCATGGTTTAAGCCGATAGCGTATGCCCTGATTTTATTGCGTGACGAAGGATATCCTTGTGTTTTTTATCCTGACCTTTTTGGAGCCAACTATACAGATTACGGAAAAGATGGCAACCAATATGATATTTGGATGCCTGCCGTACCAAAGATTGAAAAGTTGTTACAAGCACGTAGGGACCATGCTTATGGTTTTCAAAGAGATTACTTTGATCATGCGAATTGTATAGGATGGACGAGAGAAGGGGACGGTTATCACAGCGGCTGTGCGGTGGTGATTTCAAACGGTGACGATGGCCATAAAACAATGGAAATAGGAATATGGTATAAAGGAAAAACTTTCGTTGATCTTTTAGAGAATCATTCCGGGGAAGTTGCTATCGATAAAAATGGCTGGGCGGAATTTTACGCCTCTGCAGGAAGTGTGTCGGTGTGGGTGGAGAAATGGTATTGACAGCATTAATCTCTTCTAAGCTTAGATTCAAAAAAATATTAAGACAGGAATCTTATTAGTATTTATTGCATAATTGTAAATCTCATTTAGCCCTCCATACATTATTTCCCCTATTACTATCCGGGAGAATTGTTGTGGGATCAATCGTTACAGATTGTAGCGGTTGCGTTGTTTGCAAATAAATTGTGTGTACTGCACTTTGCATCCACGTTTCAATGGGCAATTTAATTTCCTTTTTGGTTCCATCTTTCAAAACAATTTCAATGGACAAAGGCATCGCCATCTTTTGCATATTCGCAATCGTAATCTCTGCCCCGTTTCTATAATCATTATCTACGTAAGAGACAGATTGAACTGCCACATCCAGTTGCCAGTTATTATAAAACCACTCTTTCCAGAACCAGGAAAGATCCTCGCCTGCTTCATTATTCATTGTTCTGAAAAAATCCTCCGGCGCAGGATGCTTATATGCCCAATGCTCAATATATTTCTTAAATGCATAATCAAACCTGTCATGCCCTAATACAACTTCCCTTAGTAAAACCAATCCCAGCGCTGGTTTAAAATATACCAGCGGATGCCGGTATTTTTCTGAAAGCATATCAGCTCTTGCCATCATTGTTGGCGCATCTTCGTCTTTCAATAAAGGAATAATTTCATCTGACGGATTTCCTTTTCCGGGAGCATATTCACCATCGCGCTTAGGCGCATATTCGCCCTTATTAAAATCATCGGCTGCATAAATATCAATGAAAGTATTGAAGCCTTCATCCATAAAAGCAAATCGCCGTTCGTTGCTTCCTACAATCATAGGAAACCAGTTGTGGCCTATTTCATGCGCCGTTACCGAATACAAATCTTCGCCTTTAGAATTTATGGGATCGAATACAATTCCGGGATACTCCATTCCGCCTGCAAGACCGGCTTCATTAATGGCGACCGGGTAAGGATACACCAGCCATTTTTCAGAAAAATATTCTATGGACTTCTTAAGATATTCAGTAGCTCGGCCCCAAGTTTCTTCACCAGCTACCTCAACAGGATACACTGACATGGCAAGGCATTTTTTACCGCCCGGTATATTCACTTTTGCCGCATCCCAAACATATGCCCTGGAAAAGCCGAAAGCAACATCACGTGTATTGAACATTTTAAAATGCCAGGTTTTCATTCCGGGATTTGATTTACTACTTGCCCCATTATTTACTTCATCTGCGGTTTTAATCATAACAGTCTTATCACTTTTTCTTGCAGAAGAAAGTCTCTGTAACTGGTGTACAGAAAGTACTTCGCTTTCATTTTGTAATTCACCACTTCCAGCCACAATCATACCCGTAGGAACGGTTACTGAATAATCAAAGTTGCCATACTCACAATAAAATTCTCCACTGCCTAAGTATGGCAAAGTATTCCATCCCTGCAGATCATCATATACACACATGCGCGGATACCATTGGGCTATTTCATAAATCTTCCCGTTTTTAGTTTCAAAATAATCTGTCCTTCCACCAAATATTCCGGGAATAGTATAATGGTATTGTATATGAATATTTATCTTTTCTTTTGTCAATAGAGCTTCACTTAATCGAATCTGCATTCTCGTATCATTAATTATATAATCAGCCTTTATTGTTTTGCCTCTATATTCTATTGTCACTTCTTTGAATTGATAGCCCTCCGTATGCCCTCCTCCTGTCGACTTCCGGCCGTAGGTATTTGAGGTATAAAAATTTGATCGTGCATCCTCCTGGTAGATATCCTGGTCAAGTTGCAACCAAAGCGAGGATAATGCATCAGGGCTGTTATTAGTGTACTGAATAGTTTCTGTTCCCGTCAATAAATTTGAAACAGTATCTATTTTTGCATTTAGGATATAATCTGCACGATTTTGCCAATATTTTGGGCCTGGCGCGCCGTTAGCTGACCTGAATTCATTTCCATTTTTTGTAAAGAAATTCTGCGCAAATAATTCACGAGGATTAAATACTGATGAAACATTTGTTGCCTGCTGAGAAAAGCAGTTATAAAAGGCACCGAAAAAAATTACGGCGAAGAAGAACTTTTTAGATTTCATAGACCAGGTTGTAAAATGATAAGAACTGCAAAGAAAAAGATTCAAAAATAAAATCTGGAAAAAAAATGGTTACATGGTATTCTATGAAGTTGCCACAACCCCATGTAAAATTGTGACACTACTTTTTTTTAATTGACCCGCTAGTGGTTTTTAGTTTTCCGTTTGAGAAATAAGGCTTAGGAAATCATTCGTTTCTCTCTTTTTTTGCGTAAACATTTCCCTATATGAAACTATTGATATTTATAGTATCCCTTCTTATCGCATTTAAATCAACTGCACAATCAGTAAATAAAGGAAATTTTTCCGTTGCGATAAAAAATGAATCTCAATCACCGATTGTAAATGCTACGGTTGAATTATTAGAAAGTAAAGATTCATTTCTTGTAAAAGTTGCGATCAGTAATAACAATGGTATCGCCGACTTTGAGAATATAGCCTTTGGAAATTATTTAATAAAGACTACCTCGGTAAATTATACAACCAAATATTCCCCACCTTTTGAACTTGCAAATTATAGCGCAAACACCACCATTGTTTCCACTGTTCTAAGCGCTAAGTCTTCTAATTTAAAAGAAGTTGTTGTTGAAGGGAAAAAACCTTTTATTCAAAAACTTTCCGATCGCATTGTTGTGAATGTTGATAACAGCATCATTAACGCAGGAAGTTCCGCCATGGAAGTTTTGGAGCGTTCTCCCGGCGTGAACATAGATCAAAATGATGTGATAAGCCTTAGAGGAAAACAAGGTGTAATAATAATGATTGATGGAAAACCTACTGCAATGTCAGGCAGCGACCTTGCGAATTATTTGAAAGGACTCCCATCTTCAGCTATTGACAGGCTCGATATAATAACAAATCCATCTGCTAAATATGACGCTGCCGGCAGTGCAGGCATCATCGATATCCGTATGAAAAAAGATCAAAAGCTCGGTGCAAACGGAACGGTAACCGGGGGATATGGACAGGGCATTTATTCAAGAGCCAATGGCGGCGCGACCTTAAATTACCGGGACAAAAAAGTAAATCTTTTTGGAAATTATAATTATGCGTATCGTGTGGGATTGAATCATCTTTTGCTTGACAGGAGTTTTTTTGAAAACGGCACTTACAATGGCGGAGATCTGAAAGATAACTATGCCCGCTCGCCATTCAATTCCCATGCTACAAGGTTCGGCGCAGATTATTTTGTGGACAAAAAAACTATAATCGGTTTTGTTGTCAATGCCAATTTCAATCAATATAAGCGCTTTGCCAATAATGAGTCTGTGGTATTGGATCCGCAGAAAATTAAGTCCAATACTTTTAAAGCCAACGCGACCAACAATGACAATGCAAATAATGTAGTTGCCAATCTCAACTTCAAACATACTTTTGACAGCACAGGAAAAGAAATTACTGCGGACTTTGATTATGGCTATTATGATTCCAAATCACTAACCGTAAATGCCACGAGCTATTATAAATTGGATGGCTCTGCACTTCAACCAGATTATATTTTAGATGGTGACCAAAAAGGAAAGCTCAATTTTAAGACAGCTAAAGTAGATTATGTAAACCCATTAAAACATGGCGCCAAATGGGAAGCAGGATTTAAAACCAGCTTTGTTTCTTCTGATAATGATGCAAAATTTTTTGACGTAAGTTCCGGAACTTCTGAAAATGATGTTAACAAAACAAACCATTTTCTCTATCACGAAAATAATAATGCCGGTTACGTTAATTTCAGCAAGGAGTTGAAAAAAATCAATTTTCAATTTGGGCTGAGAGGTGAACACACAGATATACGCACTGAACAGAAAATAGGAAATGTAAAATTTGATTCATCTTATTTTCAATTATTTCCCAGTGCATTTTTTAATTATAAAATCAAAGAAGAACAAACATTGGGCGTATCAGTTAGCCGACGGATAGACAGGCCTGGTTATTCGGATTTAAATCCTTTTTTATTTTTGATTGATGTATCTACTTATGCAACTGGTAACACCGGCTTATTGCCTCAACTCACCTGGTCCTATGAGTTAAGTTATACCGTAAAAAGCTTGAACTTTTCGGTAAGTTACAGTCATACAAAGGATGACCAGAATATCACACTGGCAAGGTTTAGCGAAGTATTCCCGAATATTCCTTCACCTGAAAATGTTACTGTTCAAATACCAATTAATCTTTCTTCATCTGATTATTTTGGCGTTTCAATTGCAGCACCAGTAAGCATAAATAAGTGGTGGAATATGGTGAACAATGGCAACCTGTATTATCAAAAATATCATGGAAACTTTAGCGGTACCCCTCTTAACAGTGGGAAGCCCGCCGCAGATATAAGAACCAATAATACATTTACTTTTAGCAAAGGATGGACCGGAGAATTAAATGCCGCTCTCAATACGGGAGGGCAATATGGTTTTATGGTTCTGGATCCTCAATGGGGCGTGGGTGCAGGATTGCAAAAAATCATCTTAAAGAAGAAAGGAACATTGCGCTTCAATATCACTGATATTTTCTGGACTAATTTGCCTAAGGCCGTTATCACCTATAACAACTACATTGAAAAATGGCATGCATACCGTGAAACCCGAGTAGGTACAATCACGTTCACATACAGGTTTGGGAAAACTTCTGTGCAAGGTGCACGAAGGAGATCAACAGGTTCAGAGGAAGAGAGACAAAGAGCCGGGTAATATTAATCACGACGTAAACTTCCCAGCAATTTTAAATGTGGTTGCAAACTTTGTAAAGTCTGCTTTTGCAAAAAACTTTTAAGGTGTTTATAAAAATGGCTGTGATCATAATATCCGTACAATGAAAAATGGAAATCTGCCGGGGATGTTGCAAGGTGATGGGTTGCTTTTCTTATCCTTAATATCTGCAGTGCTTTTTTAGTACCGAAGCTTGTATTGCTTTCAAAATACCGTTGAAGTGTACGAGTGGAAATTTTATATTTTTTTGCAAATTCATTTATTGATGTCGTAAAATCTCCGCTGGTATTACAATGTTCAATGATCTCCGTAACGATTTGTATCGGTCTCAGTGATCCAGAATATTTGCGAACGATATCCGTAAAATATTTTGTAAAGATTTCTACTCTTGCATCAAATCGCGGTGCTGCTTTTACCTTATTTATAATCTTTTGATCCAGCAGATAGGCTAACGGAAAAATAAAATTTTTATACTCTGAGAAATTGATTTTCTTTTCAAATATCACCGGTGATGCCTTAAACTTAATACCGAATAACCTGTTGCCAATACTGTGATAACATTCAATGGCTTTGTGTCTTGGTAAAAAACCATCTGTTTTCATTTCAAACTTCTCTTCATCAACCTGCATGATAAACGGAGTTCCAAGGTTAATAATGAAAGTATAGCCAAGGGCTGGAAACAATGCATCAGAAAACCCTTCGGGGTTTTGTTGCAACAGGGAATCAAATTTTGTTTCCCAAAAAAAATCAATAAAAGTTGAAAGTTCTTCAACTGGCTTTACCCGGTGATAGTTATTTTCAAAATGATCAATATGAAAAAACTCGACGTGCTGCAATTAGTATAAGTATATTCTAAAATTAAATCTTCACTGTAAGAATTAAAATGATTCTTACACAAGCGGCAAGGCTTTCTGTAAAGCACTTGACTTGCGCATGAAAGCGTTTGCCTAAATTTGCAGAAAACAAATATTTAATATCAAGGTTTATGGAATATAACAAACTCACACCCGAAGAAGAAAGAGTGATCGTTTATAAGGGAACAGAGAGGCCGTTTACAGGCGAATATGATAACAATAAAGCAGCAGGTACTTACATCTGCCGCCGTTGCAATACGCCTTTATATGAGTCGAAAGACAAATTTGATTCCCACTGCGGATGGCCCAGTTTTGACGATGAAATACCAGGTGCCGTAAAAAGCATTCCTGATGCTGATGGAAGAAGGACAGAAATAGTGTGTAACAATTGCGGCGCACATCTTGGCCATGTATTTACAGGAGAAATGTTAACAGAAAAAAATACAAGGCATTGTGTGAATTCGATTTCAATGAAGTTTATTCCGGCTGAGAAGAGTTGATTGTCTATAGATGTTTTTATGGAGACCTCAATTACCTCTCCTTTTTATAAGATAACGAAAAGATAAATTAGGCGTAGGTACAAAAAGATATCACCACTTTCCTGCATACGACAAGTCCTGCTTTGTTAAGTTTTCCAGGTACAAATATTTAGTTCTTGCGATTTGCCTTACGTGCAGGTAGTCGTGTGCCAGCCAGTTTGATAAGAATTTTTCGGCAGTGATTATGCCTAGTTGCGGATGGTTATAAGAATTATTCCATTGCGCATCTTTAAGTTGATTAAGCCACTCAACAGAATAAAATCGCTCTAACAAAAAATTTTGCAATACCAATGAATAATCCTGTTCAATATATTTTCTCTCGGTAACCCAACCGGCCGGATCAATAGGCGGCATATACTTTTCAGGGTTTTCTAATGTTTGCTTAACTCTCGCCCTGAAGTCCTCCCTTTCTTCATCATATAAATGACAAATGATTTCCAGGAGGCACCATTTATCCGGGGCTGGTTTCCATAAATACAATTGTTTTTCCAGGTTTTCAAAAAGAGAATTGAATACCATTTTATTGCGATCGAGTTCATGTATGATGTAGCGTAAATTCATAAACTTACTTTACAAGGTTGTCCAGGAATTTAAATGTTTTCACAAATGATGCACGACCTGGACATGATATTGATTTCGGTGATAAAGCAATCACTGCTAAACTAATATCCGTATCATAAAATGTATTACCGTTTATGTAAGATTTTTATATTTAAAGGCGATGAATTTTTGATCGAATCATTCTCTTTTTTTATTCAGTCACAGTATTTACATCATCCCAATCATCTGTGCGAAAAGTATTCACGGGCAATCCTTCTTTACTGAGCAGGTTTGGCATTGCGGCATTGGTAAATCCAAAGCGGACTGCAACAGGGTTTTTAATGTCTTTATTCCAAACGATCACTGTGTTGCCATCGACCTTTGCAGTAGCAGGCTTAAAAATTTTATCATCGCCTGCAATGTAAAAATCTCCGGGAACGCCATTTTTAGTTATAAGTCCCTTGTCAGCATTATCAAAATAAATTGTGACCCTGCCCTTTTCAATTTTCATGTCTTTGTAGGAAGGGTTTATATATGTGATACCCGTGTTCCCATAAGTATCGGCAAGTGCATAATTTGCCAGCCGCAGGCCAACATCTTTTTTATCTGTGGGATGAATATTATTTATATCATTTACAAGATCGTTGATTACGACAACGCCTGTTTTAGGCAGAGCGGCAGTTTTAGTCTGTGCTTCCTGCAACAATGCCGCGGAAATATTTTTTCCATAGCCTGCAAAAGGCGCTATCTGTACAAAATAAAATGGGAAATCTTCTTTCCATGCGGCTCTCCACGAAGTAATCATGGATGAAAATAATTCTTTGTAGGTAGCCGCGGCGCCAACATTCGCCTCACCCTGGTACCAGATGACACCAGCTATTGCGAAGTTGGTAATGGGATAAACCATCGCATTGTAAATTGCGGCAGGTCGTATTGGCCCCCAGGGAATTTTTTTGAGATTATCTGCTGCTTTTTTTAAAACTGCATTATTGGCTATTGTCTCGTATGGTGTCCACACCTCTGCGGGTGTGCCGCCCCATGCCGCCTCAATAAGGCCTATAGGAGAAGATAAAGTTTCTTGTAATTTTTGTCCAAAAAAATATCCTGCCAAACTAAATGTTTTAAGGTCTTCCGGATTGCAAACGACCCATTTGCCTTTGGTATCATCCTGCGGATATTCAGAAGTTAACCTGGGTATGTGAAACAGGTGAATACTTTTGTTGTTAGCATTTTCAATATCTCCCGAGTACTGCTTTACGCCCCAGCTATAACTCATTTCCATATTGCTTTGCCCACTGCAAGCCCATACTTCGCCCACCAAAACATCTTCCAAAACTATTTTGTTGCTTCCATTTATCGTAAGAGTATGTGGCCCGCCTGCCCCTGGTGTTTTTATGGTGATCATCCATTTGCCATCTGCACTTCCAACAGCACTATCTATTATTGAGTCCCAGTCTGAAGTGATTTTTATTTTCTCACTGGGGTCGCACCATCCCCAGATTTTTACATCACTTTTTTGTTGCAGTACCATGTGGCTTCCGATAATGGCAGGTAACCGAACCGCTGCATGCAGATTTAAAAATGTAAAAAGCGTTAGTGGCAAAACGAATGGTAAAAAAATTCTTTTCATTTTTGTAATTGATTTTAAATATGAAATATCAGCCAATCTTTTTCCAAAACTCTATTCCTTTTCACTTAACTCAAGCCAGCGCATTTCTTTTTGATCAAGCAGTACAATTATTTCATTAACTCTTTCGGCAGCTTCCTGTAGTTTTTCATAATCCAAATTGCCGTTATTCATTTTTACTTCTAATAATTTTTTTTCTTTTTCTAAAGCAGGAATGTCTTTTTCAAGCTTTTCAAATTCATTCTTTTCTTTAAAAGATAATTTTTTTACCGATGTCGCCTGCGCAGTATTGCTGGAATTGATTTCTTGTTTCTCGAGTCTTACGATTGGTTGTCCATTGCTTTTTGAGGTTTGACTTTTATTTTCTTCTAATTGCTTCCAAAGCCTGTATTGAGTGTAGTTTCCGGGGAAATCTTTTATTTCTCCATTACCTTCAAAAGCAAAAAGATGATCGACCAGCCGATCCATGAAATAGCGGTCGTGGCTTACGATCAAAATGCAGCCGGGGAAATCTTGTAAGAATTCTTCAAGCGTTCTTAAAGTTTGCAGATCGAGATCATTCGTAGGTTCATCGAGCACCAGGAAATTTGGATTTTTAAATAAGATGCTTAACAGGTGAAGCCTTCTTTTTTCTCCGCCACTTAACTTACTTAAAGGAGTAAATTGTTGCTGTGCGGTAAAGCCAAACTTCTCCATAAATTGTGTTGCACTTATTTTACTTCCATCTGCCAAAGGAAAAAATTCTGCAAAGTCTTTCACATATTCAATCGCTCTTTTATCTTCTTTGTATTGCAAACCTTCCTGCGCAAAATTCCCAAAGACGACTGTATCGCCGTGATTTATTTTCCCGCTATCTGGTGGAACAAGATCTAAAGCGATTTTTAAAAAAGTTGATTTACCTGTCCCGTTCTTTCCTACGATTCCTATTCGTTCGCCCCTTTTAAAGGTGTAATCAAATCCTTTCATGATCACTTTGTCGCCGTAAGATTTATAAACCTTTTTCATCTCAAGCACTTTACCCCCAAGTCTTGTCATTTTTACCTGCAATGAAACTTCGGCTACTTCTTTTTTTTGATTTACCCTTTCCTCAACTTCCACAAATGCATCCTGCCTGCTTTTAGATTTTGTAGTACGGGCTTTTGGCTGCTTGCGCATCCACTCAAGCTCCTTCCTGAAAATGTTTTTATCCTTTTGCAGCTCACTTTGCTGAACTTCCAGCCTCAAGGATTTTTGTTCCAGGAAATAATCGTAATCTCCTTTGTAGACATACAGTTTTTCGTCATCGAGTTCAATAATTTCATTACACACGGTATCTAAGAAATATCGATCATGCGTTACTAAAAGGAGTGTGCTTTTATTAGTTGCCAAAAAGTTTTCAAGCCATTCTATCATTTCAACATCAAGATGGTTGGTAGGCTCATCAAGTATAAGAAGGCATTTACCTTCATGCAATTGGGACTCTATTAAAGCCTGCGCCAGCGCCACTCTTTTACGCTGGCCGCCGCTAAGATTTTTGACTGGTTCGTTTAAATGATGAAGATTTAATTTCCCGAGAATTTGTTTGAGGTCGCTTTCAAAACTCCAAGCATTTGCTTCGGTAAGTTCAGTAACAAGATGGCTTATACGATCTTCATCATGAACTTCCTCTTCGAGCAACATCTCGTATTCCTTTACAATGCGCACAACAGGATTGTCGATATTCAGAATATTATCCCAGATGGATTTATCATTTTGAAATGCAGTATCCTGCTGAAGCATGATCACTTTTACATCCTTATGAACCCAGACTGTTCCGGTATCTGCTGTGTCAAGCCCTGCTATAATTTTTAATAAAGTGGATTTTCCGCTGCCATTGCGAGCCACAAAAGCAATTTTATCGCCTTCTTCCACGTGAAAGCTTATGTCTGCGAAAAGTTTTCTTATCCCAAAAGATTTACTTAAATTTTCTACTGAGGCGTAATGCATATATGCGAAGTTATATCAAATGATGTATCGCTATTAAAGGACTAATTTTGTTGAGATTTATGTAAATAAAATTGAAAAGCTATTTTTGACTATGGAAAAAAATATATCTATACATCCTACGGCAGTTGTTGATGACGGAGCCCAGATAGGAGTTGGAACCCGAATCTGGCATTTTTCACATATTATGCCGGGGGCAAAAATTGGAGACAACTGTAACCTGGGCCAGAACACGTATATTGATAATAATGTTGTTATTGGCAACGGAGTTAAAATTCAAAACAACGTTTCCGTTTATAATAGTGTAACTGTTGAAGATGACGTCTTTATAGGCCCATCGGTAACCTTTACGAACGTTAAGAATCCCAGGGCTTTTATAGAAAGGAAAAATGAATTCAAAAAGACAACGGTCAGGAAAGGCGCTTCAATAGGCGCTAATGCTACAATTATGTGCGGTATCGAAATAGGCGAGTATTCTATGGTAGGCGCCGGTGCAGTTATTACTAAAAATGTTCCGCCATATATGCTTGTTCTGGGAAACCCGGGACGCGTGATAAGCAAAGTTTCTAAGGAAGGAATTATTGATGAAAATCCGGCAAAGGGATTGTAGGGCTAAGCAGTTGGCTTTTCATTAATAATTCGTCTGCTCAAACTAAGAAATGTGAACAGAATATTCGTTTACCTTAAACAACTTTTTAGCCAAAATTTATTAGAGGATGATCAGATTAAAATTTTTTCTCAGGAGTTTATTTGCCATTTTCCAAAAAAAATACTGTCCATATTGCGGCGGTACTGATCTGACATTTAACCAGAGAAAATATATTGTTACCTCGCTATTAAAATGTAATAATTGTGGATTACTACATCGCCATCCCAAAGATCCGGCTGGATTTACAAAAAAATTTTACCAAACTGAATACAAGATTGATGTTGAGATGATGACGGATTTGCCGTCAGCCTCAGAATTGGAAGTGTTCAAGAAAAATATTTTCAAAGATTTGAGGGATTATTTCCCTTTGATAAAGCCTTTGTATCACCAAACTGATGGCATTAAAGTGTTAGATTATGGATGCAGTTGGGGTTATAATGTCTATAAGTTTAAAAATGATGGTCTGGATGCTGTCGGTTATGAATTATCGGTGCCCCGTGCGAAATTCGGAGAAGAGAATCTTGGTGTAAAAATTTATTCGGATGAAGGTAAAACCAGGCTGGATAATGATGTTATATTTAGTTCTCATGTGATCGAACACCTCAATTTTATTCAGGATTTCTTTGCTTTAAGCAAACGAATCTTAAAAGAAGATGGAATATTTATGGCTGTTTGCCCTAATGGAAGTCGGGAATACCAGGATCGTGATCCCGCAAGATTCAAAGGCACCTGGGGTGTAATGCATCCGCTTTATCCTGACATTGATTTTGCCACGCATGTCTTCAAAAATAATCCTTACCTGGTCCTCACCGCCGACTGGCCTTTTGATTATGAAAAGATAAAAAACTGGGATGGGAAGTCACAATACATAGGCACAAGAGAAGGGTATGAATTATTAATTATTGCAAAACCCAATATCAACATTAACAGCCTGAGCAAAAATGGAAAGTCTGTTCTGGATGAACATATGCAAGTGCAGTAATATTCCCCGATAATTTAACTATTTACATATCCATTTGCGGAAAGACCAGTTTAAGCAGCCATTTGTATTTGAGAATGAGATATATATTTCCTAACAAGAAAAAGATATTTTTGCAGCCTTCAAATAAAGCATCAATGGATCATAAAATACTAATAACGGGAGGGGCGGGATTTATCGGCTCTCATCTTACACGCCTTTTTGTAACAAAATATCCGGACTACTCAATTATAAATCTTGATAATCTTACTTATGCAGGTAACTTAGAAAATCTTAAGGATGTAGAAAATGCTCCTAATTATACTTTCATAAAGGGAGATATTGAAGATATGGAAGGGGTGAAGAAGCTTTTTGAGGAATATCAATTTACAGCAGTACTCCATTGTGCTGCCGAAAGCCACGTGGATCGATCAATAACTGACCCTTTGGCATTTGTAAAAACAAATGTGCTGGGAACAGTTACCTTGCTGCAGGCCGCCAAAGATGCATGGAAAGATGATTACAACGGTAAATTATTTTACCATATTTCTACTGATGAAGTTTATGGCAGCCTTGGTGATGAAGGTTTTTTTACTGAAGAAACATCTTATGATCCGCGCAGCCCTTATTCAGCTTCGAAGGCCGCATCAGATCATTTTGTCAGCGCCTATCATCACACTTATAATTTACCCATAATAATTTCAAATTGCTCGAATAATTATGGCCCCTATCATTTTCCTGAAAAACTGATTCCTCTTTGTATAAATAATATTATTAATAGTAAGCCGCTACCTATATATGGTAAAGGTGAAAATGTTCGTGACTGGCTGTTTGTAGAAGATCATGTAAAAGCGATTGATACCATTTTTCACAACGGAAAGCCTGGCGAAACTTATAACATTGGGGGACATAATGAATGGAAAAATATTGATATTATCAAGGAACTCTGCAGGCAGATGGATGAAAAACTTGGGCGGCAAAAAGGTACTTCAGAAAAGCTGATCACATTTGTGAAAGACCGTGCAGGCCACGATCTTCGTTATGCGATCGATGCGAGCAAATTAAAAAATGAATTAGGCTGGCAGCCGTCATTGCAGTTTGAGGAAGGTTTGTCAAAAACAATAGACTGGTATTTGAACAACAGCGAGTGGTTGAATGATGTTACGAGCGGAGCTTATAAGAATTATTATAAGGAGCAATATCATAGTTAAGAATTGATATAGGCGATTGAATTTGAACAGGCAAAAGAAAGGATATTAATTTAAAATTAAATGAGTGCTCCCGGCAATTTCATCATTTCTTTAGACTTTGAATTATACTGGGGAATGAGAGATGTGCAGACCCTTGATTCTTATAAAGAGCACATTCGTAACGTTCATATCGTGATTCCAAAAATGTTGGAATTGTTTAAAAAATATGAGATTCATGCAACATGGGCTATTGTTGGTTTTTTATATATGAACGATAAAGATCAATTAGTAGACAAATTTCCGAAAGAATTACCCAGCTATTCAGGTAAACAATTTGATCCATATAATTATATCGTTACTAACGATTTGAAAAAAGAATATCATTTTGCTCCATCTTGTATTGATATGATTAAAAGTACACCTCACCAGGAAATTGGCACTCATACGTTCAGTCATTATTACACGTTGGAAGCAGGGCAAACTTACCAGCAATTTAAGAATGACATAGAGGCTGCAATTAATGCGCAATTGCCAACGGGACAAAGTTGCCGTAGTATTGTGTTCCCTCGAAACCAGCATGACGAGGAGCATTTAAAAATTATCCAATTATTAAAAATTAATTTTTATCGGGGTAATCAAAATTACTGGCTTTATAAGCCTAAGCCGTTTTACAAAGAACATTTTTTGCTTAGATTAATTCGGTTGGCAGATGCCTATATAAATATTTCGGGTCCTAATACTTTTATTTCACAACCTGCGGATTTGAGTACTTCGGTGAATGTTAGGGCAAGCAGATTTTTGAGACCATATACTTACACGCTTCGGGGTTTGGAAAATTTGCGCTTTAGAAGAATACAACGCTCAATGCAGCATGCGGCAAAAAACAAAGAGAACTATCATTTGTGGTGGCACCCGCATAATTTTGGAAAGAATATTGAAAAAAACCTCAATTTTTTGGAAAGGATATTGATAGAATATAAGACTTTAAATGCCCGATTTGCATTTAAATCCAAATCAATGTGTGAGTACTAAGGGTCAAAATTACGCTCTAAAACTTTATTATTAAAACACGGCATACAATGAAAGGAATTATATTAGCAGGTGGCAGTGGAACTAGATTGTATCCTATAACAATGGGAATAAGTAAACAACTGATGCCTATCTACGATAAGCCTATGATCTATTACCCGCT
Source organism: Ginsengibacter sp. (assembly GCA_040007435.1). GTDB lineage: Bacteria > Bacteroidota > Bacteroidia > Chitinophagales > Chitinophagaceae > Ginsengibacter. The sequence continues at coordinate 130,294 of JBDTUZ010000006.1, read as the reverse complement.
GTCAACCTTAATGCTTGCAGGAATAAGGGAAATTTTAATTATCACTACTCCCGACGACCAGGCACAATTCAGGCGACTGTTGGGTAATGGAGAACAGTGGGGTTGCAGCATTGATTATGCAATTCAGGAAATGCCAAATGGGCTTGCTCAGGCATTTGTAATTGGGGCGAAATTTATCGGTAAAGATTCCGTTGCGTTAGTGCTGGGCGACAATATCTTTTATGGTAGTGGATTTTCCCATCTTCTTCAAAAATCGGCCGATCCTGATGGAGCAGTTATTTTTGCATATCCCGTGAGCGATCCTGAACGATATGGAGTAGTTGAGTTTGATAAAGATAATATTGCAGTAAGTATTGAAGAAAAGCCGGCGGAACCTAAGTCAAATTATGCAGTACCTGGTTTATATTTTTATGATAATACGGTTGTCGATATAGCTGCAAACATCAAGCCTTCTCCGAGGGGAGAATATGAAATCACAGATGTAAATCGAAAATATTTATCTGATAAAAAATTGAAAGTGGCCGTATTGGATCGTGGATTTGCGTGGCTCGATACAGGAACCTTCGAATCTCTCCATGATGCCTCAGAATTTGTAAGAGTAATTGAAAAAAGGCAAGGATTCAAAATAGGTTGCCTTGAAGAAATTGCGTACCGAATGAATTTTATAAACCGTGATCAGTTGAATGTGCTGGCAAGAAAATTTGAAAAGAGTGGGTACGGTGAGTATTTGATGGGACTAATTTGATGGATGTTATATTTTCCAACTCGTTTGCATTTTACTACCGCGCATATTTTAATTTATATTTGCGCAATTTTTAAAATAACTGAGCTACTTAATTAGCATATATCAATTTTTAATGTTTCATGTCATCTTATGAAGGTTGTAATACTTGCCGGAGGATTAGGAACAAGGATATCAGAGGAGTCGCACCTCAGGCCAAAACCCATGATTGAAATTGGGGGAAAGCCTATTCTCTGGCATATCATGAAAAACTATTCTCATTTCGGGTTTAATGACTTTGTGATCTGCTGCGGTTATAAGGGCCACTATATAAAGGAATATTTTTTGAACTATTTTTTATATAATTCTGATATAACAATAGAGCTTAAAAACAACAAAGTTGATGTTCATTTCGCCAATACAGAATCCTTTACGGTAACTCTTGTTGACACTGGATTGCATACCAACACTGCCGGGAGAATACAGAAGATCAAAAAATACGTAGAGGGCGAAACATTTATGCTTACATATGGCGATGGCGTTTCGGATGTAAATATTAATGAACTGATTTCTTTTCATAAGTCACATAAAAAGCTCGTAACACTTACTTCAGTGGAGTTTCCAGGCAGGTTTGGTACTGTTGAAACTGATGAGGAATCGGTTGTGAATCGCTTCAAGGAAAAGCCAAACGATAAGGATATATGGATTAATGGCGGGTATTTCGTTCTGGAGCCGGGAATATTCAAATATTTCGACGAAAATATGGAGACTATTCAATGGGAAAAGGAACCTTTGGAGCAAATCGCAAAGGATCACCAATTGGTGGCGTATAAACACCATGGTTTCTGGAAATGTATGGATGCCATGCGTGACAAAATCGAACTGGAGCAATTATGGGAATCCAACCAGGCAAAATGGAAAACCTGGTAATATAGTATTATGAAAATATTTGTAACCGGGCATAGGGGATATATTGGGCCGCATCTGGTAAGCTTGCTGAAAGACGCTGGTCATTTTGTCGCCGGATGTGATATCAATTTATTTGAAGAAGCGACGATTTCAGAACTTGTACGTCCGGACAAGGAATTGCACAAAGATATTAGAAATCTCACCGTTGATGATCTGGATGGATATGATTGCGTTATGCACCTGGCTGCTATTTCCAACGATCCAATGGGCGATCTAAATCCTGAAATTACTTACAGCATTAATCGGGAGGGATCGATAAATTTAGCTAAACTTTCGAAAGCAGCAGGTGTTAAAAGATTTCTTTTTTCCAGCAGTTGTTCTATTTACGGAAAGGGAGTTAACAACGATCTTGATGAAACTGCGCCAGTAAATCCGTTAACAGCTTATGCAATCTCAAAAATTGATGTAGAAAAGCAACTCGCTGAGATGGCTGATGCAAATTTCTGCCCTGTTTTTTTGAGGAACTCAACAGCATACGGTTATTCACCTGTGTTCAGAATAGACCTCGTTGTAAATAATTTACTTGCCTGTGCTATTTCCAAGGGTGATATTCGTATTATGAGCGATGGTCAACCGTGGCGTCCATTGATTCATTGTAAAGATATTGCAAGAGCTTTTGTAGCGTTTGCTTCAGCACCTGCAGGAAAAATAAATGCCAAAGCAATAAATATAGGAGCCAATGAAGAAAATTTCCAGGTAAAAAACGTTGCAGATATAGTGCAACAATTAATTCCTTCTGCTAAAATTGTTTTTACCGGAGAGGTTGGAAATGATCCACGAGATTATAGAGTAAACTTTGACCTTCTGGCAAAAATATTGCCCGATTTTGAGTTGGAATATTCGCTCCTGTCGGGCATGAAGGATCTGTTTGAAAAATTGAAGTCAATACATTTCTCTGAAAAGGATTTTGATGGAGAGCGTTTTACCCGCCTGAAACTTTTAAGGAGGCATCTTGATAAAATTTCTGCATAAGTAAGATGATATTTAATCCTACTTTTATTAAAGACCTTTTTACCGTTGAGCTCGATTTATTTAGAGATGACAGAGGCTTTTTTGCCCGTACGTTTTGTAAAGAAGAATTTGCGGAGGCCGGACTGGAGGTGGAGTGGTTACAAATAAATCATTCCTACACTGCAAAAAAGGCAACCCTCAGGGGAATGCATTTTCAGAATCCTCCCTATAAAGAGATAAAATTAGTCCGCTGCATTTCTGGTGCGGTGTACGATGTTGCAATAGACTTAAGAAAGGATTCATCAACATTCCTTGAATGGTTTGGGACAGAATTGAGCACCGAAAATAAAAGAATGATTTACATACCGGGTGGATTTGCTCATGGTTTCCTTACACTTACTGATAATTGTGAGATCATTTACCACCACTCAAACTATTACACGCCAGGAGCAGAAGGGGGGATAAAATTCGACGATCCCACAATTAATATAATATGGCCAACGGCAGTAAATGGAATTTCGGACAGAGATAAAAACCATCCTTATGTAACGGAAAATTTTAAAGGAATATAATTATGCAATGCAGATTTTGCAAAACGGAATTACATCATTTATTTATAGACCTTGTAAATTCTCCTGCTTCTAACTCTTTTCTTTCTGAAGAGGAATTAAATCAACCCGAAACTTTTTATCCTCTGAAAGTTTATATATGCGGTAATTGTTTTCTTGTTCAAATTGATGAGTATAAACAGTCAGATGACATTTTTAACAATCAATACGTTTATTTTTCCTCTTACAGTTCAAGCTGGCTGAAGCACGCAGAGAAATACACGAATATGATGATTGAACGGTTTCACTATGACGAAAAATCACTCGTGATTGAGATCGCATCTAATGATGGTTATTTGCTTCAATATTTTCGCCAAAAAAATATCCCGGTTTTAGGTATAGAACCGACAGAAAATACTGCAGGGGCCGCCAGAGAAAAAGGAATTGAATCTATCAACGATTTCTTTGGAACTGATTTAGCTAAACAATTAAGTACAAAAAATATAAAAGCAGATTTATTATTAGGCAATAACGTTTTAGCTCACGTTCCGGATATCATAGATTTTGTCAGGGGCATGCAAATTGTATTAAAAGAGGACGGTGTAATTACGATGGAATTTCCACACCTGATGCAGTTGGTTGATAACAATCAGTTTGATACCATCTATCATGAACATTTTTCCTACTTGTCATTTACGAGTGTGAGCAGGATATTTGAGTCGCAGGGTCTTTTAATGTTCGATGTGCAGGAAGTGCCAACACATGGGGGATCTTTGAGGATATTTGCAAAACATAAGGATGACCGTTCCAAAAAAATTTCGCCGCATGTTGGGGCATTATTATTTAAGGAAAATGAACATGGAATGAATGATCTTCGTTGGTATCGTGACTTCACTCAAAAAGCGCTAAAAGTAAAACTTGACTTGATATCTTTTCTTATAAAACAGAAAAATGGAGACAAGAGGGTTGCTGCTTATGGCGCTGCCGCAAAAGGAAATACCTTATTAAATTATTGCGGAGTAAAAAATGATCTAATTGATTACGTGGTTGATGCAAACCCAAACAAGCAAAATAAATACTTACCGGCCAGCCATATACCGGTAAAAAATGAAGCTTTTTTAAAGCAGGATAAACCGGATTTTATTTTGATTCTTCCCTGGAATCTTAAAGATGAAATTATAGAACAGTTGAGTTATGTAAAAAATTGGGGCGCAAAATTCGTCATTCCAATTCCGGAACTGCAAATCATTTAATGCTCATGAAAATACTTGTAACCGGAGCGACAGGATTTATTGGTAATCATGTAGTGGCAGAATTATTGAAAAATAATTACCACGTTATTGCTACATCTTCAATTGAAGAGAAAGCAAAGGCTTTCCCCTGGTTTAAAGATGTGGAATATGAAGTATTCAATTTATCAAAATTTAAAAGCAGAGTTGATTACTATACTTTTTTTCACAAACCTGATGCAATTATTCACTTAGCCTGGCAAGGCTTACCCAATTACAATTCGCTTTTTCATATAGAGCAAAATTTATTGAAACATTATTTTTTTTTGAAAAACCTGGTAAGTAACGGTGCCGCGGATATAACGGTTACCGGCACCTGTTTTGAATATGGATTTCAGGAAGGCAAATTAAATGAAAAATTACCCGCTATGCCTGCCAATCCTTATGCGATCGCAAAAGATTCTCTAAGAAAATTTTTGGAGCAGTTACAACAAAATATTTCTTTCAGCCTCAAATGGATAAGATTGTTCTATACGTACGGAGAAGGGCAAAACCCAAACTCAATCCTTTCCCAGCTTGAAAAAGCACTCATTGAAAACTCAGGCGAATTTAATATGAGTTTCGGAGATCAGCAGAGAGATTATTTACCCGTGGCAAAAGTCGCAGAGTACACCGTAAAAATTGCCACACAAAAAAAAGTTGAAGGAATAATAAATTGCTGCAGTGGCATTCCAATAACTGTCAGTGAGTTGGTTGAAAGTTTTCTCAAACAAGCAAATCAGAAAATAAAACTGAATAAAGGGTTTTATACTTACCCTCTACATGAGCCGATGCATTTTTGGGGAGATGACTCTAAATTGAAAAAAATTCTGTGAATAGCACATATTTTCATTCGCCGCTTTTGTTTTTTAAAATTATTCCAGGCCAGTAGCCTAGTTGCGCAGACCAATCAGTTCCTGTCAAATTCGAAATTGTGTTTTTTTCAATTTTTACATCATGAATTGCCCCCGGTATTAGCGCAATTCCATAAACCATTCTATTAGCGCCATCAATTGTATTTCCTGTAAAAGTTATATTTGATGTACCCCAATCATGAACTGAGACGGAAGGATATAAGGTGCCCAATACTGCTTCCCCCACATTCTTAAAAGTATTGCCAGTTGCCGTATAGTAGCCGCCCGAATTACTATGCGTTATAGCGCCTTCACTGTGACCATTTATCAAATTGGAAATTTGATTGGTATTTTCAAAACTGTTATTTAACACATAAGAATGTATTTGATCCTCTGTTGCAATTTGCTTGTCTAATGATGTATGGAAAGCGCTGCCATTCAAATTTAAAAACGTACAGTTTTCAATGTCTGCGTTATGTCCGGCAATTGATTCATTCGGACTATTCAAAAACTTGCAACCTTTATAATATGTGTAACCATTATTAACCGCTAAAATTGCGGTATTAAAATTCCATGAGTACGAACCTTTATTATTTTCTCTGTTTCCGTCAAAGGTTAAATTGATAAATCTGCAACCGACCTCAGGAAATGAAGTTGGACTAACAACCCAAAATAAATTGATATTTTTAAACAAACTACTGCCAGCAGGGTAATTGGTTCCTCCTCCAAAAGTTGCACCCAGTGGCTGTTCCAGATATATTGTGTCTCCGTTTATTTTGTTAACTACATCTATTGAGGTTGCACCGTCGTTTTTCTGATTGAGACACACTATAACTCTTTCTGTGTTAATTATTCCTTTAGTCGAATTCAATATTAGGAAGGTCGAATTTTGATCGGCGTCGTCTTTAAGCGAATAGGCAATTTGATTTTCTCTTGTAATTACAGCTGGACCATAGAAATCAATTTTTTTATAAATTGTTGGCGTATGATTAAATATATAGGCCCTATCTGCAAACTGTAACTCAGAATTATCTGGGATACTGTCATATGCAGCCTTAAAAACCTCGTAATCTGTCATGCCCGGCTTTCGAAAATCCTCAACATAATATCTATTTGGATTGACTTGAACAGATTTCTTGCATGAAAGGCCAAAAATGATCAGACATAAAAAAAGTATTTTTCTCACTTAATCTTATTTAAAGTTATAATTGAAATTTTTTCTCCCGGGGGCTGGTTTTTAACCATTGTATAGCAAAGCGCTAAAAGCAAATGCGGAAGATCGGTGCTGATCATTAGTTTTATGCGCCAAAAATAAAATTATTTGATTAGAAATATTGAAACTTCAGATTATTTGCTATTGTGCCCGATAGAGATTTTAAATTCATGACCCAGAGATATTAGATTTAAATTGATTTCTTATTATAATCATTTAAACTGTCCGCCTTTATTGAATAATGGATAATGTAACTAAGTAAGTTGGTTCTTTAAAAAGTAGGATGTTCCGTAACGTTGGCTATTAAAATATTGCTAACTTCGCACGCAATTTTTAACCACCCTATCGCTTGTAAATAAAGCAGTCAAAAGAACAAATCAATGAAAATAAATGGGATCGCTTTATTCGTTTTAATGACTACTTTATTTTGTTGTAGCCAGGTTCATGCTCAAATAAATATTTTTAAAGCCAGCGATCTAAGTAACCTGAATGTGGATAACTACACCGACGAAGAATTAGTTGATATGTTTCAAAAGGCAACTGATTCAGGTATTTCAGAAACAGATTTATATAAATTAGCTGCGCAAAAAGGATTACCTCAAGATCAAATAGTCAAATTGCGAAGCAGGCTCCAGTTTATCAACAAATCAAGGGTTCATGATCAAAATAGCATCTCATCCGATACCACTGAAGAAGTTTATGGCCGACAAAGGTTTGATACGTCAGGGTCTTTTGTTCCTTTGCAAAAATTCAAAAACGATCAAATCATATTTGGATCTGAATTATTTAACACTAATAGTATAGTATTCGAGCCAAATTTAAGAATACCTGCCCCCGCCGGTTATATCCTTGGCCCCGATGATGAAATTATAGTATCAATTTATGGATATAGCGAAAAGAAATATAATCTTAGAGTGAGCGAACTTGGCGAAGTTTATATTCCTAATGTAGGCCCGATATATGTAAATGGAATGAGCATTGAAGAGGCGGGAAAAAAGATACAATCCAAACTTGCATCAACGATATACAGGGCTATTAATACAGGTCAAACCAAAGTCCAGGTTTCACTTGGGAAGATAAGGAGTATTCGCGTCACCGTAATTGGACAGGCAAAAAAACCAGGAACATTTACAGTTTCTTCTCTGACGACTCTTTATAATCTACTTTATTTATGCGGCGGTCCTACATCTATGGGTAGCTACCGCGATATTGAAGTTATCAGGGGAAATGACATAAAAAGGAAAGCTGATTTATATGATTTTTTAACTAAGGGAACCAAAAAAGACGGAATTATTTTGCAGGAAGGAGATGTAATTCGCATTCCCTATTATAAAAATCGTGTTACTCTTACCGGAAATGTCAAACGTGAAGGAAAATTTGAATTACTTGATACCGAAACTTTTAAGGATTTATTAAACTTTTCCGGCGGCTTTACTGATAATGCTTACAGAGGGTCTGTGACCGTAATTAGAATTACCGATACGGCAAAAAGAATTATTGATCTCCCTACTTCGGATTACGGTACATTTATTGGCAATGGAAGTGATGAATACATTGTGGGTAAACTCCAGGAAGAATTTGCAAATAGGGTTTATATAACAGGTTCAGTGCAGCGCCCGGGGCCTTATGAACTTACGGCCGATCTTACTATAAAAGACCTAATCAAAAAGTCGGGTGGGCTTACTGTGGATGCTTATATACAAAGAGCTTCGATTTTTAGGTATTTTGAGAATATGATGCCAACAATACTTTCAATAAATCTTGATTCGGTATTGAATTATGACGAAACTATTTCTCTCAGAAAAAATGATTCGCTCGCAGTGCATTCAATTTTTGAATTCAACGATAAAAATTATATTTCAGTAGAGGGCAACGTCAGAAAGCCTGGGATTGTGCGGTGGCGGGAGAATCTTACACTTCACGATTTGCTGCTTGATGTGGGCGGATTAACAGAATCCGGCGATTCCTCAACTATTGAGATTTCCAGAAGAATAAAAAATGCCAACATAGATAAAGAGAATCATAATGAAAGCAAGGTTTTCAATATTAATCTTAAGACTTCCGGAGAATCTCAAAATGAAGTGTATCTGCAGCCATTTGACATTGTGATTGTAAAAACCCTCCCCGGCTATACTATTCAGCGTAGCGTATTAGTTTTGGGCGAGGTAAAAAGCCCGGGACGTTATGGATTAGAAAAAAGCGGAGACAGAATTAGTGATGTGATTGAAAGAGCCGGTGGATTTAGGGCTTCGGCAGACAGCTCTTCTATCACAATAAGAAGAAGTATAAAATCAAACCTGACATTACAAGAAAGAGAAAAGCTATTCCAACGAATTTTAAATATTGATAATGACAGCCTTTCTCAAAATCCACGATTAAAGGATGAACTTTACAAGACTTATGACTTGATAAGTGTAAATCTTTTGACAGCGCTATCTAATCCTAAGGGCTCAGAAAATCTTACACTTGAAGAAGGAGACGTATTAACTATTGACAGGAACACAAATCTGGTAAAAATATCAGGTGAGGTTTACTTTCCAACTATAGTTCCGTTTAAGGAGAATAAAAATCTAAAATACTATATCCAACAAGCTGGAAACTTTACTGCTTATGCCCGTAAAAATGGTTCTCTAGTCATACACCCGGATGGAAAGGCCGAATCGGTAAAGCACTTTTTGTGGTTTAAATCTTATCCATCTGTTTCCCCAAGGTCAGAAATTTTTGTTCCTCAGAAACTTAAAAGTAACAGGCAAAAAATTGGCATCGGGGAATGGGCTCTTATCGTCTCAGCCCTGGGAATTGTAGCTAACGTAATTAAGTTATAGCTGCTGCAAATTAAATTGGTAACATTATGGCCCTGGATTCAAAAGATAAAATTATTGATTTACCCAATGAACGTGTATCTCCTTTGAGTAGTTTACTAGTTTTTGTAAGGAGTCTTTTCAAAATTTGGTGGATATTTCTTATTGTTGGCGTAACTGCAGGTGTTGCTGGAATAATTTACGCTGGTTTACAGCAGCCATCTTACAAAAGTCGTTTAACTTTTGCTTTGGATGATGGGAATGGCTCAGGAGTAGGCAATTTTATAAATCTGGCATCACAGTTTGGAATAAACTTCGGTGGAGGAAAGGACATTTTCGCAGGGGACAATATACTGGATATAATGAAGAGTCGCCGGATGCTGGAAAGGGTATTTCTCTCGGTAGATACTTTTAATAACAGGCCATTTACTTTAATTGAGTATTATTTGGAAATATCAAACCAGCGCAAATCAAGTCAAAAAATTGAAAACATTCACTTTCCGCCGGAACAAGTTAGATCGACTTTCACTTACAAACAAGATAGTATTCTATATGTTACCTACATGGCATTCTCAAAAAATCATCTTAAGGCAGAAAGGCCAGACCGGAAGCTGAGTATATTCGAGGTAAATGTAACCAGCCCGGATGAAAAGTTTACGAAAGATTTTACTGATAGAATAGTCAATGAAACTAACAATTTTTATATCGAAATAAGAACTAAAAAGGCAAAAGAAACTCTGGATGTATTGGAGGAAAGAGTATCTAATATGAAAGCAAATCTCAATTCCAGTATCCAGAAAAAAGCTAACGTGCAAGACGTGAATGTCAACCCCGCATTTTCAGGTGCAGATGTACCTGTGATTAAACAGCAGGCAAATATACAAGTGTATGGAACGGCTTACAGTGAATTATTCAAAAATCTCGAATTAGCCCGTTTTCAATATTTGAATGAAATACCGTTGATGCAGGTTATAGATACAGCAGATTACCCAATGGAAAAGTTGAAATTAAGTAAATTAAACACAGGCATTATTTTCTCAGTCGTATCATGCCTTTTATTACTTGTTCTCCTTTGGTTATTAAGAGTTTACAAGCTTAGCCGAATGTCTGGAATGCAAATAAAATAATTACTTAATTTCTTTAATTGTTTATTGATGAAAATATTGATACCAGTATTGGGTTTTGGTCAGTTTGGCGGATACAGGGTACTAGCTAACTTGGCAGATGAATTGATCAAGCTCGGTCATTCTGTAACATTCATTAATGCAGACACAATAAAAAAGCCGTATTTCCCGACTAGAGCTGAAATTTTATGCATTGATAAAAATGGCGAGTTAAGGCCGTTTGATCTTGCTAAACCCCAAAAGTCAACAGCCTATTCTCATCAAAGACTTTTGACGAGAGCCCTCCTAAAGCTAAACCCAAAATCTTTTGACTTAATTATAGCTAATCATTCATTGACAACAATTCCGATCAAAATAGCAGGCCTTGCTCATAAAACACTATACTATGTGCAAGCTTATGAGCCGGAATTTTATCAAATGAAGCCGGGGATTAAAAATAGAATTCTGCAGTTCCTTTCCGGGTTTACTTATAAACTAAATTTATTTACTGTAGTAAATGCTGAAATTTATTTGAATTTTAAGAAACTAAAGGCCTCCAGGGTATTGTATCCGGGGGTTGATTTTAGTAAATTTTATCCGTCTGAAACAAAGAAAGTTAAAAAGGAAGATGAAATTATTATTGGAACAATAGGACGATTAGAACCACAAAAAGGTACCTGGTACGTGTTACAGGCCTATAAAAAGCTAAAGAAAAAATATCCCGGTATGAAGCTACATATAGCTTTTGGGGATATAGATGATTTCAGGGGTTATGATGATATATATTGTTTCCAACCACACGGAGATGATGCCTTGGCAGACTACTATAGGACGCTGGATTTTTATTTCTGCGCTGGATTTTCACAAATGGGAGCCTTTCATTATCCTGTAGCGGAAGCAATGGGGTGTGGTGTTTCATTGATAACTACACAATACTATCCTGCTAGCAACGATAATGCCTGGCTGGCAGAACCGCAGAATGTGGAAGATCTTGTAAGGAATTTTGAGAACGCTTATAATAATACTGAAAGAAGGGAACAAAAATTACATCAGGCATTAAAAGATGTGCAGCAATTTAATTGGGATTCAGTTGGAAAAAAACTAGATGCCTATATCCGGGAGCTAAAACAATCTTAATGTTGATAAAAGATTTGTTTTGCAGAACCGAAGTTCAATAACTGGTATTAGTAATGATCATATACTATATATATTTTATCTGTTTGACTGTTTTGGCGATAGAATATGAGTTGAACCCGTTTCACAGTAGAGCCGTTCTTATATTTGTAGGTATTTCATTAATTTCCCTTGCTGGATTTAGAGGCATGGATGTGTCAAGAGATTATTTGGGCTATCAATATGCCTTTGATCACATACGCGACTTTCTTCCTGATGACACTGGCGGATATTTTAGTGTATATGAGCCAGGGTTTATTGGTGTTGTAATTTTCTTTAAAATCTTTTTTATACAAAACTACGGCTTGGCAATTATGCTATTCTTTGCCGGCCTTAGTGTAGCGATAAAATTTTTTGTATTTGACAGGTTCGCAATCAATCCCTACCTCGTTATTTTGCTATACTTTTCGCATTATTTTATTTTGCACGAGATGACGCAAATCCGTATTGGCTTTGCCATATCGATTTTTTTACTGTCACTTATTTTTTATTTTAAAAATAATTACAAGGCTTATACAGCCATGATTCTATTGGCAACTTTATTTCACTATTCTGCGTTGTTGTATCTAATATTGTTATTTATAAGGAAAGAAAGTTTTAACAGGTTTATCTATAGCGCATTGCTTTTCGTGTCCATTGTTTTAGGATTTGCAAAAATGCCTCTTTTTAACCTGGTCGGTGATGTATTTTCAATAGGCGGCAGTAGTGGAAAGTTAAACACGTATGGCGCTATTATTGAATACGGCCTGGCCGATGATATAAAAGTATTTAATGTAGTTAACCTAACGAAGATATTTTGTTCAATATACCTGATGTTTGCGATACCTAAATGCGAATTAATAGCGGACAAAAAATTGATTTTTTTTTTAAAATGCAATATTATTTCAATTTTTACACTCTCTTTGTTTTCGAGCTTACCATCGATAGCTTTTCGTATAAGTGACGTTTTTTCTGTTGCAACTGTTTTTAATTATGCCTACCTGGCAAAATATTTACCTTTTAATAAGTTTAATGTTTGGTTTGTCGTACTTATTGCAGGAATGTTGTTTTATTTAAATGTCATTTATGGTGACTTGCTTCAACCCTACGAACTACTACAAATCAAATGATAAATATTCAATGGCAGTCCACTATCTTAATATCACTGTAATACGTATTCAAGCAGCGGGGGTTTCCTGTTTTTTTAAAGATTTTCAAAAAAGAATTTACGATCAACAATGACAGATATAGTAATAGTAAATTGGAATAGTGGCGATTATCTATCGAAATGCTTAAAATCGGTTTTTTCAAAACTTAATGAAAAACTTATTGGAAAAGTTTTTGTAATTGATAACGATTCATCTGATGTTTCAATTAAAAAAATTGATAAACACGATAAATTAGTTATTATAAAAAATCAAGAAAACAGGGGTTTTTCAAAAGCCAGTAACCAGGGATTTAAGTTATGTATTTCTCATTATGTTTTATTGCTTAATCCGGACACTCAAATATCTGATACAACAATTCAAGATTGTGAATCTTTTATGGACGCCCATCAGGAGATAGATATCTTAGGTTGCAGCTTACTTGATGATAATGGAAATATATCTTTAAGTTGTGCCAGGTTTCCTACTCCAATACGTTTTTTTTATGACGCCCTTGGTTTATCGAAGATAGCGCCTAAAATTTTTAAACCGGCTTTACTGATGGCTGATTGGGACCATAAAACAAGCAGATATGTTGACCAGGTAATGGGTGCTTTTATGTTTATGCGCAATTCTATTTTTGAAAAAGTGGGGTATTTTGACGAGCGTTTTTTCGTGTATTGCGAAGAACTTGATTTCTCCAAAAGACTGGCTGAACACGGGGGAAAATCCTATTTCAATTCAAACATTTCAATTTCGCATAGTGGGCAGGGAACTACTCATTCCGTCAAAGCATTTCGCCTTTTTTTAAATTTACGCAGCAAATTACAATATAGTCAGAAACATTTTAGGTATGGGGGATATGCAGTTGTATGGTTTTCGTTATGCATTATAGAACCTTTCACGAGGATCGGCTTTTTATTATTGAAAGGAAATTTTAAAGAAATAAAAGAAACGGTGGAAGGGTACAAATTATTGATTAAAAACCGATCGCCCAGGTGATTGAAAATATTTTCCTGAAAACCTTAAGTATTACATTTGTGTTTCATAAAATAGCCCTGCTGGGGCAAATAATTTTCAATGAATATTCCTAAAATAATTCAATTACCTAAAATAGCCGACCCCAGAGGGAATCTTACTTTTTTACAATCGCCGGACCAGGTTCCATTCGAGATAAAGCGCGTATTTTGGACTTACGACATTCCCGGTGGGGAACAAAGAGGCGGCCACGCGTATTACAAACAGCATGAACTTATCATTGCTTTGAGTGGTAGTTTCGATGTAGTAATAACAAATAGAAACGGAAAAAAAGATGTGTTTAGCCTCAACCGTTCTTACTATGGCTTATTTGTGCCGGCTAAAACCTGGCGCCACATGGAAAATTTTTCAACCAATTCTCTGGGCCTGCATCTTTCGAGTATGCAGTTTAAGCCATCAGATTATATAAGAGATTATGAGATATATAAAAATATGAATAATGAATAAGTCATCAGTATTTGACTGCACTCTTATCTATTTGCCGAAAATCGGTGATCGAAATGGAAGTATTACTTCAGTTAATAACAATTCAGAAATACCATTTAGTGTTAAAAGAATTTTTTACCTCTATGATATCCCCGGCGGAGAATCAAGGGGAGCTCATGCTCATAAATCCTGTCACCAGTTTTTGATTGCCGCAAGTGGTGCGTTTGAAGTTTTGATTGACGATGGAAATGTAAAAAGGCAAATACTTTTGAACAAGCCAAATATGGGCTTACATATTTTACCGGGTATTTGGGCTTCTGAAATTAATTTTTCTTCCGGCGCCATCTGTCTCGTGTTGACTTCCAAAAAATATAATGCGGATGATTATATCCGCGATTATAACGATTATATCAATTTTACCAATGCAGAAGGTTTTACCATATGAAACAATTCGTGAGAAAAGTAAAAATAACCGGCACAGGATCGTTTTTACCGGAAACTATATACACTAATCAATTTCTTGAAACGATTTTAGAAACAAATGATTTATGGATTCGCGAGAATCTTGGAATTAGCGAAAGGCGGATTGCTAATCAGGATCAGGCTACAAGCGATCTTGCAGCCAATGCGGGTAGCAGAGCGATTGTCAATGCAGGCCTTAGCCCAGAAGATGTTGATTTGATTCTTATCGCAACGGCAACACCTGATAGAAAAGCTCCCTCCACAGCATGCATAGTTCAGGATAAACTTAAAGCTTACAATTCAGTGGCCTTCGACATTTCGGCGGTGTGTTCAGGTTTTCTTTTTGCAATGTCGACTGCAGCACAATTCATAGCAAGTGGCGTATATGATAATGTATTAGTGATTGGCGCTGACAAGTTCTCATCTATTACTGATTGGAAAAGACGGGATGCAGTCTTTTTCGGCGATGGCGCCGGAGCTGCGATTTTAACCCACGCGAATGAAGACGAAGGTTTTTTAGCATTTCGCTTATATTCTGATGGAAGAGGAAAATTTAATTTTACTGTGCCTGGAGGCGGGTCCGAAATTCCGCTTAACAAAGAAAATATGAAAGAAGGACTACAGTTTTTTCAAATGAACGGGAAAGAAGTTTACAACGTTGGAACCAAAGTTTTACCACAGGCAATTATGCAGGTACTTGACGATACAGGGCTAACAGTAAATGACATTGATTTAATGATTCCTCATCAGCCGAGTATTGCGATTCTAAAAAAGACAGCTGAAATAATTGGACTACCTTTTGAAAAAGTAATGACCAACATGGATAAATATGCAAATACTTCTGGTGGCACCATTCCAATTTTGCTTGATGAACTTAACAAAGCAGGCAAATTAACAAAGGGGAAAAATATTTTGTTTGCCAGTGTGGGCTCCGGATGGACATGGGGCGCATCGATAATCAAGTGGTCATAGTTGTAAACTAAAAAGATAAGTAATGATAATTATTTCAGGAGCATCGAGGGGAATAGGATATTTTTTGATGCACAAATTTTTGGATGAAGGAAATGATGTCATTGGGCTTTATAACAACTCATCGCCTAAAGAAAATGCCGATTTAATGTACAAAGTTGACATTTCTAAAATCGAAGAAGTAAAAACTTTTGCCGAAACTAATAATGATAAACTAAATCAGATCACTCTTATTAACTGTGCAGGGTCTAATTATAATGCTTTCGCACATAAAGCAGATCCATTGAAATGGGCACAATTAATTAATATCAATCTTATAGGAACCTTTCATGTCATTAACTCGCTACTTCCAAAAATGCGGGAGCAGAATTTTGGAAGAATCATAAATTTTTCTTCAGTTGTTGCCCAAAGCGGGATAGGCGGTACAAGTGCTTACGCTGCCTCTAAAGCAGGACTTTGGGGCATGACTAAGGCAATAGCTGTAGAAAATGCATCAAAGGGAATAACGATCAATAATCTAAACCTTGGTTATTTTAACATTGGAATGATTGATGAAGTACCTTCAGAAATGCAGACTTTAATCAAGGAAAAAATACCAAACAAAAAATTTGGAAATCCCGATGAAATATACAGAGCGGTGAAATATTTATCGCAGGCGGATTATATTACGGGCACCAGTATTGATATTAACGGAGGACTTTATTAATGATGGAAACTTTTAATCAATTAGATATTTTTTTTGACTTACGGAAACATGAATTGTTTTACTATTCTCCTTATTGTTTTCTGCGAAATGTACCTGAAGACATTATCTTTCACAAGACTGTAAAAGACGTTTTAATTGAAAAAATTCGTGATAATAAGATTGAAGTAATACCCATCAGCATAGACAAACGGGCTTTTTTATTTCTTATAGAATTCTTACCCTGGGATTCCAACTACTTTGACATTCCAACTTACAGGTTACACACAGTCTTGTTTCAGAGTGCAGATCAAACCGCCTTGCCTGATGCAGTCGTGGAGTTTAAAAATACATTTTTTGCTAATGCCCGAAAATATTGTTTCACAGATATTCCGAGCGAAGATATTTTTCTATTACAGGCATTATCCGGAACTGGTTTTAAATTGATTGAAACCAGGATGACTTATTACATTGATTTAAAAAAGCACAGGAATGAAAGATATTCCGTAAGAAAAGCGAACAATGACGATATTCCCAATCTTCGAAATGTAGCAAGTGCCATGCGAAATCCATTTGACAGATTCCATGCTGATCCCATTTTTGATATTAAGAAGGCTGATGAATTTTTGTCAACGTTTGTAGAAGAATCAATTAAAGGATTTGCTGATTATACAATGGTTCCGGATGAGAGTGGAACACCGCCTGATGCATTTCTTACTGCTAATTATTTGAAATCTGTATGGCCGGTACTCGGAATTAAAATTTCTAAAATGGTCCTGTCCGCAGTTTCTTCTAAAACCCGCAAGGGCTGGTATAAAAAACTTATTTCAGAAATGGCATACCATCTACAGTCGCAAGGAGCTGATTTTGCATTTATGCATCCGGCTTCAACAAATAAAGCAGTGATTCACACTTATGAAACATTAGGATGTAAGCTTGGCCAGGTTACTCATGTATTTTCGCATAGTTGACAATTTGCTTATTTCAAAGAATATGATCTAACAGGTCGGCCAGGAGGTTACAAGTGACTAAACAGTATGAAGGACAATTTTGATAGTAAATAAATAATTGTGAGAAATATTCCTTTCCTTTCATTTGAGACTATGAACAAACAGGTTAGAGCAGAAATGCTTTCATCTTTCGAAGGTTTTTTTGACAACGCCTGGTATGTGCTTGGCGACCAGGTTAGAAAATTTGAGGAGGAATATGCTTTATTTAATGAAGTTAAAAATTGCGTTGGCGTTAGTAATGGTTTAGATGCCTTACATATCGCATTAAAAACTTTAGGAGTGTCGTTGGGTGATGAAGTGATCATTCCTTCCAATACATATATAGCCACCGCTTTAGCAGTATCTTATGTAGGGGGCCTGCCTGTGTTTGTAGAACCTGACATAAACACTTATAATATCGATCCTTTGAAGATAGAAGCAGCTATTACTTCAAAAACAAAAGCGATTGTACCTGTGCATTTATATGGCCAGGCGTGCGATATGGAGCGAATAATGACAAT
The DNA here is from genome assembly GCA_040007435.1 of Ginsengibacter sp. GTDB lineage: Bacteria > Bacteroidota > Bacteroidia > Chitinophagales > Chitinophagaceae > Ginsengibacter. The sequence continues at coordinate 112,482 of JBDTUZ010000006.1, read as the reverse complement.
TGCCGAAAAGCATAACATATCTGTTGTTGAAGATAATGCTCAGGCACACGGAGCATTTTTCAAAAATAAGCTTACAGGAAGCTGGGGACATATAAATGGAACAAGTTTTTATCCAGGAAAAAATTTGGGTGCACTGGGAGACGCAGGCGCTATAACCACTAACGATTCTCAACTGGCACGAGAAGCTTCCGTACTTAGAAACTACGGTTCAGAAAAAAAATACTACAATGAAGTAATTGGTTATAATATGCGCCTTGATGAATGCCAGGCAGGTTTTCTTTCAGTCAAACTAAAATATTTGAAAGAGTGGACAGGGATGCGTCAGGAAATTGCGGAATGGTATAATGATGCTCTAAAAAAAATTGAAGGTTTGATTTTGCCTGTAGTGGCAGAAAATGCTACTCATGTTTACCACATATATATGATACGCACAACAAAGCGGGATAAACTTCAAAAGTATCTTTTTGAAAATGGGATAGGGACATTGATTCATTATCCAATACCCATAAATTTACAAAAAGCATATAAGCACTTAGCCTTGAAACAAGGAGCTTTTCCAATTGCTGAAAAGATTGCAGAAACTTGCCTTAGTTTGCCCATTTGGCCCGGCTTAAAAAAAGAAGAAGTCAAAATAATATGTTCATTAATCAAAAATTTTTATAACTAATGCTAAAAAGTCTTTTAGCTACGGGGTATTATTTTGTAAAATTCAAAGTTTTTAATTTCATACTTCCCAATCTTCGACAGATATTTCGCAAAAAATTAATTTATCGCGAAATTCCTTCCTGTCAGCAAAAGACGATTATTAATGGTGAAGGAACTGTAGATATCGGAAATCGTTGCAGGTTTGGTTTTAAGTATGGCGGTTTTCACAAGAAAGGGCGCATTGAAATTCAGCCAAGATATAAAGATGCAGTTATTAAAATAGGAAACGGTGTTTCAACTAATAATAATATATTCATATGTTCCGCAAATAATATAGAAATTGGAGATAACAGTTTGATAGGACAAAATGTAACGATAATGGATTTTGAAGGTCATGGAATCCACCCTAATAACCGACAACAAGTAGGTAAAATTGGATCGGTAATAATTGGCAAAAATGTATGGATAGGTAATAATGTAACCATACTGAAAAATTCTGAGATAGGAGATAATACAATAGTAGCCACTGGTGCAGTTGTAGCTGGCAAATTTCCAGCAAATGTAATTATTGGTGGAGTACCCGCTAAAATAATAAGGAACATTGATTGTTGAAAAAACGAATTCTTATCAAAAAATACTGAAATCCACTTCTATCTTTGGCGGAGTTCAAGTCTTTAATATTTTTATTTCACTTTTAAGAAGCAAGTTTATAGCTCTGTTACTCGGCCCATCGGGTTTGGGTATAGTGTCATTATTGACTACTACTCTTGGATTAATTACTGGAATTACCAATTTTGGATTGGGCATTTCTGCGGTTAAAAGTATAGCTGCTGCATCGAATACCGGTAATAAACAAAAACTAGGTAAAACTGTAACTGTTTTTAAACGGTTAGTCTGGCTTACAGGAGGTTTAGGATTTGTACTTACTCTGCTTTTAGCGACCTTTCTTAGCGAAATAGCATTTAGCAATAAAGCATATACAATATCATTTGCACTAATCTCAGTCAGCCTACTTTTTACACAAATAAGCGTTGGACAAAATGCCATTTTACAAGGCATGCGAAAAATAAAGTCTATGGCTAAAGCTAACGTCCTTTCAGCTTTCGTAGGGTTAATTATTTCGGTTCCTTTTTATTTTTTTTTGGCAGAAAAAGGAATTGTACCAGCAATTATTTTAACTTCTCTAAGCACATTGTTGATATCATTTTTTTTCTCGAGCAAAGTAAAAATCCCCAAAGAAACTATTGATAAAATGACTTTTAAAACTGAGGGAAAAGAAATGCTCAAAATGGGATTTCTTATTAGCCTGAGTAGCTTGATAACTATTGGAGCCTCTTATGTTTTAAGGATTTACATAAGCCACACCGGAGGGCTTAAAGATGTTGGATTGTTTACAGCTGGTTTTGCAATCATAGGAACTTATGCAGGAATGGTTTTTACTGCTATGGGTACTGATTACTTTCCTAGACTTGCCACCGTTGCCCATGATAATTTAAAATGCCAGCAGGAAATAAATCAACAAGCAGAAATCGCGATATTGATTTTAGCACCCATCTTAATCTTTCTTTTAGTTTTTATAAAATGGGGTATCGTGATATTATACACGTTTCAATTTCGCAGCATTACTAGTATGATTCATTGGGCGACCCTGGGAATTTTCTTTCAGGCTCTCAGCTGGTCACTTGGATATGTTTTGTTAGCCAAGGGCGCCTCAAGGACATTTTTTTGGAATGAAGTTGTTTCAAATATTTATTTATTAGGCTTAAATGTTTTAGGCTACCATTATTTTGGATTAACAGGATTAGGCGTTTCCTATTTACTAGCTTATTTTCTGCACTTTATCCAGATGCTGATAGTATGTAAAAAATTATATCGAATTCAGTTGGATAAGACCGTATGGCAAATGTTTACTTTCCAGTTCGTCATTGCGGCGTTTTGTTTTATAGAAGGTTATTTCTTACCTAAGGTTTTGGCCTATTTGATAGGCTGTAGCTTAATAGTGATATCAACAATTTATTCATGGAAGGAATTGAATAAAAGAGTTCCTCTAAAGAAAGCGATTTTTGAGAAAATTAGAATATAAATTTTTTCAAGAGCAAACTTTGAATAATAAAGAAGTTGTTTAAAATTTTTGATATTTGGTCGTACGTTAAATATGTTTCTGGATTTACTTTAGCTTGGGTTTCTCATTTTATTTGTTGAGATTGCTAATAAGCATACTTTCTAAGAGATTTTTCCAAACTGAATCAAGAACTTCGTCAGAATAACGATTCCTTACAAATTGTAAATTATTTTTTGCCATACATTCTCTTTCGGATGCTCTCATATTTGCCAGGTCAGTAATTTTCGAAACCCATTCTTTGGTGTTAGCGCAATATATTCTATTCCCTGCCATATCCATCATTTCTGTATACGCAGGTGTATCGGAAGCTATTGTCGGAAGACCAGTAAACCAGAAAGAAATTAACTTATTTGCAGGTTTGTGCCATGCCAAAGTGTTCTTTTTATTAAGCGGAATTATTCCACAATCAAATTGACTGAGTTCCCTGTAATTATTATAAAGCTCCCATTTGTGGAATGTCGTGTTAATTGGCAATTTGTCGATAATTTGTGCCACATCTTTGTTTATTAAACCTCCATAGGAGGGAAATTTTTCGTCGGTGATAATATGAAGTTCACAAAACGAGCTCACGGCTTTAAACACGTCTTTAAAATACAGCAAGTGCGGAAATACGACACTTTGCCCTTCCCATACTAATTTCATTTTTCCCTTTATACTGTAATCTTGCTTTGTAAATTTTATTTCGTTTTGGAAATAATCAAGGCTTATAAAAATATTGTTATTCCATTTTTCAATAACTTTTTTCAACTCTGCGCTTGAACAGATTACAACATCGGCGATCGTCAGCCATTTAATGAGAAGTTCTTTGTAATTAATGTACAATGCCTTTTCCTTTTGGAGCATAAATCTGCCAATACCTTTAAACAGGGTAGTAAAAGTATCGTAGTAAAAGATCAGGCTATCAGTCATTTCAAAAATAAACCTGGTTTCAGGATGCTGTTTTTTGTAGGCTAGCCATTTACTGAGATTAGATGAAGCAGTTAACAATATTATATCATAAACCCTATTGTCATCTGCTATTTCAAATGGGACGTTATTCCTTTTTGCAAAATAGGGAAACCGACGACGGTCTCCGGGTTGCGATAAATCTGGTAAGTAGGGTACATATCCAATTTTCAATTCTTTAAAATCCATATATCGATATCTTAATTATTACCTGGCCTGCTTTTGCGCATCGGTTCGCTTAGTTTTCAAATATAGTATGGAAATGATTATGCCACATTTATTGTGTTACATGTTTATAACAAACCGATTAAGCAAGTAGGTTGTCAAAGATATTTATTCAAAAGACAGCCCATATTCAAATCGTGGCTAAAAGTGTAAGACCCTGCAGTAAATATTTATAGGCTGGCTCCACAATCTCTCATCAAAAAATTCGTTACCTAATCAGAACAAGAATTCTTACACACATGAACCCTAAACCTTATCACTTGCAGATTTCTGCAAAAACGCAATTATTTAACTTCTTCAGGAGGTTTTTTATAGTCTCCGGAATTGATAAACTGCTGCCAGTTTTTACAAGACACAGTAGTATGAATGCCTTCGCCGCAAAGCTTATTCCCCCGAATTATTTATATTCCCCCGGATCTATTCGTACAGTTGAGGTGGACGGAATTAATTTAAGACTTGATGTTAGCGATACGGTCGGACATTCAAATTATTTCGCTGTTGACGAGCCCGCGCAGGTTGTGTTATTTGATTTTGTCAAACCTGGGATGAATGTAATTGACATCGGTGCCAATATAGGAGCTACCACTTTAAACATTGCAAAAAAGATTGGGGTGCAAGGGAAAGTTTTTTCATTTGAACCCAGCCCATATAATTACCAGCACGCATCGCAAAATATCGCGCTGAATAAATTCAACAATATTAAATTGATAAACCAGGGCCTCGGTAATGAGAAAACTATAGCGTTTCTTTATAACGTTAATACAAATAACCGTGGCATGCAACGCCTCCTAAAAGAAAATGGAGAAAACAGCTCTTATGAAAAGACTGCTGTAGAAATTGATACCCTTGATAACAGCATGATGAATTTTTCTATTCCTCCTCCATCATTTATAAAAATTGACGTGGAAGGTTACGAATATAATGTGTTGGCAGGAGGCAAAGAGACCATCTTAAAACACAGACCCGTACTATTTATTGAACTGGATGATAATAATCTTCGTGAACAAGGTAAAACTGCTAAAGATCTCATTGAATTAATCATTCAATTTGATTACAAAATTATTAATGCTGCAACAGAAACTGTTGTGGATGAGTATACAAATTTTACCAACTGCCATTTTGATATATTATGTACTCCAGCCTGACGAAAGAATTAATATTCCAAAACTCCGGTAATGATTGAATACGAAATAAAACCTCAGAATAAATTTTCCATCGGATTAGGCGAATTATGGAAATACCGGGAGCTATTTTATTTTTTTACATGGAGAGATGTAAAGGTAAAATATAAGCAGGCTGCCCTCGGAATTTTGTGGGCAATATTACAGCCGTTGGTAATGATGTTGATGTTTACTCTAATATTTAGTAAGGCTTTACATGCAGGCAGCGATGGTATTCCTTACCCGGTATTTGCCATAAGCGGATTATTGATATGGAATATATTTAGCAGTGGGTTGCTAAATAGCGCAAACAGCATGGTCACAAATGCCAACATCATAAAGAAAATATATTTTCCAAGGCTCATAATACCAATGAGTGCTATTTTAACCGCCTTGGTTGATTTTATGTTTGCCTTAATTATTTACGCCTTTATTCTTATTTACTATCACCAGGATGTGAGCATTGTAAAACTATTTATCTACTTACCCCTAAGTATTATTATAACTATCGTTACAACATTTGGCCTTGGCACTTTTTTATCGGCTTTGAATGTAAAGTACAGGGACTTTCAATATTTACTTCCCTTTATGATTCAATTTTTATTATTTGCCAACCCGGTATTATATTCTTCTAAAGCATTTACTAATCCTGTTATTAATGGTTTTATGAGGGCCAACCCTATTGCATCTTCCATACAATTGTGCAGGAGCATATTTACAGGTGCTGAAGTAGATTGGCAGGCTGTAATGTTTGGATGCATAGTGGCTATATTATTATTACTTACCGGCATATATACCTTTAGAAAAACAGAAGCATACTTTGCAGACTTAGCGTAGCTATGAAACCAATATTAGAGATACAACATATTACCAAGCAATTTAAACTGGGTGCAAAGCAGGATGGTTACCTGGCTCTAAGGGATGCTATTGCCAATCCTTTTAAGAAAAAAACAGGAAATGATAAGTCATTTCTCGCTTTAAATGACGTCAGTTTCAATGTCTATCCCGGACAGAGCATAGGAATCATAGGAAAGAACGGCGCAGGCAAAAGCACTTTATTAAAAATATTGAGCAAAATAACTCCCCCAACAAGTGGGAAAATAGTTTGTCGCGGAAGAATAGCCAGCCTGCTGGAAGTAGGTACAGGTTTTCATCCTGAATTAAGCGGCCGCGAAAATATCTATATGAACGGAAGCATTTTAGGAATGAGAAAAAGTGAAATTGATACCCATTTTGACGCTATCGTGAATTTTAGCGGTGTAGAAAATTTCCTCGACACACCTCTTAAGCGATATAGCAGCGGTATGCAACTTCGTTTAGCCTTTGCAGTTGCAGCGCACCTCGAGCCGGAAATATTAATTATTGACGAGGTACTGGCAGTAGGGGATGCGGAGTTTCAGAAGAAATGTCTTGGTAAAATGAATGAGATAAGTAAAAGTGGAAGAACCGTAATCTTCGTAAGTCATGACATGAATGCAATAGAACAATTGTGTAATAAAGCAGTTATTCTAAAAAAAGGAATGTTGGCAGAAGAAGGTGAAACGCAAGAGTTGATTTCGCACTATCTAAATGAGAATAAGAATTTTAGTTTTAATCAATTGTCATTATCCGATAAGGTGGATTTGACGGAATGCAAATTTCAACCAGCAGAAATAATTTCAGGAGATGATATAAACTTTAAAATTTGCCTTGACCTTAAAGCCTGTGAATCGCCCGCCATTACTGATTTTTGCCTTTTAATTTACAGTGCCAAAGGAATAAGAATTACGATTATAGATCTAAGGCCATTCATTAAAGATTTTGTGAGAGAAGAAAACAAGTTGATATTAACGGGCGAGGTTGAAAATATGAATTTAGTCGAGGGTGAATATTCGATTGGATTGTTTTGCGTAATAGATGAGGTAAGGAAAGAATTACTTGATATTAATCAAATACGAGTAAAACAAGCTCTAAACATGCATGAAAATGTAAAACCGTATTTATCGCAATACAGGGGACATCTTGAATTAATGAATAATATAAAAGTTAACTAATGTCATTAAAAGTATTCATCCATAATTTCCTTAGACTATTTGGAGTAAAGTTCGGAAAGACGATTTCGTCTTTCGGGAACAAAATGGCTGTTTATAATATTAAGAAGAGTGAATACGACATTGATGGAGATAAAATATTTTTCAAAGAATTAAAACTGGAGATGCCGGTTTCAAAGGCAACTCCCATTTTAGAAAGGTATCAGAATGCAGTACTGTTATCAAAAAAGGGTGGCTTCACATTTTCTGTAAATGAAAGCCATGAAATAATTGCATCAAATAAAAAAATCCAATTTAAGATCAATGACGAAGAAGAATTGTTTATCCTGAGTGAGGTGTTTTTAGAAGGGGCTTATAATTTAATATCACCCACTCAGAAAAAAATAGCCCTGATTGACGTGGGAATGAATGTTGGCATTACGACATTATTTTTTGCATCGAAAGAGAATGTAGATAAGGTATTTTCTTTTGAACCTTTTAAACCAACTTTTTCAATGGCTATGCAAAATATTCAACTAAATAAGACATACGCTGGCAAAATACATGCGAATAATTTTGGTCTGTCTAAGGAAGAGGGGGATATAAGTGTTTCATATTCACCTAAAGAAAAGGGGAGAATGGGAACAAAAGGTTTACCAAAACTGGAAGGCTATGTCGCAGCAAAGGTTAGCAGCCAGGTGATGCAACTAAAATCGGCAAGCGATGAATTTTTGAAAATTCAAGAGCAGGTAAAAGACCATTTCGTTGTTTGCAAAATTGATACCGAAGGAGCCGAATATGAAATTATCGAATCATTGTATGATGCAAATATCATTTCGATTCCTGATGTTTATTTTATAGAATGGCATGAAATAAAGCCGGTAAATATTGTTGCTCAATTGAGGTCAGCAAATTACCAGGTTATTGAAACGTCATTGCGCTTATTGCATTCCGGGATGATTTACGCTGTAAAAAGCAACAATTAATTAAACAAAAAATGTAAACGCGGTTTCAAAAATGGCCGAAGTTAAAATATCAATAATCATCGCCACAAGGCATCGCGAGCAGATTCTATGGGAAACTGTAGAAAAAGCTATTGAGGCTACAGGGAGCAGCAATGCTGAAATAATTGTAATAAATGATGGCGATGCTCCTTTACATATTCCCGGATATCTTCTCAATCATATCTCGTGTTTTGACAATCCTAAAAAGGGCGCTTCTTCGGCGAGAAACTTTGGTGCATCCAAAGCAAAGGGGGAAATACTTTTTTTTGTGGATGATGATATGTGGATAAACAACGAAGTTATTGACTGGATTAACTCATACGTAATAGAAAAGGATCATACGACTTCCGTCTATTATATTAATTGGGAATATCCGCCCTATTTAAAAGATAAGCTTGCAGAAACAAAAGTTGGCAGGTATTTACTTTCGGCAAATTATCATAACCTGTGGGGAAGATTACATAAAGACTCACCTCAGCCGGCTTCTGGATTTTATCAATATGATTCCCTTGGCAGTGGTTCTTTGGTACTGCATGAAAAATTATTTAATAATGCCGGCGGTTACAATGAGAAAATGGTTTTTCAAGGTGAGGATGCTGATCTCGCGGGAAAATTCAATGATTCCGGTGTTCCGATTTTTATCATATTTGATATCACATTGTATCACAACCAAAGCGATCGGCTGGAAATTGATTCTTTTCTCAGAAGAATTTCAAATGGCTTCCGTTCAGAATTTGATGCGGTGAAATCGGGTGAGAGAAATACAATCAGCGAGACAAGATATAATGGATTTAAAAAAAGGGTTTTGGAATTTTCAAGATTAACAGAAAGGAGTTGGATTTTAATTTTTAATATTTTACCAAACCATTCGATTATGACACCAATTTGTAACAGGCTAATTGGAGCGTTAGGTGGTTTGCAACGCTATAAACAATGGAAAAATATTAACTGATAATTTCAATAAAAATTTAAAGGAAACTAAGAGAAGCAAAATGAAAAAAACCATTGTACATGTTATAGATAGTTTGGGGAGAGGCGGTGCTGAAACAATGCTGGTAAACCTTTTGGAAGATCTGAACAACTCTTATAATGTCGTGCTGGTAACATTAAACAATCTTTCGCACTTCTCAAATGATGAGATTATTTGCAAAGAAAAGTATTGTTTAAACTATTATTCTCATAAGGATTTACCCTTTGCAGTTATCAAACTAAAAAAAATAATTAAGCTTCATCAACCTGTTCTTGTAAGAACAGATTTATTTTGGAGTACTATTATCGGCAGATTGGCTTGTCCTAAGAGTGTTCCCTTTATTTTCTGCATTCATAATACTTTAAGTCATGATGCTTTTAATAAAAATCAAATCTCTCTTTATTTGGAAAAGCTTACATACAATCGGAAGCAGACGCTGCTAAGTGTTTCCAAAGCCGCCTTGGATGATTATGACAAGTATGTAAAGATCAAGGGCAGAAATTTTGTCTTAAATAATTTTATAAATTCAGATTTTTTTCTGCAGGAATATAACTTCAATCCCCAATCATTAAGCAAAATTAGACTGGTGGCCGTGGGCAATTTAAGAGCGGCAAAAAACTACGAGTTTCTTTTAAATGCTATAGACATTATAAAGAATGAGGCAGATGTTACGCTTGATATTATTGGAGAGGGTGGATTACAAAATAAGTTGCAGGATATTGTAAATCGAAAGAACTTACCGGTAACATTTCTGGGCAAGAGATCAAACATTCATGAAATGCTTTCCTTCTACAATGCTTTTGTTATGTGTTCTCTTTACGAAGGATTTGGTAATTCACCTGTGGAAGCCATGGCCATTGGACTACCCCTGATCCTCAATGATACAGAGGTGATGAGAGAAATGTCAAAAGGAAATGCTATTTATTTCGAATCAAACGATACCGAGTCGCTAAGTAAAATAATAATTGACTTAAAAAATAAAAAAGAGGAATTATTAGCACTCTCGGAAAAAGGAAAAATTATTGCAAAAGAAAATTACACCAAGAAAAAATATATAGCGGAACTTTTGAACTTATATGATGAAGTTACAGGATGATTTCTTTCAGCAATGAAATGATGATCTTGATCGCGAAAATTTCTATTTAAGATAACTAAAATCCTGGTTAGATTACTGTAAAAATATTCGCATGTATTATTCTTTTTTTTAAAATCACATGATGAAACGACTTACGTTCAGTCTTCTGAAAATAATTGGTATTAGTAGTCTTTTACGATTTCAAAAGAAAAATACACTCACTGTACTCAGCCTGCACAGAGTTTCAAACGACAAAGATTATTTCTGGAATCCTATAACACCGGGGACTTTTGAAAAGCTTCTACAGTACGTTACGAAATACTATTCAGTAACCTCTTTTGAAAATATTTCGCAGTTAAAAGAAAATCATTATTCTTCGAAACCATATTTAATATTAAGCTTCGATGATGGCTATTACGATTTTTATGAGCATGCATTGCCTTTACTAAGAAAGTATAATTTAGCAAGTAATCACAACATCGTAAATGATTGCGCAACTCATAATCAGATTATTTGGACCCAGAGATTAAATGCGATTTTTAATTATTGCAAAGAAAATAGAATCGATCTTTCATTCCTTTTTAATGGTAAAAAAATAAGTTTTCAATCACATAATGGCAACTGGCTAAAATTTTACCTTGAAATGTATAACCTTTTACTAAAAATATCTAAAGTTGAAAGGCTGGAGATTTTGGCGGAAAAGGAGCAGGAATATTCTATCAGCCCGGTTTGCAAAATGATGAATTGGGAACAGGTTATTGAATGTTCGGAGAGCCAGGTTGAAATTGGCTGTCATACATATGCCCATGATGTACTTTCGACTATTACAGATGCCAGTATTCTTCACAAAGAAATTATCCAATCGGCGATTGAAATTGAAAAAAAGGTGGGAAAAAAATGTAAGGTGCTCGCCCTTCCAAATGGGGAGGGTAATGAGAAAATAGAAGAGATTGTTGAAAGTTCGGGACTGAAATATGTTTTATATGTAGATGATAAAATAAATAACTTCTCTCATTTAAAAGGTAATAGTATGAAGGATATCTATCGTATTAATTTGGTAGAAGAAAGCATTGTTGAAATGATTTTCAGGATTGAATTATTTCATACAAAAATTAGAAAATATGTCTAAATATCATATTCAGAAAATCGGGCCGCAGAATTTTGAAATGCTTGTCCCTTTGATGAAAAATTGTTTTGGGATGGAGGTTAGTATTGATTATTTCCATTGGAAATATATTCAAAATCCTGCAGGAAGCTTTATTGGCTTTGTGGCAATTGAAACAGAAACCAATGAAGTAGGTGCATACTACGGTGTTATTCCTCAAAAATTTATTGTAGATGGTTGCGAGAAAACCATGTATCAATCCTGTGATACGATGACACATTCCAATCATCGGAGACAAGGTTTATTTAAGCTGTTAGCAGAAGAATGCTATCGGTTTTTGAAAGAAAATAATGAGTTATTTGTAATTGGTTTCGGCGGAGCGCAATCTACCCCGGGATTCTTAAAATTTGGATGGAAACATATTTTTGATCTTAAATATTATTTTAAACCTGCTTTTTTATGCAGAATTAGCATTAGCAGCTTTGTTGACGAACATAATTTTGTTCAGCATAACGACGTGGTAAAATTGGAAAATTTCCTGGAAAAAATTAATTATGATCAAGAGGTTATTATATCTAAGCGGAGTGCCGCGCACATGAAGTGGCGAACACAAAATCCCAATTATTTTTATAAAACAGTTTGCTATTGTCCTGGTGAAACTATAGAAGGTTATGTTATATATTATGTTCTAAATAATAAATTAATTCTTTTTGATTTTTTATTTTTTTCTGCAAAAGCCGAAAAAGCCTTATTCGGATTTTTATCAAGGCAGGTAAATAAGAATAATTATAAAGGCATAATTTCATTCTGCCAGGAAAAGGGTCGCCAGGCTGCCCTATTACGCAAAAACGATTTCATATCAAACCCCTTCAAAAAAGGGCCACTAGCAGAAAAAACACCGTTTATATTTTTTGGTGATGAATTAATTTTAAATAAATATTCATCACCTCTAAAATGGGAAATCACTAGTTATGATCATGATGCATTATAAGAAAAGCAAAATATGTTACTCGTTTTTCTAAAACACTATGGTAAAAAATTATAGATAACATTTTTATTTTCCTTACGGAATAAACACTTCATACATGTGCGGCATTGCGGGTTATATTTCTTTAACTAATTCTATATCCCCCGACGAGCTTATTAAGGCAACGACAACGCTGCACCACCGCGGCCCTGATGCCGGAGGTTTTTATTTTTCTGAGGATGAAAAAATAGGGTTGGGACATAGACGGTTATCCATTTTGGATCTTTCATCATCGGCAAATCAACCAATGCATTCTGCGGATGGCCGTTATGTCATCGTGTTTAATGGCGAAATTTACAATTATAAGGAACTTCAGCAAAAGCTTGCCGATAAAGGAGCGTCCCTTAAAACAACTTCGGATACAGAAGTGATTCTGCAATTATTTGCAGAACAGGGTATCCAATGTTTCAATGATTTCAATGGAATGTTTGCCCTCGCTATTTATGACAAACAGTACAAAGTAATAACCCTTTGCAGGGATCATGCTGGTATTAAACCTTTATTTATTTATCATTCAGATACAGAAATTATTTTTTCATCAGAATTAAAATCAATACAATCAATAAAAGAAAGACAACTTGTAGTAAACAAAAAAGCTATTCCTCACTTTTTGCACCTGGGATTTATTCCTCAACCGCTGACAATATTTAAAGATGTCGAAAAATTTCCGGCGGCCCATTACCTGCAAATGGATATAACGCAAAATCGTTTTAATCATCCCCTTAATAGCACGATTCCTTTTTGGAGCCTGGAGAAAAAAATTGAACAAAACCCTTTGAAAGATGAAAAAGAGGCTAAACAAAAACTTAAAGGGCTTTTATTTGACTCAATTGAAAGGCAATTAATAAGTGACGTACCAATTGGAACTTTTCTTAGCGGCGGAGTTGATAGCAGCCTGGTAACAGCCATTGCTTCAGAAGTAAGTAATAAGAAAGTTAACACCTTTAGTATAGCAATTGATGACGGAAAATATAACGAATCAAAATATGCCTTGAAGGTGGCCGAAAATTTAGGAACACATCATCATGAATTTAGTGTAAAGGAAAAAGAAGTTATGGAGTTAATCAATGATCTTTTACCGGTATATGATGAGCCCTTTGCAGATTCATCAGCATTTCCAACTATGATGGTAAGCAGGCTTGCGAAAAAGCATGTAACAGTTGCATTGAGTGGCGATGGAGGCGATGAGTTATTTATGGGTTATGGTGCTTATAACTGGGCCGAAACATTAGATAGAAAATGGGTTTCTCTTATCAGGCAACCGCTGTATCATGCCTCGAAGCTAATGAACGATAAATACAGACGGGCTGGAAATTTATTTGCATACAACAACAAAGAAAATATAAAGACTCACATTTTTTCCCAGGAACAATATTTTTTTAGCGAAAATGAATTAGCCAACATTTTAGTAGATAATAAATTTGATTTTGAAAATGAAAACAATGGTAGCAGGGCTGGCCGGGAGTTAAACGCCGGGGAGGAACAATCCCTTTGGGATTTTAATTACTACTTGCCAGATGACCTCCTGGTTAAAGTTGATCGGGCGAGCATGCAATACTCACTTGAAATAAGAGTACCGCTGCTTGACTATAGGATTATTGAATTTGCATTCAACCTCGATAGTAATCTAAAGATTAAAGGAAACGAAATGAAATATCTTTTAAAGCAGGTTCTATATGATTACCTTCCGAAACAAATATTTGACAGGCCTAAATGGGGTTTTAGTATCCCTTTAAAAAAATGGCTAAAAACAGATCTTTCGTACCTGGTAGAAAGATATACATCAAAGAATGTTATTGATAAATATGATCTTCTTCGTTACACCGAAGTGGAAAAAATTAAAAAGAACTATGCTTTAGGTAAAGATTATTTGTTTAACAGACTTTGGGCGATTATTGTGTTGCATTGGTGGTTAGAGGAAAATAATATTTATGAATGATTAAATCAAAAAATATACTTTTTATTTCCTATGATGGTATGACAGATCCGCTCGGTCAAAGCCAGGTTATACCTTACCTGGCAGGACTTACAAAGTATGGGTATGCCTTTACAATTCTAAGCTGTGAAAAGCCTGAAAGATTTAAACTGCATAAAAACGAGGTAGACAAAATTCTGGAACCTTATCCAATAAAATGGGTTCCGGTAAAGTATCATAAAAAGCCTCCTGTACTATCATCGGTATATGACGTAATGATGTTGAAAAGAAGAGCAAAGAAACTGCACTCAAGAGAAAAATTTGATATGGTTCATACGAGGCCAGGTGTTCCTGCATTAATCGGGCTGTGGATGAAAAAAAAGATGGGTTTAAAATTTCTCCATGATATCCGGGAATTTTACGCTGATAGCAGGATTGACGGTGGTATATGGAATAGCGACAATTATTTTTATAATAAAATTTATGATTATTTTAAAACGAAAGAAGGCGAAGAAGTACAAATGAGCGATGGCATTGTATGTCTCACTTATGCAGCCGAAAAAATAATCAAAGCCTGGCCGCAATATAAAAAAGAGATTCCTCTTGAAGTAATTCCGTGTAGTGTGGACATGGAGGTCTTTGATACTGGAAAGTGCGGCCAGAAACAAAAAGATATTCTAAGAAACGAACTATGCATAAATGAAGACGACTTTATTATCAGTTACCTGGGTTCTATAGGGGGATGGTATCTTACTGATGAAATGATGTTGCTGTGTAAAAAGATTTCTGATAGAATTTTGAATGCAAAGTTTTTATTTATATCGCCTCATCAGCATCACGTTATTTGGGAAAAGGCAGCCCAAGCCGGTATTGCTAAAGAAAAAATAATCGTAAAAAATGCCCGGAGACATGAGGTTCCTTTATTGCTTTCTTTAAGCAGGTATTCCGTATTCTTTATTAAACCGTGCTATTCAAAAAAATCGTCTTCTCCTACAAAACATGGAGAAATTATGGCTATGGGTATTCCGGTTATTACAAACTCAGGGGTGGGTGATGTGGCGGAAATTGTTGAAAAATATCAGTCGGGCATTGTTGTAAAAAAATTCGATGCCGAACATTTTGTTCAATGTGTGGACGTGATGGTGGCAGCAAATTTTGATCCCCAAAAAATAAGAATTGCAGCTAATGAATTTTATTCTTTGGAAAAGGCTATAGAGAGTTACAAAAGAATGTATGATTTAATACTTTCCAATGTCGCTTAAATTAATGAGCATTTTTGTGTGATTGCTAATTTTAATCCAAGTTTAATAATGTTACCATTTTTGGATATATCCGCGAATCAATAAGAGATGAATGATAAAAAAATAGTGATGCTGGCCGGGGAGGGCAATTCAACCAATATTATTTATCATGCGATAAATAGTAAGTTTTCTGTGCATACCGTTATTCTTGAAAAAAAGGAGAGCAAGAAAATTTTTTTAAGACGACGGGTAAGAAAATTAGGCTTACTAAATGTCTTAGGCCAAATACTTTTTCAAATAACTATTGTAAGAATATTAAGGGGTTCAGCGGTGAAGCGAATTAAATCTGTTATAGCAGAAAATCAATTGAACGTTAGTGCAATTTCTGAAAGTAGGGTAATTCGCGTCAATTCAATAAACGATAATGCTGTAGTCGAATTACTTCAAAAGATTGAACCTGATGTTATTATTGTTAATGGTACCAGGATAATTTCAAAAAAAATATTAAATTCAACTTCTGCTTTATTTATCAATTCGCATACCGGTATTACCCCAAAATACCGGGGTGTACATGGCGGATATTGGGCATTGGCGAAAGGTGATAAATCTAATTGCGGTGTAACGGTTCATTTGGTTGATGCAGGTGTTGATACAGGATCTGTTTTATACCAGGATATTATTGATGTCACAAATAAAGATAATTTTATTACCTATCCCTATTTGCAAACCGCCAAAATTCGATTGATCTTGGTAAAGGCGATTGAAGATGCCTTGCTAAATAAAATTAACAGAGTTGAAGTAAAAGGTCAATCCAAAATATGGTATCATCCTACCATCTGGCAATACTTATATTACCGAGTATTCAGAAATGTGAAATAGAAGATTAATTATATTTTTTTAATTATGATGATAATATAAGCTTTAAGGGCTCACATTATAATCATTAACGATAAGAGCCGCATTATCTCAATCTCTGTCGGAAAAAAATTGATTTTCAGTTAATATTTTAGCGATTTGTAAAGGATCTTTATTATAGATTGCTTTTATGGCGCGCAAAAATATAAATAATGTACATAATGGCAATGTCTTTTGATTTGCTTATTGTACTTTTAGCTATTTTACCGTAATTGTCCATTCTCATCTATGAGCTTCAGATTTCTAATAATTGGCGCAGGCTTTTCAGGGGCGGTGCTAGCTCGTGAATTGGCGGAAACAATTGATTGCACAATCGAAGTTTGGGACGAAAGGACCCATATAGGAGGCAATTGTTTTACCGAAAGAGAAGAAGAAACCAATATAATGGTGCACAAATACGGGCCACACATTTTCAATACTGATAAAAAGGAGATTTGGGAATATGTGAATTCATTTACCGAATTCAGGCCTTACGTGCACCGGGTAAAGGCCATGCATAGCGGCAAAGTGTACCCATTACCGGTAAATTTACAAACCTTAAATCAATTCTTTAATAAAACCCTTACACCACAAACTGCCAAAATATTCATGGCGCAACTTGGAGATAAAAATATTTCAGACCCGAAAAATTTTGAAGAGCAAGCTCTTTATTTTATCGGCAAGGAATTGTATGAAGCCTTTTTTTATGGATATACAAAAAAACAATGGGGCTGTGAGCCTGCAGAGTTACCTGCCTCCATTTTAAAAAGAATTCCGGTACGGTTTAATTACGATGATAACTATCATAACCATATTTTTACGGGTATTCCGGCTGATGGTTACACTGTTTTGATCCAAAAATTACTAGATCATCCATCAACGAAAGTATATCTGAACAAAAAATTCTATTCTGCAGATCCTCCAAATGAATACGATCATATGTTTTACACGGGGCCTATTGACGCGTATTTCAATTTTGAATTCGGGCGGCTTGGTTACAGAACAGTTACTTTTGAATCATCAATCCACCACGGAGATTTTCAGGGTACAACTCAAATGAATTATTGCGATGAAAATATTCCCTTCACACGAATTACCGAACACAAACACTTTACTCCCTGGGAACAACACAATAAAACTGTAATTTTTAAGGAATATAGCAAAGAAACCGGCCCAGAAGATATCCCTTATTATCCTAAGCGGTTAAGAAAGGATAAAGTGCTTTTTGATAAGTATCGGACTAAAGCAAGTTCTCTTCAAAAAGTTTCTTTTCTTGGGAGACTGGCTACTTACCGTTACATGGATATGCATCATGTTATCGGGGAGGCACTGGATTTCTCCCGAACTTTTTCAGAAGCCCTCCTTTCCAAGAATTCACTTCCCATTTTCCCTAATATAGAAGGCTGACGGCTATTGTAATTCTCCTTCCTCTGGCAATACTTTTCTTCCAAAAACGTTAGGTATTAGTTATCGGTATTTTTTGAAAACTAAAATCCCAATGCTATGGAAAAGGTCATTGCTGTAGTGGTGACGTATAACAGGAAAAAGTTATTATCTGAATGCATTGATGCATTAAGAGGCCAAACCAGGACGGTAGATCATATTCTTGTAATAAATAATGGGAGCAATGATGATACCGAGAACTGGCTTAAACAACAAAAAGATATTGAATTTTTTACACAAAGTAATATAGGCTCGGGCGGCGGTTTTAACACTGGTATTGAGCTGGCTAATAGAAAAGATTTTGACTGGATTTGGCTAATGGATGATGATGGATTTCCGAAAGAAGATGCACTGGAAAAACTTTTAGAAAATGATACCGAAGAATTGTGTTTACGCAACTGCGCAGTAATCAATAAAGAAGATAAAAAAAGCTTCGTTTGGAAAACAGGCAATTATTTGTCTATTGATGAAGTAAAAGAGTCGGTAATTAAAAATGTTGCACATCCATTTAACGGAACGTTACTTCATAAAAAAATTATTGCAAAGGTGGGTTTACCTAAGAAGGAACTTTTTATCTGGGGAGACGAGACCGAATATTACTATCGTATCATCAGAAAAAATAAAATACCATTTTATACAAAAGCAAATAGTATTCATTACCATCCGGCATCCGCTTATTCCTACAAAAACGATTGGGCTTTTAGCAGCAATTGGAAAATGTATTATTATGTTCGTAACAGGTTTTTTATTTTGAAAACAAAATTTAGTCAGAGCAAATTTATTGCCCTGGCAATGTACCTGGTTTTTTTAATCGCGTTTGCAGGAGCGGTTGTTGTCTTTCAAAAAACCAATAAATTTAAAAAGCTAAGCTTTATTTTATGGCCTATGAGAGACGCATTTGCAAGTAATTACAACGCAACGCCGACATTTATTTTGGAGAGGCTTTCATCAGCACAATACAATTTAGGAGCTTATATAATTTT
Organism: Ginsengibacter sp.; assembly: GCA_040007435.1. GTDB lineage: Bacteria > Bacteroidota > Bacteroidia > Chitinophagales > Chitinophagaceae > Ginsengibacter. Next base: position 93,719 of record JBDTUZ010000006.1, on the reverse strand, counting down.
TAGAATAAAGATTTTGAAAGGGTTATTTTCTGCACCTGCTCCATCATCCCTACAATGATGGATTTCAGGGCCTTCAAAATCACTTACACACACATGAATAAAATATCACCTTTTAAATGGGCTATGGAGATTTAATATTATTCCCAATTTTCATTTTCTTATCCAATCTCTTTTTCAAGAAATTGAGAAATAAGTATGATGATCCTATTCTGAGAAAATACCATCGGCAGGGTTTCTGGATAAAGATGTTCGGATGCTTTGCTTTTTCAATTTTTAGCGTTTATTTATCACCGGGTGACTCCATTGGCTTATATCAAAAAGAAGGTAATAACATCTTTCATCTCATCTTAAATAATTGGGATAATCTCCATATTATTTTTAGCAAAGGAAAAGATTTTGATCAAACGCTTCTTAAGGATCCATGGAACCACGGATATTTTAAGTCTGAGGCAAACTTTATGGTAACGAGATTCGTTGCCATCTTATCATTTTTTACCTTTGGAAGGTATGCTGCCATAAACGTGATTTTTGCATGTATTGCTTTCAGTGGTGTTTGGAAACTTTTTCTTTTCTTCTATGAACAATATCCCCACATGCACAAAAAGTTTGCCATTGGGATTTTATATTTTCCAACCTTAGTCTTTTGGAGCTCAGGTATCTTGAAAGATACGCTTTGTATTGCTTCTATTGGATGGGTTACCTACTCTATATATGAAATGCTGTTTCACAAAAGAAATTTCATCAGGAATATCACCATCCTTTTTCTATTTGGGTATCTTCTGGCAATAATTAAGGTTTACATTTTAATTTCTTATTTGCCATTTTTTATTCTTTTTATAATACTTAAAAATATACAGGGGATTAAGAACCGGCTGCTTAAATACCTGCTTGCCCCAGCCTTGATCTTTGGAAGTATGTATGGTTTTACAGTTGTACTCAATTCGTACGAGAAGGAACTGGGAGGCTATGCCGTTGATGATCTTACAAAAAGTATTCAACACCTCAACGGAGCGATATCCTCTATGGATGGAAATGAAACTGCCGATTCAAACTTTGATCTCGGCGCAGACTTTGATGGATCGTTGCAAGGTCTTATTAAGTTAGCGCCTATTGCAATTTTTACAACATTCTACAGGCCGTTTTTATGGGAATCGCACAAGATGTCCTCATTACTGGCTTCCCTCGAAAGCCTAATTTTGCTTTTTTTTACCGTATATGTTCTTTTCAAAAGCGGCTTGAAAACCTTTGTCAAACTGATATTGACAGATCCTTTAATTATGTATTGTTTTCTTTTTTCGTTAGTGTTTGCACTTTTTGTTGGTGCAAGTACTTTAAATTTTGGAACTCTTGTGCGTTATAAAATTCCATGCTTGCCATTCTATACGATCTCTCTATTTCTCATATTTGAAAAAGTAAAGGAAAAATCATTTAGGAAAACTATGCAAAAAGCGAGAGCTATGGCGCAACAGGAACAACTAAGCCTATCGCCTTCGGCATATTGAGTCTTCAAGCGGGTTATGCTTTTTTGGTTTTCAATTCACGAATAATAAAGTTATTTTGCGCATTTAAAATTGATTAATAATAATGTGTGGTCTTGCGGGAACGGTAAACTCCGGGTTTTCTTACGATGCTGTTGTTAAGGTAATGGGGCATCGGGGCCCTGATGAACACAACGGTTATAAGCACGGTAATGTCAATCTCTTTCATTTAAGGCTCGCAATTCTTGATATTGCAGGAGGCGCACAGCCTATGTCGCTCGGCGATAAGTATGTAATTGTTTTTAATGGCGAAATTTATAACCACCAGGAAGTTCGTGAGCAATTTGGTTTAAAAGGAACTACGTCTTCCGACACAGAAACCTTACTTCTTTTATACGACAAGTTTGGTACAGATTTTCTTCAATACCTCGATGGAATGTTTGTTCTTGTAATTCATGATAAAATAAAAAATAAATTATTCATTGCAAGAGATCGGGCCGGTAAAAAACCCATTTATTATTATGACGACGGCAAAATGATAGCGTTTGCAAGTGAACTAAATTGCCTTAGTAAAATGGTAAAACTGGATGTAGAGCCGAATAATTTTTATCATTTTTTAAGGCTTGGCTCCTTTTATCGGCAACTCACACCATATAAGAAAGTAAAAGAACTGGCGGCTGCAACTTTTTTGGTAATAGATTGTAATTCTCTCTCAGTTAAAGAAACTAGATGGTGGAATATCCGCGATTTTTATAGCAAGGAGAATAAAGATTCTTTTGAAGCGAATTTGCAAAGAACAGACGAATACCTGCACACGGCGGTAAAAAGAAGGATTGAATCGAGTGATCTCGAAGTTGGCAGTTTTTTAAGCGGCGGAATTGATAGTGGACTTATAACGGCGATTGCATCTAAATACAACAGCAGGCTAAAAACTTTTACTGTTTCATTTGATGGAGAATATGATGAAGCACCGCTTGCAAGGCTTGTAGCAGAGAAATACAATACTTCTCATACCGAGATAAAAATTTCATTCAGCAACCTTAGGAACGACATAGAAAAGATATTATCAAATTACGGTGAACCATTTTTCGATAGTTCAGCAATACCAAGTTATTATGTAAGTCACGAAGCAAAAAAATATGTAACCGTTGTTCTTAATGGTGACGGTGCCGATGAACTTTTTGGTGGTTACAGGAGATACGTGCCATTTGCAAAATATGATTTTTTTAAAAAAAATTATTTAGTAAAGCAAGGTGCATCTTTTATCAAAGGCGTTATGCCAGAGGCAAACAAAAAAAAATCTTTATACAATTACCTGTACCGGTTAGCTTCACTGGCATCCAAATCAAATCTTGAAATTTATTTGTCAGCCGGGGTAGATATTTTTGAGGATTATACAAAGTACATAATTGACCCGGGGTTTGATTATCTTGAACCGCTAAAATGCGATTTTGAGAAGATTGCCGGCAGCAGTTTATCAGGATTGAAAAAGATTATGAACCTCGATTTTGATACAAATCTTTTTAGTGATTTACTTGTGAAAATGGATATAGCCACTATGGCAAATTCGTTGGAAGGCAGAAGTGCTTTTTTATCAAAAGAGCTGCTTGAATATATTCCTTCGATTGGAGATAGGCATAAAATAAAAGGAAAAACAACTAAATATTTATTGAGGCAACTTGCCGTAAAATATTTACCTGCCACTTTAATTAACCAGCCCAAACGGGGTTTTGAGATTCCTCTAAAAAATTGGATTGATAAAGAATTGAAAGAACCGGTGAGTGATTATTTAAATTCTTCGCAATGTTTTTATAAAAATTTTGTCGACGAAAATTTTGTCTGTAATCTTCTTAATAATAAAGTGAAGATTTCCGACGAAAAGCGTGCAAAAATTCTTTGGACCTTGTTTTCGATAGAAGTATGGAATAAAAATATATTGAAATGAGTAGTGAGTTGAAAGGAAAGAAAATTGCTGTTATTGAAAATGGGCTTATTTCAACATATACCATGCGCGAAGGCCTAATGCTAAGGCTTTTGAAAGAAGGTTGCAAAGTTTACATTATCACGCACACTAATAAGTATGTGCCACAAGTTGAGAAAATGGGCCTTAAGGTTCTTAATGTGGGATCGGGAAACCTTAACCCTTTTAAAGTAGCGAGATATATTTATAATTTAAGAAAGGCGTTAAAAAAAACCAAGCCTGATGTATGCCTTACTTTTAGCATAAGGCCTGCAATTTGGGGGAACTTGATAACTCGGCAATTGCATATCCCCACCATTACTAATATTACTGGTGTTGGACCATTGTTTATTAGTAAGAGCTTTGTGTACCGAACTGCCCGCAGATTGTACAGAAATGCATTAAGTAAAACAAAAAAGGTGTTCTTTCAGAATTATGATGACATGAACCTTTTCCTTGAAAGGAAATTTGTGAAACCCGGTGTGGTGGAAAGGATTCCTGGTTCTGGTGTTGACTACAATAAATTCAAGCCCCGCATTTTAAAAGAAAAAGACCCTGAAACATTTATTTTTTTATTTATAGGAAGGCTAATAAAAGATAAGGGCATTTTTGAATACATTAGTGCGGCACGTTCTATAAGAAAAAAATTCCCTCAAACTGTATTTAATGTCATAGGCCCCTTCTGGACGCAAAACCTGAAGACAAACACCATTACTCAATCTCAATTGCAACATTGGATAGAAGAAGGGATAATAGACTATCTGGGAGAAAAAAAAGATGTGAGAAAATTTATTGCGGAAGCGGATTGTATCGTTCTGCCATCATATCGGGAGGGCACTTCCAATATTTTATTGGAAGCGGGAAGTATGGAAAAGCCCGTTATCACAACAAATACAACTGGCTGTAAGGAAATTGTGGAAGACGGAGTTACAGGACTGTTGTGCAATGTAAAGGACGATATAGACCTTGCAGAAAAAATGGGAAAAATGCTCATGTTTACCGAAGATCAAAGAAACGGGATGGGGAAAAAAGCAAGGCAAAAAATAATTAAAGAATACGATAAACAAATAGTTATCGATGCATATCTAAAAGCAATTTCAAAAGCAATTTATAATAAATGACTTTATGCTTTTTTTTAAAAATAAAAAAACGCGTTTTGTTTTTTTTTAAATCCAAACCTATCCGCTATTTTTTTGTAATAGAGTAAATCCGCTACTATTATGCTCTTTACGATAAAAGACATTGAGAATCTTTCAGGTATTAAAGCCCATACAATACGTATATGGGAGCAACGCTACTCCTTCCTCAAGCCAAAGCGGTCCGATACAAATATCAGGTACTATACTAATGACGAGCTTAAGACCATACTCAACATTGCCCTTCTAAATAAGTATGGCTTTAAGATTTCGCATATTGACAAAATGAGTGCTGAAACTTTGGCTGAAAATGTTCTATCGCTTTCTGACTCCGGAGCTAAAGATCATTTAATAGTGAATCAACTTCTGGAAAATATGGTTGACTATAATATTGAAAATTTTGAGAATGTTCTTACTGACAGCATCAATGCTTCGGGAATGGAGAAAACGATTTTGAAGATTATTTTTCCTTTCCTGGAAAAAGTTGGAATACTTTGGATAACCAATCATGTAAATCCGGCACAGGAGCACCTTGTGAGTAATGTAATAAGACAAAAATTAATAGTAGGTATAGACACCTTGCCATTTAAGAAAAGCCCCCCTGTAAAGGTTTGTCTTTTTTTGCCAGAAGGTGAGTATCATGAACTTTCATTATTGCTGGTATTCTATTTATTAAAAAGAAAAGGTATAGGAACAATTTACCTCGGGGCGCACACACCCTTCAAAGAATTGGAAAATATTACAGAGCACATAAAGCCAGATTATTTATATACCCATATAACATCTGCTTCACAAAATTTTAATTTTGAAAAATTCATAGCCACTTTAAATAAAAAATTCGCTAATTATCCCACTATAATTTCCGGAAGGTTAACCAATTCTTACATAAAAAAACTTCCGCCAAAAATATTCTTTAAAAAATCCCTTACAGAAGTTAAAGAATTTATGGATAACCTTTTATAGCATTTAATTTCATTTTTCAAATTTCCGCCCATATTATCTGTTTAACATTTGATTAAAAATATTAAACAAATATTTTTTACTCTCAAATTATTTTGTTTAACTTTGAATAGTCAAATATTAAACAATTTTTATGTCCACACTTGAATTCAACCAACTACTTTTACACAATTCAGAATTTTTAAAGCCGTTTGCCATTACACTAACGAGGGATAACGAGAGCGCTAAAGATCTTGTTCAGGAAACAATGTACAGAGCCGTTGCTAATCGTGAAAAATACAATTTTGGCACAAATATTAAAGCCTGGCTCTACACGATAATGCGTAACATTTTTATAAACGATTATCGCAGAAAAGTGAAGCAAAATGTAGTTCTCGATGCAACTCCAAATGATTATTTACTTAATCATAACCAGGTCGCTGTCTCAAATCTTGCAGAAAGCAGAATGAAGCTAAAGGAAATGGAGAGGGAATTGCATCACTTACCCTCTATTTTTAAAACCCCTTTTCTATTATATTTTGAAGGGTATAAGTATCACGAAATAGCCGGAATATTGGAAGAACCCTTAGGAACAATTAAGAGCCGTATTCATTTTGCACGCAAACTTCTTAAAGAAAAAGTTACAAGATTTTAAATGGTAAACCCTCCGTTTAATAGATCTTTCCGGATTAACTTTTAAGTTAACTTTGAAATCAAAATTTGAAAAAGGCAATTGTAATTGGAAGTGGGTTCTCCGGCTTATCATCAGCAACATACCTGGCAAAAGCCGGGTGGCAGGTTACCGTAATAGAAAAGCATGATATACCTGGTGGGCGGGCAAGGAAGTTTGAAGCAGGAGGATTCGTATTTGACATGGGGCCAAGTTGGTACTGGATGCCTGATGTGTTCGAAAGATATTTTGAAAACTTTGGAAAGAAGAGGTCGCAATATTACAGTTTAAAAAGACTTGATCCCTCTTATAAAATTTTTTGGGAAGAGGAAGAAATGGAAATTCCTGCAGATTATGGGGAATTAAAAAAGTTATTTGAAAAAATTGAAAAAGGCAGTGGAGAAAAGCTCGATAAATATCTTGCCCAGGCTGAGTACAAGTATAAAGTAGGAATCAATAAACTGGTAAAAAAACCAGGACGGTCGTGGCTTGAGTTTTTGGATTGGGATCTTATAAAAGGTGTTTTTAAATTAGATGTTTTTTCCTCAATTAAGTCTCATATTCAAAAAAATTTCAGAAATTCAAAGCTGAGACAATTACTTGAATTTCCTGTTTTGTTTCTGGGTGCATTGCCAAAAGATACACCGGCTCTGTATAGCCTCATGAATTACGCAGATATAAAAGGCGGAACGTGGTATCCTGAAAAAGGAATGTACAGTGTTGTCGATGCAATGTATCAACTGGCAGTGGAATCTGGCGTCGTGTTTCGTTTTAGTGAAAATGTAACATCTATACAAGTGTCGGGGAAAAAAGCTGTGGGAGTTACGGTAGAGAGGCTGAATGAAACATCGCAAACAAAAAACTACGATTGCAATGTTATAGTAGCCAGCGCGGACTATCATTTTGTGGAAGAAAAATTGATTCCCGAAAAATACAGGAGTTATGATGAGAAGTATTGGGAAAAAAGGGTTTTAGCTCCTGGTTGTTTATTATATTTTGTAGGTTTAAATAAAAAGCTAAAAGAAATTACTCATCATTCCTTATTTTTTGATGTAGATTTCGAAAGGCATGGCAAGCAAATTTACGAAACTAAAGAATGGCCAACTGAACCGTTGTTTTATGTAAGTGCAACATCCGTAACTGATGATACTTCAGCACCGGCTGGCTATGAAAACCTGTTTTTTTTAATACCTGTGTCAGCGGGCTTGGCAGGTGATAGCGAAGAATTAAGAAAAAAATATTTCGAAAAAATTATAGCAAGGTTTGAGAAGCGAATTGGTGAGCCAATAAAGGAGCATATAGTTTATAAAAAATCTTTTGGTCCAACCGACTTCGTGAATGACTATAATGCATATAAAGGGAATGCTTACGGACTAGCAAATACTTTAATGCAAACTGCTGTTCTCAAGCCTTCGTGCCGGAGTAATAAGATAGAAAATCTTTTTTATACAGGGCAGCTTACAGTTCCTGGTCCTGGTGTTCCGCCCTCGCTCATAAGTGGGGAAGTGGTGGCTAAAGAAGTTATTAAACATTTTGGTGCTTAAAATGTATTTTTATAAAGGAATGTATTAAAAACTATTGACGGTCTATGATGCAATTATTTCACGATGTAAGTATGCAATGTAGTAAAATCACAACGCAGAGGTACAGCACTTCATTTTGTAGTGCAATAAGATTATTGCATAAAGATCTAAGAACACCTATCTATAATATATATGGCTTTGTAAGGTTTGCTGACGAAATTGTTGATACTTTTCATGATTACGATAAGTCGCAATTACTTGAAGAGTTTAAAAATGAAACTTACAATGCCATAGATCGAAGGATAAGCCTAAATCCAATACTGCAAAGTTTTCAGATTACGGTGAATGAATACCAAATTGACCTGCACCTGATAGATGCATTTTTTAAGAGTATGGAGTACGATCTTAATAAGAAAAGCTACGATGACGAAGGCTATAAAGATTATATATATGGGAGCGCTGAAGTGGTAGGCTTAATGTGCTTGTCAATTTTTTGCGAAAAAGACCGTCAACAGTACGAAAAACTAAAGCCATTTGCAAAATCCCTGGGTGCAGCTTTTCAAAAAGTAAATTTTCTGAGAGATGTAAAGGCCGATTTTCAGCAACTTGAACGTACTTACTTTCCTGACGTTGATTTTAGAAATTTCACATCCGAAACAAAAAAGAAAATAGAGGAAGATATTATGTACGATTTTTCGAGTGCATATAAAGGAATAATTGAACTGCCGCTCAAAGCACGGTTCGGCGTATATGTTGCCTACAAATATTATCTATCTCTTTTTAAAAAAATAAAACGCACACAACCTGCAAAAATTCTGGAACAACGAATACGAATCCCTAATTATTCAAAGGCATTTATTGTAGTAAGAGCTGGAGTGAAAAACCAGTTACATTTAATTTAATAATTTTTGATTGATGAAGATATTGACACAAGTAATATTGGTAAATGAGGCTGATGAGCCAATAGGAACCATGGAGAAAATGGAGGCTCATGTAAAAGGTTTGTTACACAGGGCGTTTAGTATTTTCATTTTTAATAGCCGGGGCGAGATGCTACTGCAACAACGTGCAGGAGGTAAATATCACAATGGAGGCTTGTGGACTAATACATGCTGCAGCCATCCAATTCCCGGCGAGAAGGTTTTATCGGCAGCAAAAAGGAGATTATCAGAAGAAATGGGTTTCATAACAGATTTGTCGCCTGCTTTTAATTTTACTTATAAAGCCACTTTCGATAATGGCCTTACCGAGTATGAATATGATCATGTACTCACTGGCGTTTACGATGGTACTGTAAACTGTAATGCCAGTGAGGTGAGTGATTATTGTTATAAGACGATAGAAGATATAGAAGCATCTATGCTAACACATCCTCAAAAATATACCGAATGGTTCAAACTGGCGTTACCAGGCATAAAGGAATTTCATGCCGAAAAATTTATAGAGGTGTAAAATTTAAAATGAATTAACAGGAGAATTTTCATAAAATCTTACTTTTGTACCGTAATGCAAGTCTTTTATTTTATTATAATTATGCTGGGTACCTTTTTAACAATGGAAGGCATTACATGGCTTACTCATAAGTTTGTTATGCATGGTTTTCTTTGGTATCTTCATGAAGATCATCATAAAAAAGGTCCGGGTTTTTTTGAAAAAAATGATGCCTTCTTTCTTATCTTTTCTATACCCAGTATTCTCTGCATTTTATTTGGAACATTTGACAACAAATTTTGGCTCGCCGCCATTGGCGCAGGAATTGCGATGTACGGGCTTGCATATTTTATAGTGCATGATGTAATCATACATCAAAGAATAAAATTGTTTACCCGTACTGATAATGTATATGTTCGCGGTATAAGATGGGCACATAAAATGCATCACAAGCATTTAGAAAAGGAAGACGGAGAAAGTTTTGGAATGCTGTTGGTGGCAAGGAAATATCGCAGTAAGGTTAAAGCTGATAAAAAACGAGCATTAGAAAATAAAATTAAAGCAGCCTCAGTTATGGCTGCAAATAATTAATGGTCCCATAAACTTTCTCATCAGAGAACTGCATTATAAATTTCACCATCCTTTTACTGCCTTAATAGTTATCTTCAAAAGCTTTGTTATAATCAACATGAAGAATTAAATGCAGGCTACACAATACGATTATATTTTTTTGGGGGCAGGTTGTTCTTCTCTTAGCATCGTAATGCGAATGTTAAGTTCAAAACATTTTGAGGATAAAAAAATTCTTATTATAGATAAAGAAGCCAAGACAAAAAACGATCGTACCTGGTGCTTTTGGGACAATCAAGAAGGTTTTTTTGAAGATATAGTATTCAGAAAATGGGATAATCTTTTCTTTAAAGCCGAAGGCAAGTATATTCCCCTGGATATAATACCTTATCGGTACAAAATGATAAGAGGAAGAGATTTTTATCAACATTGCTTTTCCGCTATCGAAACTCAAAAAAATATTGATATTATTTACGGTGACGTTTCTTTTAAAAAAGGTGAATCGGTTTTTAAAACCAAAATCAATAATGAGGTAATTGAATTTAATAAAGAAGCAATTATTTTCAACTCCATTTATCAGCCAAGCCAAAAACAAAAGGGTAAATTCTATTTACTGCAGCATTTTAAAGGTTGGATCGTTGAAACGGCTTCAGATTTTTTTAAAGTGAATGAAGCGCTGCTTATGGACTTCACCGTAAGTCAAAATCACGGAACAACATTCGTTTATGTGTTACCGCTTTCTTCTACCCGGGCTCTTGTTGAATTTACTTTATTCACAGAAAACGTTTTGCAGCCAGAAGAATATGATACTGCTTTAAAAAAATATTTGAAAGATCATCTTGGTCTTGAAAGCTATAAAATAATGGAGGAAGAATTTGGCATTATTCCAATGACAAATGCAGAATTTCCTGGCTATGAAAACGGAATGCATCACATAGGAACCGCAGGCGGGCAAACTAAGGCTTCCACCGGCTATACTTTTAAATTTATTCAAAAGCAGGCTGATTCAATTATTAATGATTTAACTGCGGGAAAACTTTTGAGAGCAAATAGTTTCAAAAGCCGTTTCTATTTTTACGATACTACGTTATTGCATATTCTTTCTAAAAATCTTTTAGAGGGAAAGGAGATTTTTTCAATACTTTTTGAAAAAAATAGGGCTGCTACTGTATTAAAATTTCTTGACAATGAAACCAAAATTTCCGAGGAAATAAGGCTTTTCAGCTCCTTGCCAAAAATGGTATTTACTAAGGCTGCCATTAAAGAATTTTTGAAAATGATGATCCCGAAAGGCTTTTAAAATAAAGCCTTAGAAGATTTCATAATTTTTTTCCTGGTAAACTAAAACCCAACTATCGTATAAATTCAATCCGCGTTTTCTCTGTAAATTCGTATAAATGGAAACGGCACTCGACATACCAAAATATGTTTTAAATGAAGCTGAAGAAAAGAAAGATATTCTTCGGCATTACCGTGCTTTGCTGAGAATATTAAAGCCAAAATTAAAGCCCGGCGATAAAGAACTTGTAAGATCGGCGTTTGAAATTGCAGTGGAAGCCCACAAAACGATGAGGCGTAAAAGCGGCGAGCCATACATTTTACATCCAATTGCTGTGGCTATGATTTGTGTTGAAGAAATAGGCCTCGGTGTTCGAAGTACGATCTGTGCCCTTATGCACGATACAGTTGAAGACACAGATATAACACTTGAGGATGTTCAAAGAGAATTCGGAAGCGAAATTGCAAAAATAGTTGATGGCCTTACGAAAATTTCCACCGTTCTTGATGCCAACTCATCTAAACAGGCAGAGAATTTCAAAAAAATATTACTCACACTCACCGATGACCCAAGAGTAATTTTAATTAAGCTGGCAGACAGGCTTCATAACATGCGGACACTCGATAGCATGAAGCGCGAGAACCAACTTAAGATTTCTTCAGAAACGGTTTATGTATATGCACCGCTTGCACACAGGATGGGGCTGTATAATATTAAAACCGAGATGGAAGATCTTGCCATGAAATACATGGAACCGGATAGTTACCGATATATTGCTCAAAAGCTGGATAATACAAAAAGAGAACGCACACGATATATCAATGATTTTATAAGGCCGGTAAAAGAAAAGCTGCAACAGGGAAAATTTGATTTCGAAATTTATGGCCGCCCCAAAAGTATCCACTCGATATGGAACAAAATGAAAAAGAAGGGAGTTTCATTTGATGAGGTATATGACTTATTCGCGATTCGAGTAATATTAAATTCACCACCAGAAAGAGAAAAGGAAGATTGCTGGAAAGTATATAGTATGGTAACGGACGAGTATAGCCCTGCGCCAGAGCGCCTGCGTGACTGGTTAAGCAACCCAAAAAGTAATGGCTATGAGGCATTGCATACGACAGTAATGGGTGCGCAGGGCAAGTGGGTGGAAGTGCAGATACGTACCAAAAGGATGAATGATATTGCAGAAAAAGGCCTGGCAGCTCATTGGAAATATAAAGAAGGCACCAATGAAGAAAACCGTTTTGATAACTGGTTTCAACAGATAAGAGACATGCTTGCCAGCCAGGATACTAATTCAATTGATTTCCTACAGGACTTTAAGGTTTCATTTTTAGCTGAAGAAATTTATGTATATACTCCAAAAGGAGATGTAAAAATGTTGCCAATAGGAGCATCCGCACTTGATTTTGCATTTGCCGTACACACGGCAGTTGGAGAAAAATGCATAGGAGCAAAGGTGAATCATAAGCTTGTTCCTCTTGGGCATAAACTTAGAAGCGGAGACCAGGTTGAAATTATTACTTCTACCAAGCAAAAGCCGAGCAGAGAATGGTTAAAGCTTGTGGTGACACCGAAGGCAAAAACTAAAATAAAAGATTCCCTTAAAGAAGAAAAACGAACTATTGCCGAAGATGGTAAAGGTATCTTGCAGCGTAAGCTTGATCATATTGGTGCAGCTATGAACCAGGCAAATATTGATGAGCTTACAACTTACTATAAGCTTCCATCACAACTGGATCTTTTGTATGAAATTGCTGTAAAGAAAATTGACCTGAAAGAGCTGGCTGAATTCACGGTTCTTGGCGATAAAATTCATCCGCCAAAAATAATAAAGCCTGAAGAAAAACATGAATCCGAAGGCAAGCATGTAAATAAAAAAGATACCGAGCTCATAATCTTTGGTGAGAGCAGTGACAAAATAATGTACACATTAGCCAACTGCTGTAAGCCAATCCCCGGGGATGATGTATTTGGATTCGTAACGCAAGGAGAAGGCTTAAAAATTCATAGGACTAACTGTCCTAACGCGACAAGGCTTTTATCGAACTACGGGCATAGAGTAGTAAAAACTAAATGGGTCAAGAACAAGGAGATTTCTTTTTTAACAGGTATCAAAATTGTGGGCCTGGATGATGTGGGTGTAATTAACAAAATAACGAACCTTATAAGTGGCACTCTAAAAATTAATATCAATGCACTTACCATCGAGGCAAAGGATGGCTTATTTGAGGGGAACATAAAAGTATATGTTCATGATAAGGATGAATTGGAAGACCTTGTTGAAAATCTAAAAAGTTTACCCGGTATAGAAAGTGTTGACAGGTACGATACTGAATAGTGGGTGATGAAAAGTTATTTAATTGTTGGTTTTGACTCCTTGACCATCTAACATTTCAAATAGTATCTTCGCCGCCTAAATGTATAAGCTGCTTCGTAATATTTTATTTTGGTTTGATGCTGAAGACGTGCATTATTTTTCCATGAACCTTCTTAAGTGTTTTTGTAAAAATTCTTTTATAAAAAATTTCCTGCAAAAAAAATTCAATCCAAAAAGTGCAAGTCTTAATAGGAATTTTTTCGGACTTTCATTTTCGAATCCTGTGGGACTTGCAGCGGGGTTTGATAAAAATGCAAAATACCTGACAGAACTGACCATATTGGGTTTTGGTTTTGTCGAAATTGGTACGGTCACCCCGCTTCCACAGGAAGGAACCCCCAGGCCAAGATTATTTCGTTTGCCCAAAGACAAGGCAATTATTAATCGCATGGGATTTAACAATGATGGTATGGAAGCAGTTGCCGGCAGGTTGAGAAAATACAGAGAAAAACAAAATCCGGAAACTGGTTTCTCTAATCTTATCGTTGGAGGAAATATTGGAAAAAATAAAAATACTCCAAATGACGAAGCATGGAAGGATTATGAAAAATGCTTTATGGCGTTACATGATTTCGTAGACTATTTCGTTGTAAATGTAAGTTCCCCAAACACCCCCGGATTGCGGGATCTGCAGCAAAAAGACTCATTAAGAAAAATTCTTTCTCACCTGCAGCATCTCAATACGACCCAAAAAATACAAAGGCCGTTACTTCTAAAAATATCGCCCGATTTAGGTGTTGAAGAACTGGATGATATAATTGACATTTCTGTAGAAATAAAACTCGATGGACTGGTTGCATGCAACACTACAATAAGCCGGGAAAATTTACTTACCAGCGATGCAGAAATAAAAAAAGTTGGGGCGGGAGGATTGAGTGGAGAACCTTTGGGCAAAAGATCAACTGATATTACCAGGTATATCGCAGAAAAAACAAATGGAGTAATTCCAATTATCACTAGTGGAGGAATATTTACCGGGCGAGACGCCATGGATAAATTTGAAAGCAATGCATCACTTGTCCAGGTGTGGACAGGTTTTATTTACGAGGGGCCTGGCATTGTAAAAAATATTTGTAAATCATTAACGTAAATTTACCCGGCTAATTAAAAACAGTTCATGAGTTATTTATTTACTTCCGAAAGCATAATCAGTTTTTTTGTTCTCGTACTTCTCGAAATTGTTTTGGGAATTGATAATGTAATTTTTGTAAGCATTATCATAAATCGCTTACCCGAAGAAAAGCACAAAAAAGCGAGGCTGTTTTGGGTTATAATGGGCAGCATCGTGAGAAGTTTGTTGTTACTGGCCCTCGGGTGGTTGCTGTCACAAAAAGGAAAAGCAGTTTTTACAATTTTTAATAAAGGCTTCGATCTTGCAAGTATTGTAATGCTGGTGGGAGGTCTTTTTTTAATTTATAAATCCGTTCATGAAATCCATCAAAAGCTTGAAGGTGAAGACATGAATGTTCAGAAAAGAAACAAAAAAGGTTTCAGTTTTTCACAGGCACTCGTGCAAATAGTTTTGGTGGATATGGTTTTTTCATTTGACAGTATCATTACCGCGGGTGGTACCGCAAAGCATGTTGAAATAATGATCGCGGCTGTATTGATCGCCATGATGATCATGTTTTCATTTAGTCCTAAAATTGCAGCTTTCATTCATAAGCATCCTACATTTAAAATGCTTGCGCTTTCATTTCTTGTAATGATTGGGCTTAGTCTCGTAATAGAAGGATGGAATTCTGAAAAGGCAGAAGACCTAAACCTGAAAAATTATATCTATTTCGGAATGGCTTTTTCATTTGTGGTAGAACTTCTCAATATGAGAGTCAGGAAAACTCAACCAACTAAATTGGTTGAGTTGAATGAGCCACATTACCAAGCCGACGAAAAGAATGAAGGAGACCAGGCAAAATAGTACGCACATCAATATTGTGCATCTTGCCTCTGATTCACATTCCATATTCACTTACCAGGTAAATCAAGGCGACCATATTTGCCGCGCCAAGTTTTAATTCCCTTTCGCTTACATTTTCAAATACGTCTGTAGCAGCATGGTGAATATCAAAATATCGTTGGCTATCCGGGCTAAGGCCGGCAAGAGCTGCGCCTATTTTTTTTAAAGGGCCAATATCAGAACCTCCACCTCCATTGGCAAAATTGTAAACTCCATAAGGATAGAACAAGTCTTTCCACGCCATTATTTTACTTCATTGGGCTTCCGTAATTTCAAGGCTAAAGCCGCGAGGTGTAAATCCACCCGCATCGCTCTCAAGAGCAAATATGTGTTTTTCGTTTTTTGATTTTGCCTCTTCCAGGTATGCTTCCTGATAAATCAAAATAAAATTTTCTTCACCAGAAATAATTTTCGTAAAAATAAACAATCCGTTCAAAAATATCGTTTGTATAGACGGTTCAGTGCATGAAAAAAGAAATTGTAATTTGCGCAGAATTCAAAAATTATCCGCTTTATTCCGGATAGCTGGTTATTAACATTAGCATTAAAAATTTAAGTATGAATATAGGAATCGTTTGCTATCCAACCTATGGAGGAAGCGGGGTTTTAGCAACGGAACTGGGAAAGGCTCTTGCAGATAAAGGTCATAATATTCATTTTATAACGTACCAGCAACCTGTGAGGTTGGGCGGTTTCCATGCAAATATTTTTTATCATGAAGTAAGAGTTCCCACCTATCCGTTGTTTGATTATCCGCCCTACGAAACGGCACTTGCCAGTACAATGGTTGATGTTATAACAAATAATAACGTTGAGCTATTACACGTACATTATGCAATTCCTCATGCTTCTGCAGCCTATATGGCTAGGCAAATTCTTTTGAAAGAAGGAATAGATATACCCGTGATTACAACCCTGCATGGCACTGATATCACATTGGTAGGGAGGGATAAAACGTATTCGCCTGTTGTTACATTTTCAATGAATGAGAGCAATGCTATTACCGCCGTTTCCAGGAACTTAAGGGATGAGACCTTTAAGAATTTTAAAATAGAAAAAGAAATAGAAGTTATCTACAATTTTGTAGATGTGAAGCGTTTTAATCGCAAACCGGTAAATGCTTTCAAGCAAATAATCGCACCTGATAATGAAAAAATATTGTTGCATGCCTCAAACTTTCGGAAGGTGAAGCGTGTGCCTGATGTGGTAAAAGTGTTTGAGCAATTAAATAAAAAAATTCCTTCCAAACTTTTATTTGTGGGAGACGGGCCCGAACGTTCCTTTGTTGAAAGGGTGTGCCGCGAAAGCGATTCGCATGCGGACATAAGATTCTTAGGAAGGCAGGAGCAGATGGAAGACATTCTTGCAATTTCGGATCTGTTTATTTTGCCAAGTGAGTATGAAAGTTTTGGTCTTGTGGCCCTGGAAGCAATGGCTGCCGGTGTGCCTGTGGTATCAACTAACGCAGGAGGATTGCCCGAAATTAATATTGAAGGTATTACAGGATTTCTTAGTGATGTGGGTGATGTTGATGGTATGAGTAAAAAGATAATAGATCTTTTTACTGACGAAAAAGCATTTGAAAAAATGAAAAAAAATGCTTTCAGCCAAGCTCAAAAATTTGATATAGACAAGATTGTACCCGAATATGAAAATCTTTATAAAAAGATTTTGGGAGGATAATAGTTAATGGCTGCAAGCACAATTGCCGGATACTCCATGTTTACTTTTTCAACCATTGTTCGGGGTTTACATTATTACTCTCTTTCATAATGATAAAGTCAACCTGGCCCTGCCCCTCCTCATTTGACCCGGCTTTTCCTATTACCTGCCCGGTTTTTACATTGTCCCCTCTTTGGACATTCGCAGAAGCAAGGTTACTGTAAACAGTAAAATATTTACCATGCTTTAAAAACACTGCTTGCTTATCTTCAATGTAACTTACAAGTGTTACTTCGCCGTCAAAGACAGCTTTCACAGGCTCGCCGATTTTGGCTCCGATTGTAACTCCGGGATTATCATAGTCGATTCCTCCAGGCAACGTAATGCGTCCAAAATGCGCACTTATGAATCCTGCAGCAGGCCAGGGAAGAGATCCGCGATTTCGCTCAAAATTCGCGTCAAGTGCCTTATCCGCTTCCGTAGATACCAGTACGCTACCAGTTGGTTTTTTTTCAACCGGCGCTTTTGTTGTTTTTGTATTAGTTGTATTTGATCCTGAACTGCTACTAGTTACGGGTGCATTCTTTTTTAAGGCTGCCAGTCTTTCTTTTTCTTTCTTAGCAGCATCTGCACGAGCTATTTCTATTTCCCGGCGAATCATTGCGGAAACCATATTTCTCAATTTGGCATCTTGCTTTTTTTTATCATTTACCTGTGCCGTTAGTTCCTTTTGCTGGCCTTTAATTTTAGTTACGATCAGTTGCTTTTCCTGCTGCTGTCGTTCAAGTAGCGTCAATTCTTTATCACGTTCTTCAAGCACAACATTTTTTCTTTGCTTTGTTCCGGATAGAACTTTTATTCTGTCTTCCAGCATTTGTTGGGTTGTTAGGATATTTTCAGCCTGCATCTCGCGATAGTTTCTATATGATTTCAGGTAAGCGACTCTCTTTATAGCATCATTGAAACTAGACGCGGAAAAAATAAAATTCAGGTAATCATAATTACTCCGATTCATGTAAGCATATACCATGCTCTTTGCATATTCTTCTTTAAGAGTATCCAGCACACGAGACATTTTTTGAATGTCTTTTTGAGCCGTGTATATATTATTATCAAGATTTTTTATTTCGCCGCTTATGTTGTCAATAACATTTCCCTGCAAATCAATTTTTTTATTGATAAGCGTCAGCCCGCCTATGTTTACTTTGGCTGTTTTCCTTACTTCGGCCAATGCCTTTTCGGTTTCGGCAATTTCTTTTTTCAGTTTTTCACGTTCTTTTTGCAGAGCATCTTTATCCTCGGGTTGCTGTGCAACAGCATTTAAAGTAAAAAAAAGAAACACCAATATTGTTACGACTTTCCTTTGCATGCATATAAAATTTAATAAAAAGAAAATGGGTAAACGATATGCATTAAAGTAACAATTATTTTGTTTTATAATTTTGTGGAATCACAAAGTGGAATGATAATTCCTTGTTAAACTCGTACTGTTTATAAGACAGGTTGATATCAACTTTTGTTTTTTCAGCGACTGTTATTTCACGGCCTGTTGCAAAGTAAACTCCGTTATTTTTTTCATAATCACTATAAGTAATATCAGCTGTTCGGTTCTGGCTTACATCCAAATCATCTAATTTACTTCTTTCTATAAGATTATTATCAGCAGACACAGTAATCAGGTTTTTAAAAAACTTGCCGATGGTGCTAATGAGGAGGTGATTTTCTGTTTGCCTGTAAGCAACCACACTGTCACCTACATAAATAGGATTCCCAATGAGTATATCCTGTAAAGTCGAAAAATTTAGAGGGATGTGTGTAATTTTTTCAATGTAGTTGAAGGGGTGATATTCTACGATCTTATCTAATTTATTTACAATTGTTATACTATCTTTTGTGATAAGAATTTTGAAGGCCTCAATGCTGAGAAAGGTTGCGCTTATCGAAACCCATAAAACGCTGTCAGTATAAAGTCTTATAAACGCATTAAAGTCGGGTTGTTTTCCCCTGCTGTCTTCATATTGAACTTTAATTTTTGAAGAGAAGGTTGTGAAAGAAATCCTGTTTTTTTTCAGAGAATTTAAAACGCTTATTGCTCCCTTAAGCGAATCTTCTTTGACTGCCGGCGGATTAACTATTACGAGCGAATCTTTTTTGTTAACCGCACTATTTAATTTTTTCGTCGACCTGCATCCTTCAGCAATGTAAAGTAAAGCAATGCCAAACATGATTAGAATAATTTGCCTTCCCATTCAATTTCTTTTTTGAAGTTTATAATTTGCCCGTGTGGCCAAAGCCTCCATCTCCCCTCGTGGAAGATTGTAATTCAATTACTGGTATCCAGTTTGCTTTCTCGACTTTCGAAATAACGATTTGGGCTATGCGCTCACCATTTCTGACAGAATACCCCTGCTTCGATAAGTTAATAAGAATCACTTTCAATTCCCCGCGATAATCACTGTCTACAGTTCCGGGTGAATTTAAGCAGGTAATTCCATGATTGATCGCCAAACCGCTGCGTGGCCTAACCTGTGCCTCGAAACCTAATGGTATTTCAATAAAAATTCCTGTGGGGATCATTGCTCTTTCCAGTGGTTGTAATACTATAGGCGCTTCAAGATTTGCCCTCAGGTCAAGCCCCGCGGAACCGTTAGTTGCATATTCAGGTAAGCTATTTCCTGAAGTATTGATGATCTTTATGGCCACTTCCTGCATGGCGACAAAGATAAGAATGCAAATGAGGCGATAAAAAAAAATTACTTAGGCTTATTTATCGATTCTATCAGGGTTGTTGCATACGCCGCAACCCCTTCCCCACGACCTACGAAGCCCATTTTTTCGGATGTAGTTGCTTTTATTGAAACTGCATTTTCTTCAATAGAAAGCAATTCTGAAATTACCTTTCTCATGGCAGGAATATAAGGTTGCACTTTCGGCTTTTCTATACAAATAGTCGAATCAATATTACCAATTCTATAGCCTGCATTTTGAATGAGCAAGAATGTTTTTTGAAGCAAGATTTTACTGTCAATATTTTTGAATTCGTCTGATGTATCAGGAAAATGAACCCCAATATCTCCCAGACATGCTGCACCAAGTAACGCATCACAAATAGAATGCAATAACACATCTGCATCGCTGTGGCCCAGTGCACCTTTGTCGTGAGGTAAGTTTACACCGCCTAACCAGAGCTCCCGACCTGTTACCAACTGATGAAAGTCAATTCCAAAACCTATTCTGAACGACATTGATGAATATTTTAATATTGAAATTTTTGTACCAAAAATATGGTTGTATTTGACTAAAGTAGCATAATACTTTGGACTTTGTACATGGGCTTTCCAACATCGGTATCTAATAAAAATGCCCCACTGATTTTGTGAGGCATAGAAAATTATTTGTGGAAGTTATTATTGACTTACGCCCGGTGCAGAATCTTTATCAAGATTAAAAATTAGACTGAAGCGCAAAGTGTTTGACAATGGATTTCTGTTAATGCCATTTCCTGAAGGAATAAGATAAGAGAAGTTCAATCCAAACATATTATAATTTAATCCTGCTCCTACGGTAAAATATTTACGATCTCCCTTAGTAGGTGCTTCGTAAAAATAGCCAGCCCTGAAAGCAAACTGATTATTATAAGAATACTCCGCACCTACTGAAACCTGGAACTCTTTTATTTCCTCGCTAAAGCCACCAGGTGCATCTCCAAAGGAACTGAACCAACTACTTAACACACCTTTGCTATGATAGTTTGCGAGGCCTGCGGAATCGCCTATAGCAGGTGGAGTAGGAACAAGCAGTTTATTAATATCAAGCCCAAATGTAATTTTATTTGTTTCATCAAATGCCTTTACATAAGCAATCCCCAAGCCAAGGTTGGCAGGAATAAAGTCTTTTTCAGAAGCATCATTTGTATATGAAATTTTTGTACCGAGATTAGAAAGTGTAACGCCCCAGTTTAATCCTGAACCATCTGCACTGCCTGCTGTACCATCATGAAATAATGAAAGATCTGCTGCCACTGAATTTCCGGTCTTATAGGTTGAGCCGCTTGCTGATTGCCCGCTGGCAAGATTTGAATTGATATATCTTAACGCGATCCCAATGCCTAACTTATCTGTAAGCTTACGTGAATAACCTGCATCAAAAGCAAATTCCCTGGGCCTGTAAGTTTGAAGATCATTACCAAGGTTATCAGTAAATTGAATATTACCTAAGCTGAAATAACGCAGGGAAGCCGAAATAGCCTGAAATTCGTCAAGCTTGTAATAACCGGCGGCCGAAGCAAGATACACATCATTAAGATCGAGTCCCTTAAGCCACGGCGTATATGTTAGTGCAATAGATGATTTGCTTACAGCAAAGGGAATTTTTGCCTGGTTCCAAAAAGATGAATTTGCATCAGGTGTAGTTGCTATCCCTACATCACCCATACCGCCAGATCTTGCATCCGGTGAAATTCTTAAAAAAGGTACGGCCGTAGTAACAACGTTTATTGGATTTGTATTGCTTTGTGCGTTAACAACAAATGCTCCCCCCATCAGCATTAACAATGCCGTTAATCTCAAAGTTGCTTGTTTCATGTGTAATTTTTGCTTGGTTAGGTAGAGCTAAACTTTATAGAAATTAGTTTTTGGAATTGTAAAAATAAATTTTTTATTGAAATGGGCAATTAAAATATGAAATGGAAGGTAAATGCTGGCAAGGTATTTCCGGATTTTTAAACTCGCTGGTTTTGTTTTTACTATCTCTTGTTTAAAGTCTTTTCTCGTTTATATATTCCTCGGAAGCCTTGTATTATTCCTTCGTGCCCCGATATTGATATCAACGCGAGACGGAATTAAAATATTGCATGCAAATCTATTGCCACAAAACAATACGATTAAATTTTCTAATACAAATATGGTAAACGATATTTTACTTATTTTCATTAGGCATTCGGTGAGGTGCGCATATAAAAATGTCATCAGTGCCGGATATGTGAAGGCTTTGCAAAAGTATTTGTAATGTATGAAAATTGATTTTTAAATGACAAATCAAAATCAAATAAAGTATTTATATTCGTTGTTACAAATCGTTGCCCTTACACAATAACACAGAAAACCTTTCGTTAAATAATCTGCAAAACGAATGCACATGCTAAAATCAATATCTGCCGTGAAATTTTTAACTTTATTACTTGCCTCATTGCTAGTATTTACATCCTGCCATAAGAAGAAAGATAAGTCTTCTGTAACCGGGTGGAATTACGATGACAAAAATTATGGAAACTTTCATGTTTTGAAAGCTAAAGAACAGAAAGCCGGTCCAGGCCTCGTGTTTGTTCAGGGTGGTACCTTTACAATGGGTGCCAAAGAAGAAGACGTTATGGGAGACTGGAACAATGTTCCCCGCCGTGTGAGTGTAAACTCATTTTACATTGATGAAACAGAAGTGGCAAACGTGCACTACCGAGAGTATTTATACTGGTTAAGCAATACTTTTGATAACGATACTGCTATTATGAAAATGGCATTGCCCGATACATTGGTTTGGAGAAGTGAACTTGCATATAACGAGCCTTATGTTGAATATTATTTCAGATATCCTGCATATAATTATTATCCCGTTGTAGGTGTTACCTGGGAGCAAGCACATGATTTTTGTGTGTGGAGAACTGACAGGGTGAATGAAAAAGTGTTAATTGATAAGGGCTATCTTAATAAAAAGGCTCCTTTGGCCGCTATGAAAGGCGGACAAGGAGAACAGACTTTTAATACGGATACTTACCTGATGAACCCGGACGAAATCAATAATAAAACTGCTCCTAAAAAAGGTGGATTGAAAGATGTAAGCGGCAGGGCAAGAAAAGTGATCACATTTGAAGATGGTATTTTGTTACCAGGTTATCGCCTTCCTACGGAAGCTGAATGGGAATATGCAGCTTATGGTATTATAGCTCAGAACCCAAGTCCACGTACTAAAGAAAAAAATCACGGAGAAGAGGTTATCTCTAACCAACAAGTATATTCATGGAGCAAAAATGTAAATGGTCTTCGTGATAATCGTCGTGGTAGTTGGCAAGGTCAATTTCTTGCAAACTTTAAAAGAGGAAATGGTGATGTAATGGGTGTTGCAGGAGGATTAAATGACCGTGCCGCAATTCCAGGCCCGATAAAATCATTTTACCCTAATGGATATGGCTTATATAATATGAGTGGAAACGTGAGTGAGTGGGTTGGAGATGTTTATCGTCCGCTTACCTCCCTTGATGAAGATGATGTAAATCCTTATCGCGGTAATAAATTCACTAAATTCTATAAGAATAGCCAGGGTGAATATGAAAGAGATACTTTAGGCCGCCTGAAAAAAGAAGTGGTAACGGATGCAGAATCGGTATCACGCCGCAATTATCAAAAAGGCGATGTTATCAATTACCTAGATGGAGATTCAATTTCAGCGGTAACTTACGGATACGGAATATCATCCCTTATAAGCGATAAATCCCGTGTCATTAAAGGCGGGAGCTGGAATGATATGCCATATTGGTTATCACCGGGAGCAAGGCGCTATCTTGAGCAGGATCAGGCGAGCAGCACTGTAGGTTTCAGATGCGCAATGACAAGACTTGGCAGCCCCGAGGGAAATGGCTTCAAAGAGGGAAATATTTTTGGAAAACGTAAGCAGAATAAGAAGAAAAAAGCCTAATCACACATTTTTAATAATCGAAGCCTCTTATTTAACGTAAGAGGCTTTTTTCATAATACTAAGTTTGATTGATCATTTAAATTTGCGAATATGAGTATTGAAGAAATTTACCAGATATACAGACAATATCCGTCTGTACAAACCGACACGCGAAAGCTTAAAAAAGATGATCTGTTTTTTGCCCTCAAAGGCCCTAATTTTAATGGCAATGAGTTTGCGCAAAAGGCTCTTGACATTGGCGCAACACGGGTAATTGTCGACGAAAAAATGTCATTTAATGACGATCGTATAATTCTCACAAATGACGTTTTGGCGACCTTGCAGGATCTTGCAAAATTTCATCGAATTCAATTAGATAAATTAGCTTCTTCAAAAAAAATTCCCTTTATAGCTATAACCGGCAGCAATGGTAAGACAACAACCAAAGAACTTCTTAATAAAGTCCTCTCTTCTAAATTTAAAACTTACACAACAGAGGGTAATTTGAATAACCATATCGGAGTGCCTCTTACAATTTTGAAAATAAAAGAAGATGCAGAGATGTCAGTAATTGAAATGGGTGCCAATCACCTTGGAGAGATAGAGGGATATTGTAAATATGCGATGCCCACCCATGGGCTTATCACTAATTGCGGGAAAGCCCACCTTGAAGGATTTGGTAGTATCGAAAATGTGAAAAAGGGCAAAGGTGAATTATTTGATTACCTGCGTGAATACTCAGGTACCGCGTTTGTAAATAGTGATGATGAAGCTGTTTTTAGATTGGCAAATGGCATACATACAATTATCTCTTATGGAAGAGACGGCAAAAGTTTAAAGGGAAACATAATTAAAAGCGATCCTTTTATAGAGGTAAATATTTTCGGCGAGATGCCAATTGACATAAAGACCAACCTGGTGGGCTCTTATAATTTTTCAAATATAATGGCAGCATTTTGCGTCGGGCGATATTTTGATATCGATAATCAAAAAATAAAGGAGTCAATTGAAAATTACATTCCGTCAAACAGCCGTTCACAGTTGATAAAAAAGGGCAGCAATACTATTATATCGGACACATACAATGCAAATCCCGGCAGCATGAAAGCGGCCATTGAAAATTTTGCGTCCATGGCCGGAGCCAAAAAAATCTTGCTACTCGGCAGTATGATGGAATTGGGTGAGGACACTAAAAGCGAACATGAGGCTATCGTTTCACTTATTGATAAATATGATTTTGAAAAAGTTGTATTTGTTGGAGAAGGGTTCGGAGAAATTTCAAACAAATATATTAATTATGAAAATGCATTACAGGCACGCGAATGGCTAAAGAAATTTCAGCCTGAAAATGCTCTTATTCTTATAAAAGGTTCACGGTCTATGCAAATGGAGAAAGTTCTGGAATGATTTAGTAAATTTGCCGTCCTTTTAAAAATGGAGACTTGTCCGAGTGGTTGAAGGAGCACGCCTGGAAAGTGTGTATACGGGAAACTGTATCGAGGGTTCGAATCCCTCAGTCTCCGCTGAAATAGTTTATAAAAATTCAGAAAATTCTTTCGCTTTACCAGCTACTCCCGCCACCGCCACCGAATCCACCACCGGAGAATCCTCCTCCTCCGCTAAAACTTCCGCCACTGCTCCCGCTGCTGTGTGGTGAACTATAGAAAGTATTCGTCATAGTCTTCATAGAGTTGTCAAGGCTATTCATGAACATAAGTGTGTTGAAATTACTTCCCGCATAACTGCCGTGGTACCACGAAGGTGGTGGAACATCAAGCCCTTTTAATTTATCTTTCCATTTATCGGCGACATCAAATACAATTGCATAAGGCAACACCTTATCAAAATAATTTTCATCCTGCTTTAAAAATTCCTGTAAACGATCTTTTTCAACCGATTTTATAAACTCTTTAAATCCCAATAATTTGTGATATAACGCGGTTCCTTTTGGAGTTTTTTTAGACATTAGTAGCCCAAAGATTAAAATGAAAACCCCGCTTGCTGTTATCGCGATTCCCATCCATTTATTTTCGTACCAATAGCTCACCATTTTTACTATGCCCAAGGCTAACATTACAAAGCCAAGCAGTGAAAAAAATCCTGCCATTCCCCTCGAATATTTTACGTAGTAGTTACTCCTGTCAATTTCTCTTTGAAGTTCTGTCTTGGCAGTATTCATGGACGTATAAAGCTTATCTTTTAGGTCATTGAGTTGTACATGATCACTCGATTTAAAAATTCCATTGAAAAAAGTTTTTTCAAATGTGAGTGCGCTTGAAGGGAGATCTTTCAACTTTATAAATTCATATTCTTTAGTCTTCACCAGTCCTAATAAATGTTTTTTTTCTGTTTCATTTATTTGTAGATATCCGCCTGCGCCCCAGTAAGGAACTAATGCAGTAAGGTCTCTGCGGTCGAGCTTTCCATCGATAATGTATCCCGAAATTCCCGGGCTAATATTTTCGGGTGGATAAAATTCAGTTTGAACAGTTACTTCATCATCTTTACCCCACCGTTTCCATACATAAAACATCCCTGCAAAAATGATAATCGGCAACAGCAGCCAATAAATTCCATGGAATGTATAATCAGGCTTTTTTAAATAGCCATTAGGAAAGCCTATCCCAACCGTTAATCCTTCAAAAGCATTTAATGGTTCCGTAGTGTGGCCGCTAAATGTTGTGTTCTCACTCCATGTTGTTTTTGCGTTATGATCTTTTGAACCTAAAGAACCTGTTGCTACAAAATAGTTTGATGTATCGGAGAGTTCTTGCGGTAGTTTGATTGTAAAATTTACAGATTTGATAGTGGTTGCCCATTCATTGCCAATTAAATTGAAATAAAATTCGGCATGGTCCTTAAAAAAATTTATAGCATTTTCTATGTGGTAAGTAATTATGAATTGCTGGTCGTTGCGAATGTATTCATTTGCCGAACCAATTTTTATAGATTTGTAATTTCCTTCATTACTTACTTCATACTTCCATCCCGGAACTTTTATGTTTTCAATGATTATGCGGTTGTATCCATCAGCCTGCAATGGCATACTCGCCTTATTTGCGCCTTCTGGTAAATATTGCAATTTATATCTGTAGAGAATTTTCCGGATGATACCGTGCCTCGGTTCACTGAATAAAACGTTTATTTTTTCAGCAATATCAAGCGACGCATCTTTATTAATTTTTACATCAATACCATACTGCTGTATTGTAAAATATTCCTGGGCTCTTGCGGTGCCAATAACAAAAACTGAAAAGAAAATAATTATAAAAAGTTTCTTCATCTAAAATGAATTAAAACTTTACTTCAACATTTTGCGCTTCGGCCTGGTTGTCCAGTTCATAAAATTCCCTTGCCTTAAAACCCGCAAAGTTAGCAACGATTACTCCCGGAAATTGCTGTATAGAAGTGTTGAAATCTCTTACCGTTGCATTATAATAGCGCCGTGCATTTCCAAGATCGCCCTCGATGGATTGAAGAGCCGTTTGCAATTCCAGGAAATTTTGATTTGCTTTCAATTCCGGGTAGCTCTCAGCCACGGCAAGTAATCCCCGGAGTGCTCCTCCTAAAACCTGGTTTGCTTGTGCGGCGCCTTGTACATCTCCCGCTGGTACTGCTGCTGCTGCATTGCGTGCAGCAGTTACTTTTTCAAAAGTTTGGCTTTCATGTGTTGCGTATCCCTTCACCGTATTCACGAGATTAGGTATGAGATCAAATCTTTTTTTCAAAAAAACACGGATATCACTCCAACTATTATCTACTTTTATTTTGGCTTTTACCAAACCATTATACATTGATATTATCCAGATAATGAGTAGGACAATAATGCCGAGAATAATCCAAAGTGCCATAAGAGTATTTTTAAGATGAAAAGCAGGTGTAGGCTGCAAGATAACTAATTACAAAAAATGAATCATTGCCATTTATCAAATAGAAAAAGATTTCTAATGAAAGGCTTAGATAGTGGCAAATCAAACTGCGCCGGACAGTTTATTTCTTCATGATATTTTCCATCTATAACGCCGGACATTTCTCAAAAACTGTTTGAATTATTTGCAAGCAGAGGATTACCGGAAGACTCCTTGTTAAGCGTACTTGTTGTGGAAATCTTTGGGAATATTACAAATATACGGGAGCACATTAATAAGTTTAACAGGCCACAGCCCGGAGTTGTGGGAGGTGCAATATTAAATACGCATACCAATGATTCGTCATTATCAAAAATGATGAATATGCCTTTTTCTGTCTTTGCCACAGGAGTTGCGCCAGGCGATGCCGCTCAAATAAATGATATACCTTATCAGGGAATTTGGGAAATTTTAGGATACTTCGAACTTCACCATTAACTGAAGTGCCATTTGTTTGCTGCCCGACTTGCTAACGTTTGAAATTTGCTATGATGAATGAGAATTCCGGGAGCGAAGAGCGAATTAATTGAATATATTCTTCTTCATAATTTAATCAATAAAAAACACTCACCTCGTCTGTTGTTTTCTTTTTTAAATCCGGTACCCGGCATTCATTGGCTGCATAACCAACAGGTAAGAGTAAAAAAGGTTTTTCATTTTCAGGACGATTAAGCAATTTCGATAAAAAGTTCATTGGGCTTGGGGTATGCGTTAATGTTACAAGTCCGGCGTTATGGATGGCTGTAATTAAAAAGCCGGTTGCTATACCGGTACTTTCTAAAACATAATAGTTATTTCTCTTTTGACCGTAAGTATCTGTTTCGTATGATTTTTTAAATATTATTATGAGCCATGGGGCAATTTCCAGAAATGGTTTTTTCTAATCGGTTTGAAGGGGAGCCAGGTCTTTTAACCATTCAGCGGGCATTCTTCCATTATAACTTTTATATTCTTCTTTTTCTGCAGCTTCCCGTATTTGTTTTTTTATAGCAACATCCTGTATAGCACAAAAGGTCCACGGTTGCTTATTGGCGCCTGATGGTGCACTGTTGGCCACAGAGAGTACATTATGAATAAGCTCTTTTGAAACAGGTTTATTGCTAAAGTAGCGTACACTTCTCCGATGCAGCATGTCGCCTAAAAATTGCTTTGACCTTGCAAGGCTTTCTTTTTCGGAGAATCCTTTTTGTTTATACTTAATAAATGGATAGCCATTTATGATTTTTGCTTTAGCCATTTTTTATTGTGAAGAAACAAAAGTTTTATTAAATCTTACACGCTTCAAGTTTTACCTATAACGATGAGTAATGGAGCTCTTCATTTTTGATAGCAAATGCTACCTGGTTATATAATTTATTCACGGTGGGAATATTGGTGAACAAACGGAGATGGGTTAGTATTTGTAAAAGTTCACTTTGTATCATAAGGTCGTCTTTACCATATTTCCATATTGGTAAAAAACAAATGGAGAACATATCCCCGGGAGTAATCTCTTCAACGATTATTCTTGCACGGCCTTCTTTATCTTTTACCTGGCCCGCAGGAAAATTATTCATCCTGAAAATAAATAATTTTGACAAAGCACGAAGACATTGAACAGCGGTTCCCGGATCATTAATTCCGGGACTCAAGGCTTTTATGGCAACTTCCATTAATTGCCTGAAGCCATAAAAGAAATTATTGTCTATCGATTCGTTGTCGTGTATATACAGTGAATTTGCAATTTCGGTAGCTGCTTCGTCTTTTATTTTTTTTGAAATTCTTACAAGAGGTGTGTTACTATAAACAAAAGTTCCGGGAGGTTTTAAGACATGTAAGACGCAGTCATTTTTGCTGCAGAGCTGTAATAGGGTACTTTTATTAAAGCCTTCATACACGCCTGAAGAATTTGCATTTGCAAAAAATTCATTAGCCGGCAGGGCATCCTTTTTTCCTTCTTCTTTCAAAGGGCAATGATTTTTCATTTTTGATTTAGTCTCGCTGTAAATTCTCCGGATAATTACTTCATATTTTACCGATTGGGTAATGAAATGAAGAAAGTAGATGAAAAGAAAAATATCTACTATAGTGAGCAGGATCAGAAGGTAAGTGCTTAATGCGGGAACAGAAATCCCTGAATCAAGATCCCGAATGGTGCTTAATAAGAAAAGTGCGAAGACGATGGTGCCTATATAAACCCCAAGTACAATCTGCTGAAAACGGTTTCCTATCAACTTATCCAGGATTCTATTACTCATTTGAGATGCCGTTTGGTTAAGTATTATCATCACCATCGAAAAACTAAAAACCGTGAGTGAAATAATTCCGCCTGCAATGGAAGAAATAATACTGCGTGCCGTGGAAGCATCTTTCAGGCTTAGCCAGTGTAACTGGGATTTTATTTGCTTGCCAGCATCAGAAAAGTCGAAAGCGATAAACAAGTAAGAAAGAATAAGAAATGAAAAAGCGATAAGCGCAGGATAAAATGCTATGCTGTTAATTATTTTTTGATATCTTTTTGCTATCCAAATTCGCAGGTTATTCAACATCTTATTTTATTTCTTATTTGTGAAAGTTTGCCGATTGGCTCAATCCTTTCAAAGGTATTTAACTTTTACTCCCCTGTCATTCAGATGTAAAATTGCTACCATGTTGACTTGATCCGGCTATCTCATTAGGAAATATTTATTCTTTACAACCATTTGCAAAAACAAATTCTTTAAGTTTATGTAATAAAAACGGGTTGATCATTTATACATAACTTTTTTGTCGTGTGTACAATAAAAATAAAAGGTCTAACCCCGTGCAGATTTGCTTGTTTTAAAAATAATTTTACGACATTGAAGTTTTAAAGAGCTGCGTTAAATAAAAAGAAACGATTGATATGAGCTTTGTTGATAAAGTTGCCATAGTAACCGGTGCGGGGCAAGGTATTGGTTTTGAAATATGCAGAAATCTCGCCGAAGAAGGCGCACAGGTCATATTGAATGACGTTGATGAAGAACTTGCCAATCGGGCAGTTGAAACGATAACGAAGAACGCAGCGTGTAAATGTGTGGCGATTGCGGGTGATGTTGGCGATACATCTTTTATTCACCACCTGGTAGCAACTACTGTAGCGCAATTTGGAGGACTTGATATCGTTATCGCAAATGCAGGTATAACATTATTTGGAGATTTTTTTACTTACACCCCTGAATCTTTCTTTAGGGTTTTGCAGGTTAACCTGGGAGGTACATTTTTCCTTGCGCAGGCTGCAGCCAACCAAATGAAACAGCAGAAGAATGGCGGTTCATTATTATTTACATCCTCGGTAACAGGACACCAGGCTCACAAAAATCTTGCTGCGTACGGTATGACTAAAGCAGCTTTGGAGATGCTTGCCAAAAATTTGGTTATTGAAGTTTCAGAGTTTAAGATCAACGTAAACACTATTGCTCCGGGAGCTACGCTTACAGAGAGGACTTTGGATGATCCCGGCTATGAAACCGTGTGGTCGTCTATAACGCCCATGGGACGCCCGGCCAATGTATCTGATATTGCAAATGCTGCTTTATTTCTTGTGTCAGAAAAATCAAGACATATAACGGGGCAAAGCTTAGTAATTGACGGGGGGTGGACATGCATAAGCCCATCACCTTTTAAATGATCATTTAATAAACAAAAACAAATATTTTTGATACCAATAAATTAAAAACTCACATGAACCAATCTAAAGTCGTTATTAAATTGCTTGCTTTTTTCTTGATTATTGTCATAGGTTTTTCTTGTTCCAACGAACGTCCGGGCAATCCCAGGATTTTGGTTTTCAGTAAAACATCCGGTTATCACCACGAGTCTATTGCAGAAGGTAATATTGCTATTGAAAAGCTAGGCAGTGAAAATAAATTTGATGTGGATACGACTACTAATGCTGACATGTTTAATGAAGATACTCTAAAGAAATATGCAGCGGTGGTGTTCCTGAGCACAACAGGTGATGTGTTGGATAGCAGGCAGGAGGCCGCATTTGAGAGATACATACAGGCAGGCGGAGGTTTTATGGGTATTCATGCGGCGGCAGATTGTGAATATGACTGGGGATGGTATGGTCGATTAGTCGGAGCTTATTTTCTAAGCCATCCCGGCATCAATGATACTTTTCCAAATATTCAACCAGGCGTATTACATGTTATTGATGCAAATAGTAAAGCAACACAGGACCTTCCGAAAGAATGGAAAAGAACCGACGAATTTTACAGCTTTAAAAAAATAAGTAAGGACATTCATGTGCTGTTGAATATAGATGAGAAAAGTTATCATGGTGGTGTAAATGGTGACAATCATCCAATGGCCTGGTATCATGATTATGATGGCGGACGTGCCTTTTATACAAATCTTGGGCACACGAAGGAATCATATGCCGAACCACTTTATCTCAAACATATATTAGGCGGAATTGAATATGCGATAGGCGATAATAAGGAGCTCGATTATTCAAAATCGACAACGCAAATACCTCCGGAGGATAACCGGTTTACCAAAACTTCACTGGTACAGGGCGAATTTTTCGAACCAACAGAGATGACCATTCTCCCAAATTTTGATATTATGGTGATACAACGCCGGGGAGAAATTATGTTATATAAACACGATACTAAAAAAGTAAAGCAGGTTGGTTTCTTTGATGTGTATTATAAAACATTACATACTCCCGGAGTAAACGCTGAAGAAGGAATGCTGGGACTTTCAAAAGATCCGGACTTTGCAAAAAACCATTGGGTATATATTTACTATAGCCCGGCAGATACTTCAGTTAACCGGCTGTCACGCTTTACATTTATCAACGATACACTTGATAAGGCTACTGAAAAAGTAATTCTTGAAGTAAAGTCGCAACGTGAAATTTGTTGCCATACCGGCGGCTCAATTGCATTTGGGCCAGATAAGCTATTATATTTTTCAGCGGGTGATAATTCTACACCATTTGATGAACCCGGCTCCAGGTACGTCAATCACGGTTTTGCTCCATTGAATGATGAGCCGGGTCACCAGCAATACGATGCAAGAAGGTCTGCCGGCAATACCAATGATTTGCGTGGAAAAATTATGCGAATAAAAGTAAATGATGACGGAAGCTATGATATACCCGAAGGTAACCTGTTCCCAAAGGGTACAGACAAGACAAGGCCTGAAATTTATGTGATGGGTGATCGCAATCCTTACCGCATCAGCGTTGACCAGAAAAACAGTAATTTATATTGGGGTGAGGTAGGCCCTGATGCAAATAATGACAGCCTTACTACCCGTGGTCCTCGCGGGTATGATGAAGTGAACCAGGCACGTAAAGCTGGCTTTTTTGGATGGCCATTGTTTGTCGGAAATAATTATCCATACCGGGAGTATAATTATGCCACAGGCGAGAGTGGGGCCGCATTTGATCCAAACCATCCGATAAATGATTCTAGAAATAATACTGGCCTAAGAGAATTGCCACCGGCACAGCCTGCATTTATATGGTATCCTTACGCTGTTTCACCGGATTTCCCCCAGGTGGGTACAGGTGGCAGAAACGCGATGGCGGGTCCGGTTTATTACACTGATATGTATCCAAAAGAAACCCGTCTTCCGGATTATTATAATGGTAAGTTGATCATTTATGATTGGATTCGGGGATGGATAAAAGCGGTAACCATGCAGCCAAACGGTGACTTCGACAAAATGGAGCCCTTCTTTGGCAGCATTAAGCTAAATAACCTGATTGACATGGAGGTAGGGCCGGATGGTAAGTTATATCTGCTCGAATACGGCACCGGTTGGTTTACAAAAAATCCTGATGCTGGTCTTTCAAGAATTGATTTTAACGGAGGTAACCGACCACCGGTAATCAGCGCGATTAATGTAGATAAAACCTCCGGTGTACTTCCATTTACCATAAAGGTTACCGCTACTGCAAAAGATCTTGAAAATGATAAAATAACCTACCTGTGGAATCTTGGAAACGGTGTTACGAAAGAAACAACTTCACCAGAGTTAGAGTACACATTTACTACTGCAGGCGACTATCCTATTTCTGTGGAAACAAAAGATGACAAAGGAGCTTCTTCAAAAAGTACTGCGGTTTATGTGTATGCAGGAAACGAAGCGCCGCAGGTTACTATAGATATTACTGGTGGGAATAAATCGTTTTATATGCCCGGAACACCAGTTAAGTATGATGTAAAAGTAACCGACAGCCATGATACGTCTAAGATAGATCCGGCCAATTTGTTTGTCTCAGTCGATTATGTTGAAGGATATGATAAGGCTGCTGCTTCTATGGGGCATCAGCAAGGGCAAGCAAATATTGGTGGGAGAAGCCTTGTATTTTCTCTTGACTGTAAGAGTTGTCATAAGGAAGAGGAAAAATCTATTGGACCAGCTTTCATACAGGTGGCTCAACGGTATAGTAAGCAACCCGGTGCTATGAGTACGCTTACTCAAAAGATCATTAAAGGTGGTAGCGGTGTATGGGGAGATGTAGCGATGGCAGCGCACCCAACACTTTCTGAGACCGATGTGCATCAAATGGTAAACTGGATATTATCACTAGCAGAACCGGCTTCAACAAAAAAATCATTGCCGGCTGAAGGATCGATAGTCCCTCCGGCAAATCAAAAACCAGGAAGCGTAATGGTTTTATCTGCAAGCTATACTGATAAGGGCGGAAATAATATTAAAGCCTTGACCGGAAGTAATTCCTTTGTTTTAAGAAGTAATACAATAACATTTGCCGGAACTGAAAAAGTAAAAGGATTTAATCCATTCAAGTATAATGGTAATAATGTAATGATCTTTCCTGCCGTTGATGGCTGGGTAGCCGTGGATAGTATTGATCTTATGGGCGTAAAGTCAATTAGTCTTTCCGCTGGATGGCAAGCTCCGCCGTCAAAAACTATAGATTTTGAAATTCATCTGGATGCTGCTAATGGCAAATTGTTGGGTGCCGGAAATGTGCCTGTGGCTCCTAAAGGACAACAGTTTGGGCTTGCCAATATTAAACTTGAACCGGTTGCAGATGGGAAATTCCATACGCTATTCATTGTATACAAACCTACTCAACCAATAACGGGAGGAATAACGTCCATTACTTTCAATTCTAAATAGAAATAGATAAAAAATACAACCCGGGCTGTGAAAATCACAGCCCGGGTTTTTTATAAAGTTAATCAGGCACGACGAAGCAATATTACCATTCATGCCTTTTCAATTTTGCGATGATGTTATAGTTTCTGTTTTTATATCCATGAAAAGCGCTTGCCATTAGTAGAATTAGTGCAGCTATAAAAGCGCATGTCCCAATGTTATCGTATTCATTCCATTGGCGAAAAGCAATGGCTATGAAAGCCCATGCTCCCACAAGAGCCGCTTCCCGCATATTTCTTTTAAAAATTAAAATCAAATAAAGCACACTAGCAATCAATATAAGGCTGATAGTCCAGATACTTTCGGAAAGGCTGTAAGTTGCCGATTGCAGGGAGACTAACCAGGCGGAAATACAGGCAATAGTTGCTACCATTATCCACCCGAGATAAAATGTGATTGGCCACCATACAAAGAAAATAATACTTACGGGTTTATCGTCAAGTTCAAGGCGAAGCTGTATTGTTAATATGATGAGACTTAGCAAAAGCAACAGAATTAGTATGACCGACCATCCCACCATTTCATTTGTCCAGAAATATAACCATGAAGAGTTAGCAATATTCCCAACGGTAAACCAAATCCCCGTTCTCTTTATGTATTGCCCGGGATCACCTTTTTTTAATTGAAACCATTGGTAAATAACAAAAGATATCGCAAGTAAAAATAAAAAGCCCCAGATTATGAAAGCATACCCTGCTGGTGCGAATAGAGTATCATATTTATGGCTGATATCTGAAACAGTGAATTTTGAAAATACGGCAGTATTGCTCGCATAATTTGCGTACAACATGACAAGCAGGGAAACTGAATTTAAAATAACCAGAATTGTGTTTTTCTGTTTCATACTTTTTTATTACATGTTAACACAATGTCTTTACAATTGTTTTGATTGTGATGTTTTACCGTGAAGATAATTCAGTATCAAATTTTTGGAAACATTTGAAAGGCCTTGGTACCATTTCCCCGGACGAGGCTAATTTCAATAATTTTTTTTCAAAAAGTTTTGAAATGAAAAAAGGCTGTCACAAAATTAATTTGTAACAGCCCTCTCAAATTACACAGATGTGTCAGGTTAGTAACTCCACAAATTCTGTTCGTAATTAAATATTTTTTCTTTTATGTTTTCACCTTCGAGCAATTGCAAGATACGGCTGTCTTTTAAACCCAACTGCTGGGAGAGATATTGATCATAAGGATTATCGAGTGTGCTTTTTATGATTCTTCCATAGAACATACGGCTTTCAAAAAGCTCTTCCCAACTCATACGTGCACCATAATTTTTTGAATTATACACTTCATACTTTGCAAATATCGGCCTCATGTCAGGGTAATACACCCAAAACAATTCGGTTTCTCCAAGATCCAGACCTTGTGAAGTAATAACATTTTTAACCGGGGCGATCCCTAATATTCTCCAGAACAACCTGGAGCTTTCTTTATCAAAAATTACTTCCTCTTTAATGCGAAATTTATAAAAAGAATCAAGGTTTACTTCAGCAACTGTTTCTTTATAACCCGTTACATTTCCAAGGGAATCATATATAGGTACCGAAACACTGCCTCCCGATATAACCTTGGCAACTTCTCCAACAGTCATTGGAGTTGTGAACCGGTCATCCACGGGGCTGAAGACAGTTACGCCATTATTATCCGGCCCATCCTG
Organism: Ginsengibacter sp.; assembly: GCA_040007435.1. Taxonomy (GTDB): domain Bacteria; phylum Bacteroidota; class Bacteroidia; order Chitinophagales; family Chitinophagaceae; genus Ginsengibacter. The sequence continues at coordinate 57,351 of JBDTUZ010000006.1, read as the reverse complement.
AATTGCCTTGAATAATATTGAAATAAAGCGCTGGTTGCCATTATTATCATTTGCTGAATACCGGAAAGAAAGATTCATTTTTTCACGCGTGTCTATCTCTCTCCATATCTTTTGCCTGTAAACTGCATCGTCTTCACGTAAGTTTTCATAAGGGAGGGGTGTCCTCTCTGTTACGAGATTACGTTCAATCGCATCATCGGGGCGCAACGATTTTTTCACTACCTGGATTGGAAGACTGTCGATTTTTGGTGGTGCTATTACCACAGCAGTGTCCGCTGCTACAGCCGGCTTAATACTTGCCTTAGTTTTCGAGTTGGTCGTTTTCTTAGCGGTTGTACGCTTTTTCACGGTACGTGATGCAGGCTTCTTCTTTTTCGCCTGCGCTTCCGCAACATGGCCAACCATGGCAAAACATAGTACAAGCATTAAACATTTTCCAATTATCTTTTTCATAACCATTTTATTTATTCTTTTAATATAATATGAAACCCGGACCAGGGATAGAACGTACTACACCATCAGGTCCCTGAACTTTTACGTTGTCAAAGGTAACTGAAGTTCCCGGGATGCATTTTTGTAACTGACCTGAAAGAGCGCTAAGGTTACCACCTGAAATAGTCGCTGATTGTACACTTGGGAAATTAGCACCAGAAAAATATACAGTTGCGCTAACAACACTAAATCTTGCATCAAAGTCAAAGTTTTCCAGATCTGCACGTGCGAATTGCTGATTTTTGAATACAACAGATTGTACACGGCCACCACTGGTTGGGCCTACTTTTAGAATTGGATCAGGAATTCTTTTTATCCTGAAATCAAAGGCGCTATTCTTACCATCGGCATTTACATTGATAGTTGTTTTACCAACAGCACTAACCTTAACGATAAATTTACCATTACTTCCTGATAAACTTCCTGAAGTAATAGTCGCACGGGTTTTATCCCAACCAGTTCCTGAAGAAATGGTAACGGGATTGTCAACTCCAATATAAAATACATTCATTTTATCAAGCATGACCGCAGAACCGCCCGGAGTTCCAACAACATACTTTACCGGCATAGACTTAGTTTGAATTTTGTTATTTTCATCCCTAAAGGTTACGTTAACATTTACAGTATGCTCGCCTCCGCCACTTACGGTTGTGGTATAAGTTCCTTGCCCGTTTGCCACATTTACATTGCTACCATTAATTGATATGGTAGGAGCCGCTGAAGAGCTATAAGCGCCAACACCCGCAGTAATCTTAAGCTCCTGTCCAGGCATAAGGTAATTTGAATTTTGCCCAACTAATACACCTACCTGGTCCATGTGAACCTCAACAGCTCCTATTTGGTTGTGGCAGTAGGTAACGATTTCACTTTCGGCATTCTTCACATTGTTCTGAAACTTACTAAGCATTGTTAATGCCGCAATAGTGGGGGTCATGTGAAAAAAAGACTGGGTGAAATCTTTTTGAATACCTTCCTGGCTTGGCGGAGGTACCACATTTACAGGAAAGGTCTTTTCAAACTGAGCTTTAATAGTCGGGTCAATACCGAGCATATCATCTTTGTATTTTTTTAATCGTGCTTCAAGTTCTTTTCCTTTTCCTTTAGTTTCGAAAAGCCTTGTAGAAGCATCTAGATTATCCATCCTGTAATCTTCCACACTGTCTTTTCTTACTTTGTCCCATTTCATTCTCAGATCCGCGCCCTTTTTCAAATCGGTCTTAAGGGTTTCAATATAATTGCTGAGATCTTCGGAATATTTTTTTGCATCCATTGCCCTGGGCTCCCAAATTAAAGCCTTATCGTGGGATTGAGGGTTTGCAAGTTTTTCCTGCAGGGATTTATAAATGGTGCCATTTGAAGCGGTAATATTTGCATTCGAAGTAATCAAACTTGTGTTTACAGTTTTGAATGCATTAATCACCTCGGCAGATACATTAAGTGCTAATATAGCAGTGAGCACCAAGTACATAATGTTGATCATCTTCTGCCGCGGTTCTCTAGGTAGGGCCATGGTTTCTTATTTTTACTTTGTTCGTTAGTTAAATTGGATTATTGATGGAATTATTGTCTTCCCTGCATAGCACTAAGCATATTGCCATACACCTGGTTTAGTTTGCCAAGATTATTTGCTAAAGCACCTATTTGCTCTTTAGCACTCTGTGCATCATCTACCGTAGACATCATCACTTCGCTCGCCTGCGCCATTTTACCGTAGAAACTATTAAGTGTTTTAAGATGATTATTGCTTTCGTTAAGCTCCAGTTCGTAGATAGTATTCAGAGATCCAAGATTTTTTGTAAGAACTGTTACCTGGTCGTGAAAACCTTTCGCACTGTCGGCAGCGTTGTTGAAGCTGCTCATAGTGTTTGCAGAATTTACATAAGCATCTTTCATCATACCAAGAGCAGATGTAGCTTCTTTTGTCTTGGCAGAAAATTCTCCTGTAGATTTTACAACATCTCCTACTTCACCAATGTTTGACACTGTAGTTCCTAATTTTTGGAAGTTATCTCCAAGTCTCTTTAGATTAACAGGCGTAATATCAGCCTCTAAAAGCATTTTATCCATAGACGCTAGCGCAGGATTTCCTTTTACAACAGGTACTTCTTCTTCACCCGGTTGGAGATCTTCTTCGTGCTTTTTAGGTTTTACCCATTCTATTCCGGCATATACCAGGAAGATAGCTGTTTCAGTCCACATACCTACGGTCAGCATGGTGTCCGCGTATGATTGGTGAGTTAATTTAGCCCAGGCTGCAAATATGATTACAGCAGCACCAGCGCTTACTAATACGTCAATTAGAGTTAAAAAGGTTCTTTTTCTGTGAGGCATGATAATTGAATTTTAATTGGTTTTGTTTAAGGTTGATTTAGTCAGGTTTATAAAATACAATGCCTATATTAAAGTAATATTAATACAGGCAGTAAGTTGTTTCTTAAAAGTTTATTCTATGAGTTTAAATTTATTTTTTACCCTTTTTGCTGGTAACAGGGGGTAAATCAATTACACAACGGAAACCGATATAAGCTTTGGAAGTGTCCTGGTATTCATAAGCTCTTGTGCTCGTTTGAAGGAAGTATCCAACATCTTTCCAGCTACCACCACGGATAACTTTGCGTTTCATACGCGGAGGATCCTGGTCTTTTGCATTATAACGAATGTCAGGGTTCATATCGTGTTGAAAATTGTAACCTCCTTCATAATAAAGAGATGATGTCCATTCAGCAACGTTTCCTGCCATGTTATATAATCCGAAATCGTTAGGCCAGTAAGCATCTGCCCGTACCGTGTAAAAGCCGCCATCTTCAGGATAGTTACCGCGTCCAGGCTTAAAGTTGGCAAGCAGGCATCCTTTTTTATTTCTCAAATAAGGGCCGCCCCATGGATACGGAGATTGGGATCTTCCGCCTCTTGCTGCATATTCCCATTGTGCTTCAGTAGGAAGCCTGAAAGGTGATTCTGTTGACCTGTTTTTATTGACCAGGTAAGAGTTTAAATACTGTGTTCTCCATTCGCAAAAGGCGGTAGCTTGTTTCCATGTTACTCCTACTACGGGATAGTTTCCGAAAGCGGGGTGACTGAAATATTGTTTGGCCATTGGTTCATTGTATGAATAAGCGAAGTCTCTCACCCAGCACAAAGAATCGGGATAAACAGGTATATCATATTTCAAAATGAATTTCCCGCGGGGAACAGTAGCATTTTCTCTTTTAGCTGCCTCCTTAAAATCAAACGTCTCTGAATGATACACTATTTTTAGAGGATCAAGCTCTTTTTTACCAAATATTCTGTTATCAGGGGTAACGATCATAGCATCTATTTTTTCCATAGTTGCTTTTTCGTTCCACTTAATAGTGGCAGCTTTTTTCCAGTCGATGTATTCGTTACCATCAGCACCTTGCTTTACAAATCCCATAAGCTTAGCCGCAATTGAGTCACGTACCCAATTGGTAAACTGGCGGTATTCATTATTGGTAATTTCTGTGGCGTCCATCCAAAACCCGCTAATGGATACTTGCTTGTTACGAGCCGTAAATGCATAATTTACGTCTTCATCACTAGGCCCCATGTGGAACGTTCCTGGTGGTACATATACCATACCGGGGGGTTTAGGTAAGCTATAACGCGTGCCGGGAGCGGCACCGACGAGCTGGCCATAATCATTTTTAGGGCCTTTCGATTTTCCGGATTTTCCACAACCAGTTACAGCAAACACTGCTAAGGCGGCCATTGGAATGAACAATTTGTTCTTCATTTTTTTACTTTTGAGGGTAAGGGGCAAATGTAATAATTAATTTAAATTAAAATAATTATGCACGATTACCGAATTCTTATTTTATTTTAATTGGAAACGGTTATCAACAATATAAAACGGAGAACTATTTCAATTATTGTAAAAAGATACCAAATAATGTATTTGAATTGAGTAATGGATTAATGAAGGGTTTAAAGGTAAAATGAAGCTACGATAAAACATCAAATAAAAAATTATTTTTTTCAAGTAATTTTTAAAAAGTTTCGTTAAAGAGCCCTCCAAGGCTAATATGCGGGATTTGTAACGTAAGGAAAGAGTGTATTATCAAAGCTCGATTTTATCATTAAGATATATTTTTTCACTTTGATCTATTTTGCCATCCATCTTATTATCTTTAAATATCCATAAACTAAAAACTTATAAATGAAAAAAATTTACCTGCCAATTCTATTACTGCTGTTTTTCAAATTTAGTTACAGCCAGACTTTCATTGCGATAGGTACCAATGGTGGAGCAGGAACATATGCCTCTTCTTCTAATATGTATGGTCCTTTTGCCACAAATACTACAATTTCTTGGAACAGGCACGCTTATATTTATCCGGCGAGTTTATTAACCGGAATGTCTTCCAACTCAACAATAGATTCTCTTTTTTTTCCACGAGTATCTTTATCAGGCTTATATGGGATGCTTAGTGGCACGGTTAACTGTAAAATCTATTTTAAAAACACTGTCGCTACTGATTTTGGTGCTGCTTCGGTTGATTGGTCAACCGAAAGTGCGAGTGCAACTCTCGTTTATGATAATGATCCTACTGATTCCATAGGTAGCACCGGCGGGTTCAAGGCATTTATTTTAAGTACTCCATTTTTGTATACAGGCAACAATATTGAAGTTCTTGTAGAATACACACAATCTGCCCCTGCAACCGGTGAAGTTGTATGGGGGATTGATATCGCTTCGGACATACCGGATTATATCGTGAATTCGGCGAAATACATTAGTGGTACCTCGGGCACTCCATCAAATTTACTTACAAGTAGTTCTCAAATACACCCGGCATTTGCGATATTTTATACTTCCTCCAATCCTATTGACGCGGGTATCAGCCAAATTGTAGAACCTTCTGTTGTTTCGTGCTATAGCGCTCCACAGAACTTTTCTGTTGTGATAAGAAATGCGGGAAATACTGCTATTGCTCCGGGCGCCGCTGCGGTTACATTAACGATAAGTGGAGCCAATTCTTTTATGTCTACCCTTAATAATTCTTCTTCTATCCCGCCTGGTAATACTGCGCTTGTTGCCTTTATAGGTATCAACATAAGCAACCCAGGGGTCAATGATGTAAATGCCTCTGTGGTATTAGCCGGTGATCCGATAAGTAACAACGACATGGCTTCAATACAATCTGTTACTGCGGGAACAATTACCACTTTCCCCGCGGCTGAAGATGTCGAAGGCACGTTGCCGGTATTTAGCTACGCATCAATTGTTGCCGTCAACCAGGCATGGTTCATCCAGACCGGAAATTATACAAATCCGGATCAGACCATTCCTTTAGCTCCCCACGGGGGTTCTAATTTCTTCTTATTTGATTCTTATGATAATCCTCCCGGAACAATTTCACGTTTATATAGTAATTGTTTAACGCTGAAAAGCGGTGGAACAAATAGCGTGGAATTTTACATGAGCCATGATGACCTGCAGTTTACTACGTATCTTGATAGCATGTATTTGAGTGTATCAACTGATAAGGGTGTTACATGGACACGTTTAAAAGGTTTTCAACGTTATGATGCAACCTTTACCACACCCGACTGGAAAATGGAATCAGTTGATCTTTCGGCTTATGCGGGGCAAAGTATACAAATTGGTTTTGAAGGTGTGAGCGATTTTGGAAACGCTTTTGGCCTGGACGATATAACTATTATTTCCGCTTCAGTAACGCCAGTTACACTTGTAACATTTAACGCTAAGAGAAATGGATCGGTCAATTCGATAAGCTGGTCTACCTCTCAAGAGCTGAATTCTCAATATTTCGCGGTTGAACGCAGTTCAGATGGAGTTCATTTTTCTCAAATTGGGCGGCTTGCCGCAGCAGGCAATAGCAGCACACAGCGCACGTACCAATTTAATGACCTAAGTCCATTGAAAGGAGTTAATTATTACAGGCTAATGATAGTTGATATTGACAATTCCATTAAGTATAGCTTGGTTCGAAATGTCAAAAATTTAGGACTGTTAAATTTTGTTCTTTACCCAAATCCGGTTAAGGATAAATTGATGATCGACATTGATGTTGAACGCACAGACAGAGGAGAAATAACCATCACTGATATAAATGGCAGAGATATTTATAGAACCCAGATAAGTCTGCAGCAGGGAGTTAATACTATACCTATTGATGTAGTTCGCCTTGCAAAGGGAACGTACTTTATGAAAATGCAAACGACCGATAACAACTTTATAAGGAAATTCAGTAAACAGTAGCATTTAAAGCTTTTAATATTTTGCCGTCCCACAAGCGTGGGACGTTTTTTTTGGTTATTGCTCATAAAATTTGTGCAGTCCAAAATCCTGTAACTTTTTAATACTAATTTTGTATTCTATATTATGGCAAAAGTGAAGCAGCAGGTCCCCGCTTCTATAGAAACCGAAGAAGAAAAAATTGAAGTGTACGGGGCAAGAGAGCACAATCTCAAGAATATCGATATTTCTATTCCCAAAAATAAGCTGGTAGTAATTACAGGAATTAGCGGAAGCGGAAAATCTTCGCTGGCGTTTGATACCATATATGCAGAGGGCCAGCGGCGCTATATGGAAAGCTTTTCAGCTTATGCCCGGCAATTTATGGGAGACATGGAAAGGCCCGATGTTGATAAGATAACGGGTCTTTCTCCGGTAATTTCCATTGAGCAAAAAACAACAAATAAGAATCCGAGGAGTACAGTGGGCACTGTTACCGAAGTGTATGATTTTCTCCGGCTATTATTTGCACGCATCGGGGAGGCGTATAGCTATAATAGCGGAAAAAAAATGGTGAAGTGGAGCGAAGAAGAAATCCTCCAGAATATTCTTCACAGATTTAAAGATAAAAAGATAAGCCTTCTCTCGCCGCTGGTGAGAGGCAGAAAAGGACATTACCGTGAGCTTTTTGAAGACGTAAGAAAAAAGGGGTTCCTGAAAGTAAGGGTGGATGGGGATATTAAAGACCTTGTTCCAAAAATGCAGGTTGATAGGTACAAAATTCATGATATAGAACTTGTGGTAGACAGGCTACAGGTGGCCGAAGAGCACAAGGTGAGGTTGGGGCAAAGTGTGCAAAAAGCATTACAACTTGGCAACGGGCTTTTATTTTTATTATTAAACGACAAAGATGAGCAGGTGCAATACAGTCGCCAGCTTATGTGCGAGGATACAGGAATTTCTTATGAAGAACCTTCTCCCAATACATTTTCATTTAACTCGCCATACGGTGCATGCCCTGTGTGCAAAGGACTCGGCAATGTTTACCAGGTTGACCTTGATGCCATAATTCCTGATTCCAGCCTGAGCATTAATGAGGGAGCAATTGCACCTCTTGGTGAAGAGCGGGAAGCTTATGTATTCAAACAGGTTCAGGCTATTGCTAAGAAAATGAAATTTAGTCTTGATAGGCCCATCGCAGATTTGCCCAAAAAGACATTGAATTATTTATTGTACGGTAGCGAAGAGGTGCCCGGCGACAATGGGGACGATTATATGCAAATGGATAATGAAAGTTTTAGTACTTCTGAAAATAGTTCTTACTCCAGTGATTACGAAGGTGTGGTAAATATGATCAAAAGATGGTTTGGCTCGTCTACGACAACTGATTCATTAAGATCGTGGGTTGAAAAATTCATGCAATTAAAGATTTGTTCGTCATGCAATGGGAAAAGATTGAAAAAAGAAAGCCTTTGGTTCAAAGTTGATGAAAAGGATATCGCTGATTTAAGTAATCTTGATCTTAATAAGTTACAGGATTGGTTCTCTGGAATTGAGAAGAGATTAACCAGCCGCCAAAATGTAATCGCAAAAGATATTTTGAAAGAAATAAGAGAACGGGTTGGGTTTTTATTGAATGTAGGGCTAACCTATCTAAGTTTGAGTAGGCCATCTAAAAGCCTTAGTGGGGGTGAGTCCCAGCGGATAAGGCTTGCCACACAAATAGGTTCTCAATTACAGGGAATAACGTATATACTGGACGAGCCAAGTATTGGCTTACATCAAAGAGATAACCAGCAACTAATAAGCGCGCTTAAAAACTTAAGAGATATTGGAAATAGCGTACTGGTAGTGGAGCATGATAAAGATATTATGCTTGCGGCAGATTATTTAATTGACATAGGCCCCATGGCGGGAAAACATGGCGGAGAAGTTGTAGCAAGTGGGCTTCCTGAGGATCTTTTAAAATTGAGCACCCTTACCTCCGATTATCTCAATGGAGAAAAGCAAATTGCGGTCCCCTCTGAAAGAAGAAAAGGCAACGGCCAAACGCTTACCTTAAAAGGAGTATCAGGAAATAATTTAAAAAATGTACATGTTGATTTTCCACTTGGAAAGTTTATTTGTATAACGGGCGTGAGTGGAAGTGGAAAATCAACATTGATCAATGAAACGCTTTATCCTATTTTAAGCATTCATGCCTACAAAAGTAAAATGACTCCTTTGCCGTATAAAAGTATAAAGGGCCTGGAGCATATTGATAAGGTTGTAGAAATTGACCAGTCACCTATTGGCCGTACACCGCGCAGTAACCCTGCCACCTATTGTGGGTTTTTTACCGATATACGTACCTTATTTGCCGAAGTTCCTGAAGCCAAAATAAGGGGTTATAAGCCAGGACGTTTTTCATTTAATGTAAAAAGCGGAAGATGCGATTTATGTGAAGGCGGTGGAATGCGGGTAATAGAAATGAATTTCCTTCCAGATGTGTATGTGCATTGTGAAAAATGCAATGGTAAAAGGTATAACCGGGAAACGCTTGAGATAAGATATAAAGGCAAGTCCATTAGCGACGTACTTGAAATGACGGTTGATGAAGCCGTAGAATTTTTTCAGAATGTACCTTATATATATCGCAAAATAAAAGTGCTCCAGGAGGTCGGTCTTGGTTATATAACTCTTGGCCAAAGTGCTGTTACACTTAGCGGCGGTGAGGCACAACGTGTAAAGCTATCAACTGAATTAAGTAAGAGAGATACCGGGAAGACTTTTTACATACTTGATGAGCCAACCACAGGGCTTCATTTCCAGGATATACAGCATCTTGCAGATGTATTAAACAAACTCGTTGACAGAGGCAATACGGTTTTAGTGATCGAGCATAATATGGATATTATAAAGATTGCAGATCATATTATTGACCTGGGACCCGAAGGAGGAGAAGGTGGAGGCAAAATCTTATTTGAGGGAACACCTGAAGAACTGGCTAAAAATAAAATAAGTTTTACTGCAGGCTTCTTAAAAGAGGAGCTTTTGAATTCTAAGAAAATAAAAAAGGACAAAGCATAAGAACAAAGTTAAAAATTTGTGGTTTCAGGGGTGTACGTTGCATAAGACTAAGCATCGTTTTCCGGGATAACTTTTGTTATATACCTTGTCTCTATTTCTTAACGAAATATATTCTATTACTTTTTTTAAAACCTGGCAGGACATCTCATGTGGCTCGCTGCGTTCCTGCTATAAAGGCTTTCATATATGGCGCCTAACCTTACACCGAATTTTAAAAATAATGTAAAATAAGAATCGTTTTGCTTAGGATTTCCGCGCTGTACGTCGGGGGAATTACGAGTAAGAGATGGATTGACTATAGCAACTACCTTATCATGAATTTGCTTCGCTATCGCAGCATCAGACGGAGACAAATATTTATCGAAATAGATCGGGTCAATATATTCGGTGCTTACATCATCTATGTAATCCGTAAATGTTTTTCTTAGTAAAACCTCAAAACTTAAGTTTACTCTATCGGATATAATATATTTAACCCCAGCCCCCATTGGTATATTTAATTGGGTTAAATTATAGTTATGTTTTTGCGGGTATTCAGGAAATCCTTCGCCCTCGGTGTGTAATGGTTTAAGAGAGTACCAGGTTTTATAGCCGTTAGCATCAGTGAGGGAACCTCTGGGATTAAAATGAAAAGCGCCTATACCTAATACGCCATAAGGGCGCAGCCTTGGCTTGTAATCCTCATGTGAAGCATTCAGCAACATTAAAGGAAATATCTCAGCGGCAACATAAGCTTCAGAAATATTGGATTTAAAATCCAGATTTCGTTGTTTTCTATACAATTCATCCTCGCCTTTTGTTGTAATAATTTTATCCTCACCCTCAAGCTGTCCTATCTCCGCAGCCGCTCTTACACCCAGCCATTCATTCGGATACACGGTTACAAACAAGCCTTTCATTACTTTGGTTAAGGGAAGATTAAGATCTTTTAAAAAAGTGGTACCCTTACCGCGATGACCTCCTAAGTCTCCCAAAAAAAATGACGGCCCGATATTTATGCCAACTTCTACTTTCGTTTGTTCGTTGCCAAAAACCAATGATTGTGTGAAGCCTTTTGAAGTAATCAGGAAGCATAGTGCTGAAAAAAGGAGACACATACGCCATGTTGCAGGTAAATTTGTTTTCATACGGGCATCAGAATTTTGATGTTACTACGGATTAGGGATTGATTATTCCTGGTTCTCGAACAGGGATATAGCATTAACGGAACGCAGTAAAGTTTATTGTACTTGAGGTATTTAAACGAACTTCTCCATGTGAATATGTTCTATACCATCTTCAAGATAAATGTCGCCGCATTGGGTGAAATGAAATGATTCGTAAAATCTTTTGAGGTAAAGTTGTGCGCCAATGATTATTTTGACTTCACCAAACAAATTGTATAAATTTTTAAGACAATAAGTTATTAATTGCTTACCTGCCTCCTGGCCGCGAAAAGAGGGTGAAGTAAGGACACGCCCTATTGACGCAGCGCCGGGATATGATAAACCTGGCGGGAGTATTCTGCTATAGGCTATTAGTATGTTTTCGTTCCATCCTGTAATGTGCCAGCAATTGAGATCTTTTCCATCACAATCCTGGTATGCACAAGTTTGCTCTACAATAAAGACCTCGTTTCTTATTTGAAGAATTTTATATAATTCCTCAGGGGTCAATTCCGAAAATTTTTTGCATCGCCAGTCGATCATATTCTCTTAGAAAATAATTGAAAGTTTAATATCCATATTTTTCGTTCCACCTTTCTTTTAAAAATTTTCGCAACTCTTCTTCCCGCGAATTTTTGCCGGGTTTGTATAAAATTGTATTTTTTATTTCTTCAGGTAAAAATTCCATGGGGATAAAATTGTTTTCATAGCTATGTGCATACTTATAGTCTTTACCATAATCCAGTTTTTTCATAAGCCTTGTTGGTGCATTACGTATAGAAAGTGGAACAGGTAAATCGCCATATTGTTTGATAAGCGCTTGTGCTTTTCCGATAGCTTCGACCGCTGCGTTGCTTTTGGGCGATGAAGCAAGGTAAGTAACGCACTGGGATAAAATAATTGAAGATTCGGGATATCCAATCATGTTTACTGCCTGGAATGTATTTGTTGCCAATACAAGAGCAGTTGGGTTAGCGTTGCCTATATCTTCACTTGCAAGAATCACGAGGCGCCTTGCAATAAATTTTACATCTTCCCCTCCATCTATCATTCGTGCAAGCCAATAAACTGCCGCATTAGGATCGCTGCCGCGTATGGATTTTATGAACGCTGAAATAATATCGTAGTGCTGGTCTCCTTTTTTATCATACAAAGCAACCTTTGTTTGCGCAACATCCATTACAAGTTCATCGGTTATTATTAAGGCTGTCGCAGGTTCACCATCTTCTGCAAGTTGCGTATTCACAGTGAGCTCAAGAAGATTCAACAATTTCCTGGCATCCCCACCTGATAAATTTATCAATGCTTCCGTTTCTTTTAACTCAATAGTTTTCCCGGAAAGAAATTGATCAGTTTGTATTGCATGCCTTAATAAAGCTATTAGAGAATCTACTCCTAACGGTTTTAAAATATATACCTGGCAACGGCTCAGCAAAGCACTGTTTACTTCGAATGAAGGATTTTCTGTCGTAGCGCCGATTAAAGTAATAATTCCTTTTTCTACTGCACCCAGTAAAGCATCCTGCTGGCCTTTATTAAAACGATGTATCTCGTCAATAAAAAGAATGGCGTTGTCAATTTTTTTTGATTCTTCAATTACTTCCCTTACTTCCTTCACTCCTGAAGAGATGGCGCTTAATATGTAAAAAGGAAAGTCTAAAGTTTTTGCAATGATGTTGGCGATTGTTGTTTTACCGACCCCGGGTGGTCCCCATAAAATCATGGAAGGTATCTTGCCATTTTCAATAGAATTACGCAACACACTTCCCTCACCGGTGAGGTGTTCCTGGCCTATCAGGTCATTTAATTTTTTTGGCCGAAGCCTTTCTGCTAAGGGTGGTAAAGCCATTTAAATTGAGAATTGAAAATTAATTCAAAATTAGAGTATCCATAGCGAAGTTGTAATGAAAATCACTTCATCAAAAGTTACTTGTGTTTCATTTATCGTAAAAATGGAAGTACATCTTTTATGGTAACAGGAGCATCTTTATTGTCAATTTCTATTACAACGCAATAGCCATTTGCCCCACCTGCATGCAGCAAAGTGTTTACCAGCTTTTGCTGATCGCTTTCGATTCTTTTTCCGCTCCAAATTTCCTTTGTGCATAAGCAACCTTGCGACGGAGTGAGTGGATAATATGGCTGATTTTGATAATAGCCGGGGTCAACGGTAGTTCCATGCGCTATGATTTCACTACGACCAGCCAGACCTGCATAATAAGAATAATATAAGGGAGAATAATTTCGAAGTTGCCTCGGAATAAGACGATTGTAATAGTCAACGTTCCATACACTGTCGTAAATATTGCTGTCTCCAAGAAATTTTGCAATACTTGTCTCAATAGGCATAGACATTTGTACGTTGGCACTTGGTCCTATAAAATTGCTCATAGAAACGCCAAAGCCATACATTAGAAAAATGCCTTGTGGCGTATTGCCGTTTGAAATATAGCCGGGAAGATTAGTGAGGCTTCTTGCTAATTGGGGGATATGCACAATTTCTCCGGTACTGTCTTTTATAAAATTCCCGTCGCCATTTCTTACAATTACCAGCCCGGGATAATCCCTGTTTTTACACTGAATGCTATACATCACTATTTTACCGGGAAGAAAGTTCCTGTTAAAAATTGCCTGTAAATTCTGTTTGGATATTGATTCATCTCCGTTCTTTATTTCTGCGAGGTGCAATTGCAACATATACAAAACCGGATCAGTTGATGCCTCGTCGCCGAATTTTTTTTTGATTACCCGGGAGAGATCGTTTCGGAATACCAGATTCTTCTTGTCTGCCAACATATATTCTGAACAGATAGCGAATAATTTTGGATCAGAAGTATTGGTAAATAGCTGGCGCACCTGCGTTGCAAATTCAAGAGGATACATTGAATAAACCAATTCCACCAACGCTTTTTGAAAATCGACGCTTCTTGATTCAATATTATCAAAAGCGTAATTAATTTTCTGGGTAGTGAAAGGTGTTTTATACAGCATCAGTTCAATCGCGTCAAAAGCCTCTTGCCACTTTTCTTCAGTTGAATCATTTAATGCCAAAGAAAGATTTTTGTTGATGGTATTTTTTATTAGGCGTTCATGCATTTTTTCTCTTGCAGCCTTAGTAGTATAAGATGTATAAAGAGGCGCTTCGTACTGTGCAACACAATATTGCAATACAAGTAAATTAAAAAGAAAAACGAGCAGTAATTTTATTCCGGACATTTTAATATTAAAACCTATTTCACATTTGCTGAAAGAAACGCCTGTATTTTATTAAATGAATCAAATAGATTCAGGCCTAGCCAGCCATGGCCTTCATTTGGATAAAGCACATATTGATTGACAACGCCTGCAGCCTGCAACTTAGATTGTAAGGAAACCGCTTGTGATGCCTTAACCAATAAATCCATTCCGCCCTGGAAAAATATCGTTGGCGGTGATGAGGAAGATACAAAATTAACCGGGCTTGAATTGATGTAAATGGATGGATCCTGTAAAGGAGTTTTCCCTACGATTTCTGCAAGGGCCGGAGGTATAAGAGCATCTCCAGGGTCATTATACATTGCAGTTAAATCGGTGGGTCCATAAAATGAGATGATGGCTTTAGGTACAACAGGTGAATTGTATTTATAACCCTGCAACAGTGCAAGTTGCCCGCCTGCGCTTACACCCAGCAATACTACTTTTTTTGAAATTAGGTATTTCGCGGCATTGTCAACTATGAATTGCAATGCAGCTTTAGTATCGTTTTCCTGGGTAGGAAATACATTATTTCCATTTACAGAAAGCCGGTAATTAATATTAACTATTGCATAGTCAGGTAATCGCCTTTTTAATGTATCGACAAATTCGGTAAGCTCAGTCTTGTCGCCGCTCTCCCATGAACCTCCGTGTATCATTACAATAACCCTGGTAGAGGACGTCGATCTGTCGGCAGGAAGATAGATATCCATATTTTGCAAAGAGCTACTGCCGTAAGATACGTTCAATATTGTTTCAGGATTAATCTTATCGGGAGGCGGAGGTGCGGGGGTTTGATCAATATTTTTGCTGCAAGAAAAAAAGAAAACAGAAAAGGTAAATAATAATGACAGGTAAATTTTCATACTTATTTTAAATATGGAAAATTACTTAAGAAATTGTTTAGGTGAAGTGAAATGTTATTCTCCGTCAAAGTAGGCAGAATTAATTTCAAATTTGATCTTTTCAGAATATAATAATCAGTTAATTCTTTTTTCCAATATTGTCGATATCGTCGAGTAGCGTGGCGTTGACCATTTTAATTAGTTTATAAAACTGGAAGCATGAATATAAAGAGCTTGCGATATTTAAGAATATGATATATAAGATTGCATAATCGAGCAAATGATCAAAAAAAGGCAGGGAATAAGTTTTGTCAACTGGTTCAACCATTTTGTAGCACAGAAAGAATGTTATGATTAATGAGATAGAGCAAAAGATTAAACCAACTACTTTGGCAATTTTTGTAAAATAAGTTTCTGTTGTTATGGAATGATGCAATCTTGCACAATACAAATCAAAGCATCCATAGATGAAACAATAAAATAAGCTAATTGAGAATATATTGTGAATTAGATATTAAATCATGCCTGAAATTTAGCAAGTAAAATATATACAAAGAAATACTTATCGAAGAAATAAAATTTGTTTTATAGCTTATCTTAAAAAAATTTAAACTATTCATTTTAAATCTTATTTCAAATCCAGCTTTATTTGCAACTCCTCCAATTGCTTATGATCAATAGTTGACGGTGCATCTATCATCATATCTCTGCCTGAATTATTCTTCGGAAATGCAATAAAATCACGTATAGATTCACTGCCGCCTAAAATAGCACAAAGCCTGTCAAAACCAAATGCAATACCACCATGTGGCGGCGCGCCGTATTCAAAGGCTCCTAAAAGAAATCCAAACTTATGTTGTGCTTCTTCTTTACTCATACCTAAAGCTGCAAACATTTTTTCCTGCAATTCTCTTTGATAAATTCTAATGGAACCTCCACCAATCTCGTTACCATTTAAAACCATATCGTAAGCATTGGCTTTAATTTTTGAATAAGGATGCTCCAAATATTTGTCAGCATTTTCTATTGAAGGATTGTTGTTGATCATTACTTCAATATCCTCGGGCTTGGGTGATGTAAAAGGGTGGTGACGTGCCACCCAACGATTGCCTTCTTCATCATATTCAAACAAGGGGAAATCCGTTACCCATAATAATTTGAATTCTTCGGGCTTGCGAAGCCCCAACCTTTCTCCCATGTATAGCCGAAGATCACTTATGGCTTTCCTCGTACGTTCTTCTTTGCCTGCAAGAATTAAGACAAGATCACCGCTTTCTGCTTTGCAAAATTGACTGAATGATTTTAATTGTTCTTCATTAAAGAATTTATCAAAGCTGCTTTTTAAAGTGCCATCAGTATTCACTTTAATAAAAGCAAGGCCGCCCATACCAATTTGCGGACGTTTTACCCAATCAATTAATTCGTCAGTTTGTTTTCTTGAATAATCGCTGCAGCCGGGAACTGAAATAGCTACAATAGTTTCAGCATTATTAAAAACAGCAAACTCTGTATTATTTAATTCGTCGAAGTTATTTTCGCCTTCAACTTTTAGATTAGATACTTTCATTTCAAACCTGATGTCCGGCTTATCATTTCCGTAATTCCACATCGCATCTTCCCAGGTCATTCGCTCCACCTTTTCCGAATAATCGATTCCCTTTACTTCTTTAAAAATAAACTTTACCAATCCTTCAAACATTTGCAAAATATCTTCCTGTTCTACAAAAGCCATTTCACAATCTATCTGTGTAAACTCGGGCTGCCTGTCTGCACGGAGATCTTCATCGCGAAAGCATTTTACAATCTGGTAATAGCGATCGTAACCACTCACCATTAGCAGTTGTTTGAAAGTCTGCGGAGATTGAGGCAGCGCATAAAATTCACCTGGGTTCATACGGCTTGGAACCACAAAATCCCTCGCGCCTTCCGGCGTTGATTTTATTAAAAAAGGAGTTTCAATATCCATGAAGTTTTGCTGGTGCAGGTAATTTCTTGTTGCGCGATTTACTGCATATCGTAATTCAATATTTTTCCTTACTGCATTTCTTCTCAAATCAAGAAAACGATATTTCATTCTTATATCATCGCCTCCATCTGTTTCGTCCTGTATGGTGAACGGAGGCACTGCGGATTTGTTAAGCACTTTAAATTCTGATATTAAAATTTCTATATCACCGGTGGGAATATTTGGATTTTTATTGCTGCGCTCACTCACTTTACCTTTTGCCTGCAAAACAAATTCTCTCCCAAGAGGATTGTTATCAAATTGCTGCGTGAGCTTTTCATTAAAAAGGAGTTGCGTAATGCCATACCTATCGCGAATATCAACAAATGTTATACTGCCAAATTTCCTGATAGTTTGTACCCAACCGGCAAGGGTAACTTCATTATTTAGATTACTAATTCTTAATTCACCACATGTGTGTGTTCTGTACATCGTGTTTTTTGATTATTATTTTTTAAATATGGATTGCAAATATAAGCCTGTTCCGGAAAGCCAGAGCCCACCTTCCGGTAGGGCCTTATACATTACATTCGTGTTCGCTTACTCCATGTTTCTCATATCTATCATTTCCATCAACTTCACAACGGGTAAACCATTGATTCCGTCATCAGTGCCTTTGTTTCTCCTATCAAAATATCAGGCATCACTTTTATATATATAGAGCCTCCATCTTTTATTTGCCTCTGATTTTGATAATCTTTTCCAGCTCGATCACATCAATAATATCTTTTGGTCTGTTGGTGGCTTTTTTGTTTTCAATTAACTGATTGATGTGAAGAAAAGGGACTTTAACGTCCTCGATTTGTGCGATACTTGCAAGGCTTAGTGCATCTTCGAATGTAATGTTTCCAAGGCCAATCATTTTGGTTAATATGTCTAACCTGACACCACTACCGATATAAAAATCTGTCCATCCCGGAACAAAATCCAATTCCTCGAATGAAAGTTCTCCATACCCAAATTGTTCCAATGCTTTACCTAAATTTTTTCTATTATTAATCTCATCCTGCAGCCAGACATCAATATCGTTTGTAGCTCTTGAAAATCCATGAAGATTTACGGCAAAGCCACCAATCATAATGTATTTCACATCAAATTGATTCAGGGATTTCCAAAAATAGATTAAGTCTGCATCAACAATATCCATAATTTTTTGCCTGCTTATCTGTGTGTCACAACTGCCTTATCAAGCATGATCTGAATTCTCATCATGCGGCAGAAAAGGTGAAATTTTTCCGTGTCAGTTCTTTCAATGGCCTGCTTGATTCGTTTGGCTTCCAGGGAAGAAATATTATTCAGATCATCCTGAATTTTTGGATCAATTGTTTCCTGTTTATTAAGCTTTTCCATTTTGTAAATATAAAATAAATCATCAAAGGTGTCTGGCCATTTAAGTGGCCAGACACCTAACCAACTATTTCAAAACATTTAGTCGCAACCCTTCACTATGCGCCGTAAATTCCGGTGCATACATACATTGAATGGTAGTTATCCCGTTACTGAAATTTCCACTATGTGTTACAAACATTGGATACTCGAACACGTAAGTCCCTTTATTTAGATAACCAAAGAAGAAGTTAGTGCTCACATCTTTTGTTGTTTCATAATAGCCAAGCCCATCCTGGTATTTATATTGGCTAATGACATTGGTTGGCTCCATGCAGGAAGCACGCATATCTTTCATGTGCACATACTCCATATCACGATCAACTCTTAATTCAATACGCACTTTTATTTTATCGCCGATGTGAAGTTTGTCACCATCATTTACCGGCTGAAGCACGGGTCCGCTATCTGTATTTTTTTCAATGAATAATTTTTTTGAAAGTTTTAATGGCGTTTCTGAAAAGGTGATTTTATCAAGGTTTTCAAAATACTGCCAATAGACAGCACCCCAGGAAGCAGATTGGTTTACTGGTTTATTAGTTAATTGGTTTGTTGGAGAAGAAACTGTTACATTAATATTTCCCATTTCGGGTTTTACCTTATCTCCGTCAATTTTTCTTTTAAAATATCCCGTGCCGGCTTCCTGCTTTTCTTCTTTGCTATTGAGAGTTGTGTTGCCCAATTTTATAATAACCGTTTTTTCTTCAGAAAGCCAATCAGTTCCTTGCAGCAATAATGCGTAACACGCCTCTGCTGTTGCCTTAGTAGTCTTCCAGTTGTTTGTTTGTTTATTTTTTAATAACCATGTTTTGAGATCATCAATTGTCTTTGGATCTTTTTCAATTTCTGAAAATGCTTCAATCATCATCGCCTGTGATTCTATCGGAGCCTGGTACCACCAATAGCCATGCTGGTCCCACTCTTTCCAGTACATGCCTAATTCTTCATTATTGATTAAGTTTTCTTTTAAGGATTTAATAATAGCATTGGCGGTGATTGCCTCTTTGGTGCGATCAAGCGATAATGCAATCATTGCCTGCATGTACTTACTTTGACTGAGCCAGTATTTTTTTGATTGATCACGATAGTAGGTATAGGAAGTCTGTGCTTCTTTTGCAATTGGATATTCAGGGAAGAAGCTGCGCATGTATAAATACTGGATCGCAATAGTTGAAAGGTTGTTGTTCTTTAAATCTGATTTATGTTTTATCAAATCATCATAATCTTTCTTCAACATTTTATCCAGGTAAGGGATTGCTTTATCCAAAATAATTTTTAAACCATTTTCTTGAAACGAAGGAAGTGCATTTAATTTTTTAAGATGGCCAATTCCTGTTACGATGTACTGAGTCATGTAACGATTATCAGGCCCACCTTTGAACCATACAAACCCACCGTTGGTCGATTGCATGTCGCTTAGTTTATTTAATGACGATTCTAACTGAAGACTCATTTTTACTGCATCAAAAAGTAATGAGATATTTTTCTTTTGCTGTTCTTCATTTTGTGCCTGCAATACCCACGGAGTTTCCTGTAGTAGTACTGATTTTAGTTCTTCATTCTTTTGCAGATTGCTCATCAAAGCAGTAGTGTCTAAGTTTTTCCATTTCTCAAAAATGGCTTTTATTTTAGGAGAGGAATTGACGATCCTCATTGCTATAGCATTAGCATAATAACGATTAAAAGTTTGCTCCGCACATTCATAAGGGTATTCCATTAAATAAGGCAGAGCCTGTATTGCATACCACGCAGGATTGGTAGTGTATTCAAGTGTTAATCCGTAATTACTAAGTGTTTCACTCTTTCCGGAATTTATAAGTTTCTCAAATTTGAAATCTTTTGATCCGCTGCCTCTCATCGGCAAAGGCATAGTTTCTGTTACAAGCATACGATTGGTAACAACCGGAATCGCTGCTTCTTCACCATCAGAGGCCCCCTCCAAACCTGCCCCGAGTGAGGAGGCTTTAGCAACAATTCTATAGACAACCGCGTCATTAAAATTTTGCGGTACATCAATGCTGAATGTAACTAAAGAGCTTTGTCCTGCTGCTACTTTAAATGTTTTTGAAGGCGTAAAATTTTTAAACCAACTATCAACCGGGTTCTTAGTGGTTGCATTGAATAATTGAAAATCCGCCTGGCCACTTACGTCTTTATCACCAATATTTACAATTTTAGCACTGAACTCCATTTGATCGCCTTCTCTTAAAAAGCGAGGAGCATTAGGCTGCACCATTAAATCTTTTTGTGTAATCACTGTTTTTGTAGCATAGCCACTTGCCAAATCTTTAGTGTGTGCAAGCGTCATCAGTTTCCATTGTGTAAGCGCTTCCGGCATAGTGAAGCTGAATTCAATATTACCATCTTTATCCGTTCTTAATTCAGGAAAGAAGAAAGCAGTTTCATTGAAATTTTTACGGACTTGAATTGCGGATTGATCGAGTGGTGAAGGTGACTTTTCAATAGGTGTTATTTCTTCTAAACCTATGGTGCTATCTAACCTATCATAAACTGGCACAGATAATGATTTTGCTTTCCCATAGCCGATTACCACAACTTCCTGATCGCTTAATTCTCTTGCAGCTTCTCCGGGTGCGCCTTGAGCGATTGAAGAAACACCTCTTATTCGAATATTGACGCCGTTATTAAAATTATTTGGCAGATAATTTAAAGCATCATAGGTCCTTTCTTTCTGCTGTATAAAGGGCTCATTCCAATATTTTTCTATGGATTGAACCGAAATAAAATTTTGTCGCCCTTGCCAGGTATTATAACCTGAAAATGTTGGCCACACATCAAGAGCATCCCATGAATGTGGCTTGAACTGGTCAAGTGATGCATCATACATCGAAGCCAGCATTTCTGCTGCAACCTTTTCGCCTTTATATCCTGTAATTTTTACTTTCCATTTTTCTTCACTGCCCGGTAATGTTTTATCACGATAGGTATCAAAAGAAATATTCAATTCTTTATTACTCCAGGGAACATAAATTGTATTGGAAGAAACATAAAAGCGATTGTCTTTTACAAAGAAATTATTCACTCCAAAACCTCCGCGATCATTTTCTGTTATTTTAAAGTCGAAAGTTTTTTTATTGTTGTTTAAAGAATAATAATTTATCCCAGTCTGACGGTCTCCGTCTGACTGGGTACTATGGCCGCTACTCCCTGTCTGACCGGGACGGTCAGACAGGGTTTTTACTTCCCCGATTAAAAAAACATTATTAGCCGAAGTTCCTGTAATAACTTTTGCTGTTTCTCCCGGCTCGACAATGTTTTCTTCAGCAAAGTTCCAGATATATGAAAGCGCCGGCAATGACGTGGCTCTTGTATCATACAATTGAAGATATTTTACGTCTTTCACTTCTTCGCCATACCTGTCTTTTGCAGTTGCTTCAACGACAAACCACCCTTGAGAAAATTTTGAATTTTGAATTTTGAATTTTGAATTGTTGGTTGAATCATTTCCATTATAGATAACTTCTCCTCTTGGCCATGATTCCTTTTTTGTTTCATCTTTATATTCGTCATGCGGAAAGTATTCAATGAATTCATTTTTGCTTAAGACAAATTTGTCTGGTTGTTCCCATAGCCTTTCGCGAATCAATCTTTCTGGTGGCTGTAGTTTATAAATTTTCACATCAGCTTTTACCGGCTCGGGCTGACCACTTAAATTTTTACTGGTAACAATAATATTTTTTAAGCTATCAATATTTACAACATCACCTTGAGGTAAACTGATTTGTAAATTCAATGCTTTATATCCGATGGGAACAGTAATGTCTCCACTTCTTGTTTCGCCATTTATATCAGTAACATCGGCTTCTACTTTATAATCAAAAATGGGCTCTGTTTTTTTATCAAGTGTAAGATCAGGAATGGCTGCAAATTTTATAGTAAATTTTCCATCGGCATCAGTTGTAATTTCTCCATTGGTAATTTCAAGCGGTCGTGTTTGAGGAAAAGGAATTTTCCAAAACATCCATGGATACAGAAACCTGGCGACTCTTGTTACGCGGTATTTTACATTGGCTCCATCAATATTATTGCCTGAGTATGCTTTGGAAAATCCTGTAATTGTTACGGTATCATTTACCCTGTAGCTTCCTTTTAATGTATCAAATTCAGTATAAAATTTTGGCCGCTTATATTCTTCAGCAGAAAATAAAACGGATGAATTTTCATAGTCATAGACATCTATTTCAAACTCACCATTCAATTTATTTTCCGGCAAACGAAATTTTCCGTTGAAAGAGCCGAATTCATTCAACAGCACTTTTATGGAATCAACTTTCTGGCTGTTAGCATCATTTAAAACAATAGTGATTGAATCTTTCGATTGGAGTAAAACAGGTTTTTTAGTTTTCCAGTTTTTTGTAATTCCGATGCCTTTGAAATAAACCAATTGTCCCGGACGGTAAATACTTCTGTCGGTAAATAAAAAAACTTTTGCATGGTCTTCATCATACTCTTTCTGATCGTCATAATCATCATCGTCAGAATTCCTATCATTGTTATAAATGTATTGCTGGTCGTCTAAAAACAAACGATCTTTTTTATAATTGATCTCAAGCCTCATATTCCTGTTTTCATCTTTTTTAGGATCACTCAATTTTAAAAAGCCATTCTTATCCGTTGTTAGCAGTTCTTTCTTTATCAACTTATTTTCGCGGCTGTTATAATCGTATTGCTGGTTCCACACCTGTACTTTGGCTCCTGCCAATGGCTGTCCTGAGGTGCGATTCAATATGAAATATTGAAGCCCACTATTAATAAAGCTTATATCCGAAACATAAAAATATTGCGCTGCAAGCGGATTTTTATCGAGGCTGAAATCCTGGCTCGCACTACCGATTAGTGCATACTCGCCTACCGGTAGTGCATCAATTTTTACTTCCACCGAATGAGAAAGATAATCATCAGCGATTGGCAAAGCCTGCCTCCAGTTTTTTAAACTTTTAATGGTGGTCAATGTTTGAAATACCTGGTCGTTGTCATAATTTTTAGTAACCTCCTTCTTAAGTTGTGGAGTCAATTCAATCAAGCGGAAATAAATGGTCTTGAAATTTTTATAAGTAACCAACGTTCTGAATGGTAAGCCGGGAACGTTCACTTTCTCCGTGGTTAAATTTATTTGCGGATGGAGAACCTGGTTGAGTAAATTTTTTGCATTGATCCCACCTTCGCTTGCCGGGAATTTTTTTATAATTACATCAAGCATTTCTTTGGCCTGCTTCACCGTATATTTTTGTGCTGAATCCTTTTGTTGTGATGCCTGTGAAGCTTTGTTGTATATCTCCTGCGCAATCATAAACGAGGCTTGCGCGGATGCGGGATTATCGCTATTTTTTTTACCGATATTTTCCAGTGCTTTGATATAGAGTGCTTCTTTATTTTCCATAACACCATACTGATTCATAAAATTGATGCGCTCGATATCAGCATCAATCAATGCCTCTGGCTTTGTATCATTTTCATGAAATGCCAAAAGGGTTTGGAAAATGACGATTGCTTTATGATGTAGTGATGCGGAATCTTTTGTTGAAAATCTATGTTTTACAAATTCATTCACCGGCGTGAAAGCCTCCCCGTCTTTTATTTCAAAAGCATAGACCGGCCGCGAAATATCACGCTCGTCATTTTTGAAATAATCCAAAGCACGGTGTGCAAGTAAATCATAAAGTGTTGGACGCAGGTACCGCACATTGCCTTTCATAATTATAGCATCAAAAGGCTCAAGCTTTGTTTGCTGCAGAAGTTTTTCATTAACTATTGAGGTCAGGTATAAGTCGCCAATTTTCTTATGAAGGTCATCTGCTGTCCAGGTTGCAATATCTGTTTTGCTGAAATTAACTGTGTTGGTTCTTTGGTAAAGCTGATACCTGTTTTGCTGAAAATAATTCCAGTACATCTGAGCAGCGATGGTTTGCAGAATTGATTTTGCGGGTTCTTTTGCGGTAGCAATTTCTCTTTCCACCGTATCAATACTTTTTACCGAAGCATCTTCCTGTATGTTTTGATTCAGCGTTATTTTATACAGCAGCGATTTAATCACCTGCGGATCATTATTGCTCCTTTTTGCTGATGTATAAATCTTATCAACTTCTTCCAATGCTGATTTAGTTAATCCTTTACCTATAAAAGCATCAACTTTTTTCCATTGCGTACTGTAGTCGTCACCTGGTTTTTGAGCGTTTGCCATCGATAAAGAAAAAATAGAAAGCAGTATTAAAAAAAATCTTTGAATTAAAATTTTATTAGAGAACATGTAAATTAATTTAGTAAAAGATCAAAAACACAACCTCCTGGTTGTATTATTAAATTTCATTTTGAAGTTAAGATGCAATTTGCAGAGCAAATACATAAACAGAAAAGCAGGCAAAATAATCTGCCGGTATTGAGGTAATCATCAGTTTAACTTCTTCTAATATTATTTGAAGTAAAGGCTTACTGGTGTTTCAGAAGATACCTCCTAAGAAAGTTGATCAGCACTGATAAAATGGAGCCAATATCACTTCAGGTTGTGATATACTTTTTGAACGTCATCGTCCTGCTCTAGATGGTCAACAAGTTTCAAAACTTCATCTGCCTGGTCTTCTGGAAGTTCAACTGTATTGCTTGGAATTTGTGTGAGTTCGGCTGTTATTACCTCTATGCCTTTTTCCTCAAAAGCCTTGTTCATGTGGCCAAATTCATTGAAAGGCGTGCGTATAATAATATTGCCTTCGCTGTCTTCGCCTATTTCCTCAAGCCCGGAATCTATAAGATCGAGTTCAAGTTCTTCAATATCAAGATTGTCATTTTTTATTTTGAATTCGCCCATGTGGTTAAACATAAAAGCCACGCTGCCGCTGGTTCCGAGTGAACCATTAGCCTTGTTGAAATGCATTCGAACGTTTGCAACGGTTCGCGTTGGATTATCAGTGGCAGTTTCAACAAGTAATGCAATGCCATGCGGAGCATATCCTTCATACAACACTTCATGATAGTCAGTTTTATCTTTACCCATAGCTCGCTTAATGGCGGCTTCCACACGGTCTTTGGGCATGTTCACTGCCTTCGCATTGATAATGCAGCGGCGCAACGCCGAATTGTTATCAGGATCAGGACCACCCTGCTTTACGGCAATGTCTATCTCTTTTCCAATGCGTGTAAATTGCTTTGCCATTTTATCCCACCTGGCAAACATGGTGGATTTCCTTACTTCAAATATTCTTCCCATATAGATAATCAATAATCAATGTAATCACATTAACACAAAACTAAAATCTAAAACCTGAAATCAGAAATCTAAAATCATCGCCTTATTTTTGTCGCATGCCCGAAATATACAGCTACGAGACCTTGTATTCTTTTGTTAAAAAAATATTTATTAAGATTGGATGCTCTGAAGCCGATGCAGAAACGGCAACAGTGACTTTGTTATCTGCTGATCTTCGGGGTGTTGATAGCCATGGAATAGCCAGGCTTTCGGGCTATGTAAGGTTGTGGGAAGCAAAGAGAATAAATGCGAACCCTGATATTAAGATCGTGCATGAAACACCATCGACAGCAGTAGTTGATGGAGATAAAGGCCTGGGGCTTGTAGTCGCGCCGTATGCTATGAAAGTTGCCATTGACAAAGCGATGCAGGCGGGCACCGGATGGGTAAGTGTGAAAAATAGCAACCATTTTGGCATAGCAGGCATTCATGCAATGATGGCGCTGAAATATGATATGACGGGAATTGCTATGACGAATGCATCAGCGCTTGTAGCTCCTACTTTTTCATCTGAAAGATTGTTGGGTACCAATCCCATTGCAGTTGCAATACCTGCGGGAAGTGAACAACCGTTTGTAGCGGATTTTGCAACAACTACTGCAGCGAATGGGAAGCTTGAAATTCTGCAACGTAAAAATAAAGAGGCACCTATCGGCTGGGTGCAAACGAAAACAGGAAAGCCATCAACCAATGCAAATGAAGTTAAGCAAGGAGGATCATTGCTGCCTTTGGGTGGTGACAGGGAGCACGGAAGTCATAAGGGTTATGCACTGGGAGCAATAGTCGATATATTTTCTGCAGTATTTAGTGGTGCAAATTATGGTCCATGGGTGCCGCCGTTTCCAGCATACATACCTATGCCCGAGAACATGCCGGGTGAAGGTATCGGGCATTTTTTTGGAGCTATGAGAATTGATGCCTTCAGGCCAGCGGATGAATTTAAATTTCACATGGATAAGTGGATCAACAGATTTAAAAACTCAGTTCCCGTTGAAGGAGAAGATCGTGTATATGTGCCCGGGGAACCAGAAGCGGAGTTTGAGAAAAATTATAGGCAAAATGGAATCCCACTCTTAAAACCTGTAGTTGAAGATCTGGAAAAATTAGGTGAAAGATTCGGAGTTGGATTAAAATAAACAGGCTTCCTGGTATTTAACTTAAGTGAAACAACCGTAGTCGCCTGCTTGCAAATAGGGGGGAGAACGTTAAAATTCCCGCTATATATTACATTTGCAGCTCTAATCAATAAAAATATCGGAGGAAGAAGAAATGAAAGTAATGAAGTTTGGAGGCACCAGCGTTGGCAAGCCTGAAAGAATGAACGAGATTTCTAAACTTATCACCAAAGATGAAGAGCCAAAAATTGTAGTACTAAGCGCTTTAAGTGGTACAACAAATTCTCTTACTGAAATAAGCCAGTCCCTGAGCAAAGGCGATAGAGTTTCTGCAAAGCAACGTATCGATGCCCTCGAATTGCACTATCAGAACTTTATCATTCAACTTGTAAAAGGTGAAGAAGGTTATGCTAAGGCGAAAAATATTCTTGCAGAGCATTTTGAATTTTTGAATATTATTTTAAAGATATCTTATAGCGAGGCTTTAAATAAAGACATACTTGCACAAGGAGAATTGCTCAGCACAAAGCTTTTCAGTGTTTTTCTTGAAGAGAAAAAAATCAAGCATACATGGCTTCCCGCATTGGATTTTATGACGATTGATTCTTCCGGCGAGCCGCAGGTGGGAAGTATAAAGGTTAAGCTATCGCAGATTTTAAAGAAACATAAAGACGTAACTCTTTTTCTTACACAAGGCTATATATGCCGCAATGCTAAAGGAGAAGTTGATAACCTGAAACGAGGCGGAAGCGACTATACGGCTTCTTTAATTTCAGGCGCTATTGGCGCAACAGTGTGCGAGATATGGACGGATATTGACGGAATGCATAACAACGATCCGAGGATTGTGAAAAAAACAAAACCAGTTAGCAGGTTAAGTTTTGATGAAGCGGCAGAGCTTGCTTATTTCGGTGCCAAAATTTTACACCCTGCCAGTATATGGCCTGCACAATATTTTAATTTTCCAGTGCGATTATTAAATACCATGCACCCCGAAGCTCCCGGAACTCTTATTGTGAGCGAAGCCGGAAGCGTAGGTGTAAAAGCGGTTGCCGCAAAAGATTTTATTACAGCAATCAAAATTAAGAGTAGCCGGATGCTTCTCGCTTATGGTTTTTTGAGAAAAATATTTGAAGTATTTGAAAAGTACCAGACGGCTATTGATATGGTAACAACATCGGAAGTTGCAGTTTCACTTACTATTGATAATGATGCTTACCTAAACGAAATTATTAAAGAGCTTGAATTATATGGAACCATAGAAGTGGACAGCGATCAAACAATAGTTTCAATCGTTGGAAACCAGATTACTAAAACAGAGGATGTACTTGCAAAAGTTTTTGCGACATTATCCGGCATTCCCGTACGTATGGTAAGCTATGGAGGCAGCCAGCATAATATCTCCATTCTTGTTTCAAGAGAAAATAAAGAAAAGACATTGCAACTCTTAAATAAAGGGTTGTTTGGAATGTAATATTCCGGCTTGATTTAGCTTCGGAAATGAAATGCTTTTGGTTTTGTAAAAGCGCGTAATCCTGCATGTGAAAGCGTAACTCCAAAGCCCGAATGTTTTCTTCCGCTCCATGGAAGTGCGGCACTCACCCGATCACAGCAATTCCAGTATCCGCTTCCTGTATTTAATTGTTGCAAGATTTTTTCCGCTCTTGTTTTGTCGGAACTGTAAACAGATGCTGTCAATCCATATTCTGTAGCCTGCATTAATTGAATGGCTTCTTCATCGTTAACTACTTTCATAATTCCTATAACCGGCCCAAAGGATTCATCTTTCATTACCAGCATATCATGATTCACATTAGCAAGAACTGTAGGTTCAAAGAAATAGCCTTTTTTATCCATGCGATTTCCGCCTGTCAAAACAGTTGCACCTTTTTGCAAAGCATCATTAACATGGTGAGCCAAAACATGAAATTGATCACTTCTCGTTAACGGGCCTAAATAAATTCCGTCATCGATTGGCATTCCACTCTTCCATGACCGCACTTCTTTTACAAATTCTTCAACATATTCATCATAAACATTTTCCTGCACATAGATTCTCTCAACCGAACAACAGCTTTGCCCGTTGTTATAAAATGCGCCATCCGCAGTAGCCGCGGCAACTGATCTTATATCCTGAACATCATCCGCCACATACAATGGATCCTTGCCGCCCAGTTCACATTGACAGGGCACCATTTTAGGAGCTACTTTTTCGTAAATGTATTTTCCTGTTCTATAAGATCCGGTAAAAAAGTAGCCGTCAAATGGCAGATCCAATAATAATTCTCCGACTTCCCTGGCTCCAATTGCTATGTGAAAAATATTTTCCGGAACACCCGATTGTTTCAGGAGTTTTTCAATTTCTATCCCCGTGAGTGTAGCATATTCAGAAGGCTTATACATAACTGCATTACCTGCTAACAATGCGGGTACAAAAACATTTACACCAACTAAATATGGATAATTCCAGGCAGAAATATTACAAATAATACCAAGAGATTCGTATACAATCCTTTCCTCCAATCCTTCCTCCAAAGTCATTACTTCATCAGCTAAATATTTCTCTGCATTTTCAGTTAGCCATTTTATACGGGTGATTGCACTGTTAATTTCATTGCGTGATTGTTGCAAAGGTTTACCAACTTCTGATGTAAGCGTAAGAGCAAGAGTTTCTAAATTTGTTTTTAAATTTTCAGAAAATCTTTTTAAGATATTTATCCTTTCGGTAAGAGGCACTTTTTGCCACTGAGACTGAACCGCTTGAAGGGATTTAAACTTTTGTTCTATTGTGCTCTTTGTATCTTCTTTTATTTCGGCGATTAACTCTTCGGTGGCCGGGTTAATTATTTTCATAAATTATTTATTAAACAGTATTGCGAACGGCCTCTAAAAAACTATTCTTTATATTTTTTGAGAAAATGCTTTCCTGGTTTTGCATTCTTTCCGGGTGCCACTGCACAAGTATCATATATGATCTTCCTTCCGGCTCTTTTCTTTCCATTGCTTCAATAATTCCATCGGGAGATAAAGCAGTTGCTACCAGTCCAAAACCCGGCATGTCCACTGCCTGGTGATGTGCGCTATTTATCAGCCCATTTTCCTGGCCGGCAATGTCGTAAAGCCGGGATGTTTTGTCCACTATGATTTCATGCTCGCGGTCCCTTCCTTCTTTAAATTTTCCATGATTGAATTTTCCAAAAGCAGGAATGTCCGGAATTAAAGTACCACCATAGAAAACGTTTATAAAATGCATTCCGCGGCAAATACCAAGCACAGGTTTTTGGTTTTCTTCAACATATTGCATCATTTTCCACTCAAATTCGTCTCGTTTCTCATCCATATCATTTGGGTTGCAGTATGGAAGAAAATCAGGCTGATTGTATAAACGGGGATTAAGATCATGGCCGCCTGTTAAAATAATGCCATCGCATTTTTCTATTTCACTGAAGTTATCATCATGATAGCTCAGTTTAATTATTTCTACGCCTGGCTCATTTTTAAGCCAATTATCATAATTAAAATAACTGGAGCCTTCGCTCATTCCAATCACAATCTTTTTCATTTTTAAATAAATGGTTTAATTAAGCTACAGTGCATTCAAATATAATTGCTTAAAATCTTCCCTGGTAACGGGTTTTGGATTATTAGGATGTGCAAAATCTGCGACCGCAAGATCTGCCAGCGTTTCTATGTGCTCCTGTTTTACACCAATGTCACCGAGCGTTTTGGGAATATTAATTTTTGAATTCAGTTCATGCAGATACGCTATTACGCCAGCGCCATTTTCCTCTTGTAATTCAAGTGTTCTTGCTATCCGTTTGAATTTATGTTCAAATCCTTCAATATTAAATTGCATACCATAAGGAATATTTACCGCGTTTGCCAAACCATGATGTGTATCCAATAAAGATGATAGCGGATGTGCTAATGAATGTACCACGCCCAATCCTTTTTGAAATGCAACAGCACCCATCAATGATGCAATCAACATTTTACTTCGGGATTCAAGATCCGGATTATTTACAGCTTTCTCCAATGACTCATGTATTAGGTTGATCCCTTCCAGCGCAATTCCATCACACATAGGATGTGGCATCTTTGCAAGGAATGCTTCCATGTTGTGCGTTAAGGCATCCATGCCGGTTGCGGCTGTAATAAATGGGGGCAGTTCCATGGTCAATAAAGGATCAGCAAAAACTATTTTTGCGAGGAGTTTTGGTGAAAAAAGAATTTTCTTTTGATGGGTAATTTCATCAGAAATGATGGCGCTTCTGCCAACTTCGCTTCCTGTTCCTGCCGTTGTTGGAATGGTAATAAAATGAGGAACATCGTTGGTAACATAAATATCTCCGCCAATAAGGTCGTCATATTTAAAAAGATCTTCCCGGTGATTTACCCGTAATACAATTGCTCTTGCGACATCTAAAGCTGCGCCGCCGCCGATGCCGATTATTGAATCCCTTTTCGTTCCGTCATATATATCAGTGCCATCATAAACGTCGGGTTTTACGGGGTTTTTATGGATGCTGCTAAATACTTCCGTTGAAATATTTTTCTTTTTCAGATCATTGATAATCTCTTTGAAGAAATCAAGCTGCGCTACATTTGGGTCTGTAACTATAAGCGGTCTTGATAAATTATTTTTTAATAAATAATCGCCGAGCTCTTTACTTGCACCTGCGCCAAATCGAATGGTTGTTGGGAAATTGTATTGGTAGATTGTGTCGAATGTCATGTAGTTATTTCACGCAAAGATAAAGGAGCAAAGCTTCAAATATATTCCCTCTGCGACTTTAAATTGTTTGCACCTTTGCGTGAAAGGTTATATAATTTCAAAATATCTTTTATACTCCCAATCGGTTACGGCTTTCAGATGTTGCTTCCATTCCCATTCACGGGTTTGAACAAAATGATCAACGAATCTCTTTCCCAATATTTCTTTTGCAACTTCAGATCCCTTCATCATTTGAGTTGCTTCATCAAGAGTTTTTGGAAGTACGCCATTTGAATAGTCTCTATAGCCATTTCCTATCGTTGCCGGTTGTTTCAATTTTAGTTTATTTTTAATTCCATACAATCCGGAAGCGAGTGATGCGGCCATCGCTAAATATGGATTTACATCGGAACCGATCACTCTTGTTTCCAACCTGCACGATTTACTGCTTCCGGCCAAAACACGTATCGCCACAGTTCTATTATCAACTCCCCAGGTGAGTGTAGTGGGGGCCCATGCACCTTCGACCAACCTCTTATAACTATTAATGACCGGGGCAAACATGGGTAAAATATAGGGAAGACAATACAACTGCCCGGCAATATAACTTTTCATTATGCCACTCATTTTCATGGAATCCTTTTCATTGAAAAAAAGATTTCTATTCCCATTTTTATCCCACAAACTTTGATGGACATGTCCGCCGCACCCGGGTAAATTTTCATTGATCTTCGCCATAAATGTCGACATCACGCCATGCCTGTAGGCGATTTCTTTTACGGCGGTCTTGAACAAAACAGCTCTGTCTGCTGCCTCAATAATTTCCGAATAAGTAATAGCAGCCTCGTAGGTCCCAGGCCCCGTTTCCGTGTGCAATCCTTCTATGGGCACATTAAATTTTTTAAGTAAATCAAAAAGGTCGTTGAAATATGGATTCTGTAATGAGCTGCGAAGTATGGAATAACCAAACATGCCCGGAGTGAGCGGCGTGAGATTTTTAAAATTTTTATCGCTGATACTTTGCGGAGTTTCTGCAAAATTGTACCATTCAAATTCCTGCGAGAAGTAAGGCCTGTAACCTGATTCATTCGCGTCATTCAAAACTTTTTTTAATAATTGTCTTGGGCAAACATAAGACGGCTCTCCATTCAACTCAATCATTTCACCCAGGAAAAAAGGAACATCATTTTCCCAGGGAATTTTTCGAAAAGTTGACAAATCAATTTTTGCAGGAGCATCCGGATAGCCGCTGTGCCAGCCGGTATAGCCTACATTATCATAAGCAACATCACTTGAATCCCACCCAAAAATTACATTGCAGAAACTTGTACCAGTATTAATCGCTGCAAGAAATTTTTCTGAGGACATATATTTGCCACGCAATATTCCATCTATATCAGTAAAAGCAATTTTTACTTTACCGGAAGGATGTTCTTTTACGTATTGAAGGATATCATTTGTATTCATATAATTTTTTTGATCAATAAAGTTAAAAGGAACCTGACTTTTTAAATACCTTAAAGGCCCCATAACAAACCCCTAATATCAACAAATAAATAACAGCAAGTTCCAAATTAAATATCGTCATTGCAATAAATGAAATAATGGCTATCACCAGAGCGATAACAGGAAAAAACGGGTACATTGGGACTTTAAACGGCCGCACCATCTCTGGCTCTTTTTTTCTTAATTGCAAAAATGATATCATGGAAATAATGTATAATGTTAATGCTCCAAATACAGAAATGGTGATGATCTCCGCAGTTTTACCGGTGAGTAAGGCAATGATCCCAATTACCATATTTATAAGTAATGCATTGGAGGGCGTTTGAAATTTTGGATGAATTTTTCCAATAAATGCCGGCGCATATTTAACTCTTCCAAATTCAAAAACAGATCTTCCTGCCGCTAAGATAATTCCATGAAAAGAGGCTACCAATCCGAAAAGACCTATAGTTATAAGCAAATGATACAATACATTATTGCTGCCGGTTACATGCGCCAAAGCCAGTGGCAGCGGGGAATCAGAGGTAGTGCCATCGGCTTTGTAAACAATAGCTTCCCAGCCTGCGACGCCTACTGAAGAGGCAAAAGTGAGTATACACAAAATGACCAGCGTGAGAATAGCGGAGCCAAAACCAACCAGGATAGTTCGTTGGGGATTTACTGCTTCTTCTGCAACATTCGCAACTCCCTCAATAGCCAGGAAAAACCAAATGGCAAATGGGATGGCTGCAAAAATTCCCTGCCATCCGTGCGGCAAAGCGTTATGTTGAAGATTTTCCAGTTTGAAATGCGGAACGGTAATCCCGGTGAATAATAATAATTCTCCTACCGCAAAAATGGTAATCACTAACTCAAACATTGCAGCGGCTCTTACACCATAAATATTTAGAGCAGTAAAAACTATGTAAGCAAAAATGGCGATTGCTATAATGGGTATTTGCGGGAAGAATAAATTGAAATAGGCACCAATAGCAAATGCAATTGCCGGAGGCGCAAAAATGAATTCAATGTTTTGTGCCATGCCCGCGATGAAACCTAAATCTTTTCCTAGTGCCCGGTTTGCATAATCAAATGCGCCGCCGGCTTTGGGTATTGCACATGCAAGTTCCGCATAACTAAATGTAAATGTTACATACATGATAACAATGAAAAAAGTGGCAATAGCCAAACCCAATGTGCCGCCCTGTTCCAGCCCAAGGTTCCATCCGAAATACATGCCTGATATTACATAGCCCACACCTAACCCCCACAACATAAGAGGAGACAGTGTGCGCTTTAATTCATTAACTGGTGATGACGGCAGTAGGGACATGTAATTAAGCTTTACCCAATATTACATGGTAAATAATTAATTAAACATAAAAATCAAAAATTATTAATTGATTGAAAAACGGGAAATTAATTTTCATGGTGCAGAGAGATGAGCATCTCATAAAACTTACCCGCCAATAGTAATCATACTCCTGTTATGAATATCCTCGGTATGAATTTTTTCAAAGTCTTTGGTAAACTGGCCGCCCAGCTCTTTTTCTTTTGAATGAATACTTTCATATATCAGCGGAACGATGTCTCCTCCATTTCTAAACACGGTTAACAGATCAGTTTCTGTTTGAGAAAAAAGGCAGTTTTTCATTTTGCCATCGGCAGTTAATCGCATGCGGTTACAGCCGCTGCAAAACGGTGAACTCATCGTACTGATCACTGCAAAGGTGCCTTTGTGCCCTGCCACAGTATACTTCTTTGCAGTATCGTGTACATCATCATGGAGCCTTACAACTTCATATTTTTTTTCAACCACATCAAGAATTTCTTTCCAGGTAAAAACTTTATTACTTGTCCACCGGTTAGCATCGAATGGCATGAATTCTATAAAGCGTACGTGCACATCAGTGTCTTTGGTCCATTCGATAAAATCATTGATTTCATTATCATTGAGGCCCTTCATCATCACCACGTTCACCTTTACATGAAAGCCATTTTTTATAAGCAGGTGAATATTGTCGAACACCAGATCAAATTGATTACGCCTGGTAATTAGATTGAATTTCTCCGGTTGCAAAGTGTCCAAACTAATATTTAGCGAGTGCACATTGGCCTCCTTCAGCACATCAACAAAATCGTGGAGCCTGGTTGCATTGGTAGTGAGGGTGAGTTTTACGGGCAATTTTGATAAGCGAAGAATAATGTCGTCGGCTCCTTTGCGCACTAGTGGTTCTCCTCCCGTAAGTCTTATTTTATTTACACCGTGTTCAACAAATATTTTCGCGATGGCCTCAATCTCATCAACCTGCATTAGCCTTGCCGGTGGCGTAAATACATAGTCTTCTTCGGGCATACAATAGAAGCAACGAAGGTTGCAATTGTCCGTCAGGGAAATCCTCAGGTAATCGTGAACTCTATTGTAGGTATCAGTGATCATTAGGGTAATTTAATTAAAAATCTTCATCAGGAAATTTTAGTTCGGTACCAGGTTATTTTTAAAGATAAGATCGATGAGTTTGAGTGACTATTTTTTTGTTGTAATTGTTTATTAAAGATCTTTTTAGCAAATCATAATTTGGGGCTGGCATCAATATTTCTCTGGTCATCTGCAGTCCGGGCTATCCGTTGCAAGTCCGGCACAAAACCATAGCTGCCCTTTCACACTGAGCTTGTCGAAGCGCCTCACCGGGCTTTCCACTACTATCCCGCAGCCCAATTAGCAATGGATCATTGTTCAGCATTCCAAAACCATTCTTAATTTCTTTCATGAATAGTTGTTTCCCTCAATCTTAAAAATCCGCCCTCTCTATCAGAAAGCACGGCTCTTATTTCCGCCAATAGTGATAAGGCTATTTCTTCCGGCGTCAACGCACCAATGTCAAGGCCAGCAGGCGCATAAATTCTTTTCATATCCTCACCGGTAACAGCTAAATTTTCTTCTTCCAATTCCTGGAAAATTTTTTCCGACCGAACTCTTGGTCCCAACATCGCAATATATGAAGCGGCGGTTTCCAAAGCCTTCGGTAAATTTCTTTTATCCGTTTTATAGTCGTGCGACATTAAGATGATCGCCGTATAATCATCAAACGGAATTTCGTTGAACTGTTCAACAGGTAGAACCTGGTCAATCGTTTTTGCAAAAGTTGTATTTACTTTAAATGGATTCGAAACAACAGTTACCCGGCAGCCCATTTCCTTTGCAAGCCTTGCCAATGGATAAACGTCGTATTGGTGCCCCATCAAAATCAAATGGATTTCCGGCAATAATATTTCTATAAATACAGATAGTCTTTTCCTGTCTTCTAATTCAAAGTCAACTGGCAACGATTTGCCTTTTTCAACCTGTTGATTTATTTTTTCATTTAATTGCTTCTTAATTTGGTCGTCTTCAAAATTTTCCAAATTTTCTACTCCGGAATATTTTATTACTTCGCCAGCCTGTACATTTTTCCAATCGCCCTCAAGTCCTGTAATCGTAATTAACACATTTGTTTGTCGGTTTGTCCCAATACATGCTTTTAAAATTTCAACCGGGTTATTTTTATTTTCATAATCAAGAGGTGTGAAGAGCACATCAATGATACCATTGCAACCTAATCCCACACCTATCTGGTGCGCATCATCTTCTGTGGTGTCATAAGTTATTAATGATGCTGATGATTTGGCTATTGCTAATCTTGCCCGCTTTAATGCATCTCCTTCGAGGCAACCTCCGCTGATACCTCCCACCCAAATGCCATCGTCCATCACGAGCATTCTTGCACCCGTGCGGCGATAGGATGAACCTTCTACCCTTACAACAGTTGCCAGGGCAGCACGGGTTGTTGCTTTATCTATCTCATCATATGCCTTTATTACGGTTCTTATTTCTTTCATTGGAAATAATAATTGTATTTGCAAAATTACATTTCTTCAAACGGAGTCGGTTGTTTAAAAAATTGAAATTTTTATAAGTTACTCAGAAGAAATAACTTGTTCAGGTTATGGAACAATATGCGACTATCTTACTTGCGGCCGGCTCTTCTTCACGCTTTGGCGCTCCAAAACAACTGGCACAGCACAAGGGAGAAAGTTTTATTGCACATGCGGTATCAGAAGCTATTAAAGTAACACCGGAAGTGATTGTCGTATTAGGGGCAAACTATGATGCAGTGAAAAATGAAATAGAAAATTTGACGGTACAAATAGTTTACAACCAAGATTGGGAAGAAGGGATGTCATCATCAATACGTTGCGGATTGCTGGCTTTATTAAATAAAAATCCTTCGACTGAAGCAGTTATTATTGTAGTTTGCGACCAACCATTTTTATCTTCGGTAATAATGGACGAGCTGATTAAAAAGCACGAGGCGACCCACCGTCCGATAGTAGCCTGCAGTTACGAAAATGCCATTGGAACGCCTGTTCTTTTTGATAAGATTTTCTTTCAACCTTTACTGGAACTCAAAGGCCAGGCTGGTGCGAAAAAAATTATTTCCCAAAATTTAAATGTCACGGTTACCATACCTTTTCCATTGGGATATATTGATATTGATACGAAGGAAGATTATAAAAATTTAGAGAATTTAAAGAAAAGCTGATCGTATGGAACAATCGAAATCGCGTTTTTACCGGGTGGAAAATTAACCAAAAGAATACTATGACTATAAACATTATGATGTTTGGGATTGCCCAGGAAATATTTGGAGAATCAACAGTTGCGGTGGAAGTCAGTGATCCCACCATGTTTACTGTAGGCAATCTTAAATCTTTGATGGAAGCTGATAAGCCGGCGTTGAAAGATCTTGGCTCCTATATGGTCGCCGTAAATAATGAATATGCTGAAGACAAATATCTTATTCAGGAGAAAGATGAAGTGGCAGTGATTCCACCAGTGAGTGGCGGATAAATTTAATTGGCACTTTCGGCTTTGATTTTCTCAATATTGCCTAATGATTTCCACGATTTAAGACCTCCGGCTAATGAAAAAAGACTCGCGTCCGGAAATTGAAGCTGGATGATTTTTATTGCTTCAGCACTTCGTCTTCCTGATTCACAATAAAATACCAGCGGCTTATCAAAAGATAACAGCGACAAATTATTTTCAATTTCCGCGAGTGGAATATGTTCACCGCCAATATGAAAATTATTTCTTTCCTCCACAGTTCTCACATCAACCAGGTCGTATAAATTTTCCGCAAATTTTTCTTTAAGAAATTCGGGAGAAATAAGATTGATAACTTCGGTTGGTTGCAATTCAGTGATGATAGTTTTGGTAACAAATCCTGTTTTAATAACCCTGCTTTGCAAAGTTCTTGCATCAATCATAAATATTTTTCCGGCCAGCAACTGAACGCTGCCTGTAATCCATTTAATTACTTCATTGGCCTGCACACAGCCTATAATTCCTGCGATAGTTGGTATCACGCCACCTTCAGCACAGGAGGGAATTTGCGATGCATTTACCTGCGGAAATAAATCCCTGTAATTAGGTGACCAGGTTCCATCATTATTCAACACATTCAAAAGCGAGACCTGGCCTTCATATTGATAGATTGCTGCATATACCAAGGGCTTGTGGGCTAATACGCAGGCATCATTCAATAAATATTTCGTTTCAAAATTATCGGTGCCATCTACAACAATATCATAGTTATTAATAATGTTCATTACATTCTGCGATGTAATTTTTTCAATGACTGGAAGTAAGGTGATATCCGGATTTTGAAGTCGCAATCTCTTGCATGCATTTTCTGCTTTTGATAATCCTACCTCTGCAGGCGTGTATAAAATCTGCCTGTGAAGATTGCTGATTGATATGGTATCGAAGTCTGCGATACCAATAGTGCCTATGCCTGAAGCAGCCAGATATTGAGCAGCAGGGCAACCAAGGCCGCCGGCGCCTACTATCAAAATTTTTGCCTGCTGTAATTTTTGCTGGCTTTCTTTTCCGAAGCCGGGCAAAGCGAGTTGGCAACTATATCGTAACCATTCATCCTGCATTGTGCAATTCCTGGTTTTGCATAATTATTTGTTCCGCTTTTTTAAAATCTTCAGGAGTATTGACATTCATTAAAGCATTTTCATCTTGCGGTTGAAGAATATGTGCCTTTCCGCTTTTTATCAAAACCTTCCTGGGACAAGTGAAGCCTTCAGACAAAAAAGACAGCAACACATCATGGCTTTTAGGTTCCCAAATGGTAATCAGCGGTTCGGGTAATCCATCAAAAGGGCTTTGAAATGTCGTTGCTATTGCATTCGCGTCCCTGTTTGCTAAAAGATATTTTAATGTGTCGCTATCAAGTAAAGGTAAGTCGCACGCAACCACGAGCCACGCAGCATCAGGTTGAAACCGGAATGCTGAGAGTATTGCACCATAAGGGCCGATGCCACTATAAGTATCTATGAGTGTTTTGTAATTTTTGCCGGTATCCGGATCCTGTCCCTGGCGATGTGATATATAAACCTTGTTACACAAAGGCTTCAACAAATCCGCCATATAGTATTGCTGTTCTTTACCATGCCATTCAATAGAACTTTTGTCACGCCCCATTCTTTTGCTCTTACCACCTGCCAATACCAACCCGTTTATTTTAGCTCGTTCTGTTTTCATTCTTTGCTTTTTTTATTGCCACAACCTTCAGGTCGTGGGTCATTCAAGGGTTCAAATTGGCTTTAGCCAAAATGGTTGCAAAAATCATAGTGTTTATAAATTCTTTCGGCTAGAGCCATTGATTATTTTTATTTAATCCACGAACTAAAGGTCGTGGCAACTTTTTCGAAATTTGATCTTTTATTTTAATAATTATTATAGAATTATTTTCTTTCAAAATCTTTTTTGCCGCCTGTTTTTTTTATAAGTTTAGTTTCTTTAATGACAATATCATGGCTCAATGCTTTGCACATATCGTACACAGTTAGCGCCGCGATAGAAGCTCCAACCAATGCTTCCATCTCCACTCCTGTTTTTGATTCAATGCCGGCTGTCGCTGTAATTACCACTTCATTTTTGTTATTCAACTTTATATCAATCGCGCAATTGTCCAGGCCGAGCGGATGGCAAAGCGGTATAAGCTCGCCGGTTTTTTTTGCAGCCATAATACCTGCAATAACGGCAGTTTGAAACACGGCGCCTTTTTTAGTTTGTATATCGCCGTTCACCAATTTATTCAGCACTTCACCTGGCAGAAATACAATGCTTTCAGCGGTTGCGCTGCGTTGCGTGATTTTCTTTGCGCCTACATCAACCATCACAGGCTTGCCATTGATATCAATATGCGAGAAATCATTCATGCCCATAATTTCATTTTTTACATCAAATTTTTAAAAGCCCATACCCGGAATACATCACCTTTTTTAAACTCATTCTTTTCCAAAGGTAATTCCATAAAAGCATCTGTCTGCAGCAAATTAGCAAAATCTCCCGAACCGTTTCCTTCCACCGGTGTGGCAGATAGCTCGCCTTTTTTATTAATCAAAAGTTTTACTTGTAAGAAGTATTGTAAGGTAGCCGTGAATGTAAAATCTTCCTCCAGGATTGCATAGGTTTCGTTCGTTGTTACTTCTAAGCACTTTTTAAGCCAGGGCAAAAAATAACGTTGAAAGCATACAAATGTTGAAACAGGATTACCGGGGAAAGCAAATACCAGTTTTCCGCTTTCCTGCTTTCCAAACCAAAATGGTTTTCCGGGGCGCTGCTGTACTTTGTGAAATAATTTCTTTACATGCAGCTTCTCCAGCGCCGGAGGTACATAGTCAAATTTCCCCATCGAAACACCACCGGTTAAAATTATTACATCGTATTCGTCCATACACAACCTAAGCTGTTGCTCAATCTCGTCCTGGTTATCCGGCAGATGTAACAACACTGCGTTCAACACATATTGCCTTAAATTTGCCTGGAGTGTGTAATCATTAGAGCGCCTTATTTGGAACGGAGTAGGGGTTTCATTTATCTCAATCAATTCGTCGCCGGTGGAAACAATTACAATTTTTGGTAATTTTTTTACAAGGAAATTTGTTTTTCCAACCGTTGCAGCAATGGTAATAACTGTGGGGGTGATGAACTGATTGGATCTGACTAAAATTTCATTTTGCTTTTTGTCCTTTCCTTTGAAATGGACATTCTGGCTACGTGTGATTGTTTCAGATTTTATAATGGCAATCCCATTATTCATTTCAATTTGTTCATAAGGAATAATGGAATCGGCTGAAGCAGGTAAAACAGCACCTGTCATTATTTCAATGCATTCATCATCATTATTTATTTCAACAGGCTGCTCTCCTGCCGACTGAGTCGCTTTGATTTTAAATACACGATTTCCTTTTTTAAACGCCTCAAAGCGGATCGCAATTCCATCCATCGTAACCCTGTTGAAGGGCGGAAAATCCCTGTCGGCTCTTATGTCTTCAGCAAGCACTCTTCCAAGGCAATTATCAAAGGAAACAGTCTCTGTTCGATAATCTCTTGATTGTTCCAGGATAATTTTTTCTGCTTCTTCGACTTTAATCATACCTCCTTTTTGCCTTGTTAATTAACTGTTTACTTTCCATTGATGCGTTTCATCGTCAAAAAATTCTTTACCCCAAATAGGCAATTCTTTTTTTATTCTTTCTACAGTTTCCTCACAAGCATCAATCGCTGCCTGTCGATGCGCAGAGGAAGTGAAAACAAAAATGCATATTTCACCTGCTGCGATGGTGCCAAGACTATGATGTACATGCATGCAAGTGAGTGGATATTTTTTAAAAATGTCTTCTCTTATTTTATGCATCTGGCCAAGTGCCATTTGCTCATAAGAAGTATATTCTATCGCAGCTACTTTTTTCCCATCTATTTCGTCGGCACGCACCTGGCCCAAAAAAATACTGTGGCCGCCAATGCTTGTTTGTGTTTTATGTTTATCTATACTTTCAGCAATAAATGAAGCTGGAATAGATCCTTGATAAAAAATGTTTTTTACTTTATGTTCAGTCATAAAATTTGTTTAAATACGGGAATACCGGACTGTAAAATTATTACTTTAAAATAATGTTTCGTTTATGGGGACATTTTAGCCGATGGAGACCGTTCTGACCTGCGGTGCCAACCTTAACTCACTCTCTTACCCTTCAACAATTTATTCACTGCGTCATTGAACGATCCTGCACGGGTG
The DNA here is from genome assembly GCA_040007435.1 of Ginsengibacter sp. Classification (GTDB taxonomy): domain Bacteria; phylum Bacteroidota; class Bacteroidia; order Chitinophagales; family Chitinophagaceae; genus Ginsengibacter. The sequence goes on along the minus strand of JBDTUZ010000006.1, from coordinate 15,243 downwards.
ATTTCCCCTGCATTTACAAAGTATATTTCATCTGCATTTTCAATGGTGTTTAAGCGATGAGCTATTATGATGCGGGTAGTACTTTCAGGAAGTTTATTTAAAATATCTTCCAGTAAGCGCTCCGTCATCGTATCAATATTTGCAGTGGCTTCATCGAGAATCAGCAATTCAGGATTACGCAAAACAGCACGCATAAAAGCGATCAATTGTTTCTGCCCTAAACTGATATTATCTCCACCGGAGGAGACTTTTGTTTGCAACCCGTTTTCAAAAATGGTCAATAGGCTTTGCAGGTTGGCGTCTTTTATCAGCTGCTCCATTTGTTCGTCAGAATAATCTTTATACTGCTCGTTGCCATATAAAAGATTTTCTTTTATAGTGCCGGTAAACAAAAAAGATTCCTGTAATATGAAACCAATCTTTTGCGCACGTTCTTCCGGTGTATAGGTACGAATGTCTTTACCGTCAAGCAAAACTGTTCCCTTGCTGGGATCGTATAATCGCGAAATAATTGATGCAGTTGTAGTCTTACCTCCTCCTGTCGGCCCCACAAATGCATAGCTTTTTCCTCTTTCTAATTTCAGAGAAATGTTGTGCAGAATTTCTTTGTCTTCTTCATAACTAAAATGCACATTCCTGAATTCCAACAATGCATCGGAAGAAATTCCATTGGCATTTTCTATCGTGGCAATATCAGAGTCCAGGGAAAGAATTTTAGTGATCCTGTCCCAGCCAGCCATTGCCACCTGGAAGGTTGTCCATAGTGAGGCCAGTTGCCGCAATGGATTATAAAAATAAGTTGCGTAGGCAAGATAACTTACCAGTAAGCCGATAGAAAAACTTCCGGTAGAGATGAGATAAATGCCATAAGCCAATACGGTTAATTGCGCAAACCCCGAGAACATACTGTAAACCGGCAAGAAAATATTATTTATTAATCCGGCACCTACGGCTGTACGATAGTTATGTTGATTCGCTTCATTAAATCGTTTCCTGAAATAATCACGACGATCAAAAGCAACAATCACCTTAAAATTATTAAGACTCTCCTGGATCTCGGCGCTCATGCCTCCAACGCTGGCAAGATTTACAGCATTCCTTTTTTTTACCCATGGAGCCGCAACTTTTGTGAAAATCAAAATGATCAATCCGGGTATAAGGGCTGCCAGTCCCAATTTAAAATTAATGATCAACAGGAAAATACCGGCACCAGTCATGGTAGCGATGCTGCCAATAAACTGCATTAAAGACTGGGAAAAAAAAGTATTGAGTTTGTCTGTGTCGTTGTTTACTCTTGAAATGAGATCACCGGCTTTATTCGCATTAAAAAATGCAACAGGCAATGATTGCAGTTTTCCGAAAATTGTATTGCGCAAAGTAAACAACATGCGTTGCCCGATGCTGCCCATCAGCTTTGTTTGAAAATAACTCGCAAACAGCCCAACTAAGTACATGCTTAAAAGAATGCCTGAAAATACAAGCACCCCGTGATAGATTTTGTTCTGTACATATTTATCAATAGTATGGCCTATTATCAAAGGCCCCAGTAAATTAATGGTAGAATTAAGCAGGATAGCGCACAGCGCAATTAATAAGTTCTTTTTCTCGTGCGATATGAGCTGCAGTAAACTTTTCAGCGAAGAGTACGTTGACTTTTTTTCTTTTTCGTCAGTAAGCTTGTTAAGATTGTAATTCATAATTGCTCGTGCTTTTTTGTGAATTGAGTAATTGAACATACTCAGGGCTGGTTTGCAATAATTCTCCATGCCTGCCAATAGCAATCAGTTCACCTTGCATTAAAAGAATAATCTGGTCATACTCTTCAACCGAAGCGATTTTTTGAGTAACAGATAACAATGTCAATTCCGGGTAATTTCGCTGAATATTCTCAAGAATTTTCTTTTCAGTATTGTTATCAACACGTGCTGTAAAATCATCCAGCAACAATATTTTGGGATCGAGAGCAAGTGCACGTGCTAGCATAATGCGTTGTTTCTGTCCACCGGAAAGACTTGAGCCACGCTCTGAAACAATGCTGCTTAGTTTACCAGGAATGGACTCAATAAAATCTTTTAGTTCCGCAGTTTTAATTGCTTTCTCCAAAGATTCATCGGTTACGGTATCGCTGAATGCAATGTTTTCCCGGATGCTCATATTGAAAATGATACTATCCTGGAAAACGTAGCCCACCTGCCGGTGAAAAGATTCGCTGTTATATTCTTCGATTAATTTTCCATCAAACCTTATGGTGCCTGAGGTAGGTTTCATCAAGCCGGTAAGTAAATAAAGCAGCTGAGTTTTGCCTGCGGCCGTGGGGCCAATTACCGCGACCTTTGACCCGGGTTGAACAGTAAAAGAAATATCTTTTAAAACCGGAGTTTGCCCATACAACATTTTTACATCTTTTAGTTCAATTTCACCTTTCAGTTTTTCTTTTATAGTTCCTGTTTCTGAAGGATCCGGTGTTTCAATAATATTACTGATCCTCGTGTAAGATGCAGTCGCCTGTGCTATTACATTGCTCATAAATCCAATAATTAAAATTGGAAATATCAGCATAGAAACATAACTATTAAAAGCTGCAAAATTTCCCAAAGTCATACTTCCGGTAATAACAAAATGACCGCCCAGTGCAAGTATAGAGAGCGCGGCCATATTTGCTGTAAATGTGATCACAGGAATAAGGCCGGCAAAAAGATAAAGGATCCTTAGGCCGAAATCTCTTGCCTTGGTATTTGCTTCAAGAAATTTATTGTATTCCGGTTGTTGCGAATTGACAACGCGGATTATTGCCGCTCCCAATATGCTTTCGTTAATTACTTTATTCAACCAATCAATTACCGCGCGGCTTTGTATAAACAATGCTCTTACTTTTTTTAGCACCACAAAAAAGGTGATACCGATAATAGGTATGATGGCTATGACGCATAATGCAAGTTTCCAATTGATTGTTATCATCAATATACTTGCACCGACAATTATAAATAACGAAGAAACAATAGATGCTATCGCTTGTGAAATAAACAGCTTTATTGAGTCAACATCTGCTGTGAGATTGGTTAATAGTTTTGATGGATTTGCCTGTTCAATAAAGGCATAAGACTGTTTTGAAATTTTATCGGCAAGTTTTGTTCTTAAATCCCTTGCCACTTTTTCAGATGCATACGTTTGAATAATACTTTGTAAATAACTAAATATAAAGATGGCAATAACTGCCATTGAAAATTGAATAATTACCGGCTTATAAGAAAAATTGCCAATGCTGAATGCGTCAATAGTTTTTGAGATAAGTTTTGGAATTAATAAATTTATTCCATTGGCTAAAACTGTAAAAGCAATTAATAGCGTTACGATGCCTAAATAAGGTTTAAGTAGATGGAGAATAGAAGGTTTTTTATTCATTACCTTACCGGTGAATTTTATGGAGAAAATTGTTACAATTTAAATCTTTTAATCTCGTTTCATTTATAGGTAAGACGTTTGAGGTTGTTTTTAACTTTAATTACAACCAATATACTTTAAAAGAATTCTGTATCGCACCTATAAAACGTAGAGTAATTGATTTTTTGACAAACAGGTTCGCTTTTGAATGGATTTGCATATCATCCAATTTGCCCGCTAACACAAGCGAATGACGCTTCATTTTATGGAATTTATTTTCCAATATTTTTTAGGATTATGAATGGCGGAGAATGAGTCCAATCCGCTTTGTGCGGCATGCCGGGTTACTATGGAAAAATTTCCTAAAATTAGATCGATCTTTCCATCTCCATCTATATCGCCTGCATCCATAGTGAGCCATCTTCCCATATCTGCTCCGGAAAACGAGTATGGCTGAAATTCCAAATTGCCTGTATTTTTTAAATAAACAAAACTTTCTTCAGGCTGTTTTATATAGTCAGTAAAAAAAGAAATAGTTGCAATATCAAGATCACCATCGCCATCATAATCTCTTGCAATAGCCTTGTAACATCCGTGAATCGGGAAGAAAAATTTTTGCGTAAAATGATTGGTTTTATCATTCATAAAAATATATATACCGTGATAAGGTTTTAATACAGGTGAATTATCTCCATTATCTCCGCAAGTATAAATAATATCAGGGTAGCCATCTTTATTAAAATCTGCCAGTTCGAAGTAGGAAGAGCCGTAAGAAGGCGGAAATCTCAATACTTCTTCCTGGGAAAAATTACCATTGCCTTTATTGGTAAAAATAAAAATGCCCTCTTCTCCTTGAGCAAATAAAACCCATATATCCGGCAATCCATCATGGTTATAATCCTCTATATATAAATTTGATAGCGCCGGAGAAATCTCTTAAAATATGTTTTTTAAAATTATTATTTCCTAAGTTTTCCATCCAGGACAGTGCGCAAATCCACAAATTGTAAAACAACCCAACCCATAAATTAATAGATAAATTTTTAGATTATGAAAAATCTTTTGCGATATATTTTAATCCCGGTAATTGCCTTATCTTTTTTCTCCTGTAAAAAAGATAACTACAGTGAACACGGAACATTTTTAACAGGGAGCCTGATGTATAACGGAGATTCAGTCCAGGTAGAAAGAAACCAAGTGCTTTTCGATGGTGATTATAAATTAATAATCCCTAACGGTCAGGGGCCTTTTTTATGGAAGCAAACTTCTTCAGGAGCACCTGATTCCCTGGCTATTACTTTAAAAGGTAATCAGTCAGTTAACCTTGGTGTTATTCCTTACTATATGGTAAGAAATACGCAGATTTCTGCGGCTGATAGCAATGTAAATGCAACTTTCAAAGCGGATAAAATAGTTACCGATCCTGGTATGGCAAAAGATATTGAGAGGTTAAGCCTTTACATCAATAAGATATAGTTTGTGTCAGGAGGAGACCGGATTGCAGCAGCCGATATGGACGGGGCCAGCATTACTGATCCTGATAATATTACACTCAGCGTTGCGATACCATCCATTGTGCCAACTTAGAATTATGTATTTGCACGGGTTGGAATTAAAATAGTTGGAGTTGAGGACATAATATTTTCACCGCTTCAAAAAATCTCGTTTTAATTCTAAGAAAGCCATTGATATTAGGGCCCTTTTTACTATTTTATCGAATTATCAAAAATGAACTTATAATTGTTTTTGATAATTTTCCGTATTACAGCTTATGTTTTGCTATTTGTTGGCACGGTAATGATAATGCCTGTCGCCAGGATTTTTATACTTAGATCGTAAAACTTATCAATTAAAAATGAAAAAATTATATCTCTTTTGGTTTATTGCATGCACTGCATCCTTTTCTTACGGCCAAAACAACTGGCAAATTGCAGGAAAAAAAATTACTACTTCCTGGGCTGACAGTGTTAATTCGGGGAATGTGCTTCCGGAATATCCGCGTCCGCAAATGCAAAGAGAAAACTGGCAAAGTCTTAATGGCTTGTGGCAATATTCAATACTCCCAAATTCAAATGATGAAAATATTCCAGTCTCTTTCCAGGGGAATATTCTTGTTCCATTTGCTGTAGAGTCCGCATTATCGGGTGTTGGTAAAACCGTGGGAAAGGATAGTATTTTATGGTATCAAAGAACAATTACAGTTTCTTCAAAAAGAAAAAATGAAAAAATCCTTATCCATTTTGGAGCTGTTGACTGGAGAAGCGATATATATATTAATGGAAATAAAATAGCTACCCATGAGGGTGGCTATGATCCTTTTAGTATTGATATTACCAGTGCATTAAAGAAAGGGACGAGACAGCAGTTAGCCGTAAGGGTTTGGGATCCTACTGATGAAGGCGCCCAGCCTCATGGCAAGCAGGTGGTAAATCCCCGCGGTATCTGGTACACACCTGTTACAGGCATCTGGCAAACAGTATGGCTTGAAACCGTTCCTGAAACATATATTGCATCAACAAAGCAAACACCTGATCTCGATCATAAGTCTATCACTGTAGTTACGTCGGTAAAAAATCTCCAGCCCGGAGACCAGTTAAATATTTCAGTGTGGAAAGGAAAAGAAAAATTAGCGGAACAAAATGGTTCAGATACCTCGGCCACTCTTACAATTAATAATCCTGAAGCATGGTCTCCGTCACACCCTTTTCTTTACGATCTAAAACTATCGGTTATGCGTAAAGGCAAAGTAGTAGATGAAGTAAAAAGCTATTTTGCTATGCGTAAAATTTCTATAGCACCAGATAAAAATGGTATTCAAAAGATGATGTTGAATAATGCATTTTTATTTGAGTTTGGCCCGCTGGACCAGGGCTGGTGGCCTGATGGATTGTACACAGCACCAACAGATGCCGCTTTAAAATTTGATATAGAAAAAACCAAAGAGATGGGCTTCAACATGATTAGGAAGCACATAAAAGTTGAGCCTGCCCGCTGGTATTATTACTGCGATATGCTTGGGATGCTTGTGTGGCAGGACATGCCAAGTGGTGACCTTGGAAATCATTGGGAGAACAGGCCCGGCGTACTCGGCCGGGCAACTGACAGAGAGCGGACGCCTGAAAGCGAGGGCTACTATCGCAAAGAATGGAATGCTATTATAGATGCACTTTATAATTATCCATGTATTGTTGTGTGGACGCCTTTTAATGAAGCATGGGGGCAATTTAAAACTGTTGAGATTACCAACTGGTCTAAAGCAAAAGATCCATCGAGGCTTGTGAACAGCGCAAGCGGTGGTAATTTTTATCCTGTAGGTGATATTGAAGATCTTCATAATTATCCTGATCCTGCAATGCCAAGGCCTGATATTTTTGGCGCAAAAAAGGCATTGGTACTTGGGGAATTTGGTGGCCTCGGCTTACCTCTTGATGGGCATACCTGGCAGGAAAAAAATTGGGGATATCAGAGCTTCAAAAGCAACGACAGTTTATTTATGCGGTATAATACTTTAATTGATAAGCTTGAAGAACTTATTGAGCAAGGTCTGTCTGCGGCTGTTTATACACAGACAACAGATGTAGAAGGGGAGGTAAATGGCTTTATGACTTATGATAGAAAAGTGATGAAGATGCCTTTGGATAAATTGAAGCAGGCAAATGAAAAATTATATAAAGTGCAGCCGGAAATGAGTGCACAGAAATAAGGAAAGTAAATGTTTTAAGTAGATGGCGAAGGTTCAGTTCCCTCTCCTTCGGAGAGGGATGGGAGTGAGGCTCTAAACGAAGGTGCGAACAGATAAATTGCGGCAGACAAATTAAAAGGGTACAATGAGCAGCCTTGATCGAAGTAGGTCCATTGGTGATTAAAAACGGAACATTATTGAGTGATAGAAATAAACCTTTTGATTTTTATTTAAATGGGCTGGAATGACAAAAGAAATTTAAAACTCAAGAATATTTATATGAACGGAATTTTTAAGAAGTTCAATAATAATTTCGTCCCTTTCCTTCGGAAAGGGATTGGGGTGAGGCTCCTTTTTCTTTTTCTTTTCTGCTTTAATAAATCCAATGCACAAGCTCAGCTCAATGCAACCGTTATTCAGCGCCCTTCAACCACCACCACCAATTCTTTTTATGTAGGTAACAAGACTCCCTTAAAGCCGCTATACTTTATAAAACTTCCGGTAGGGACGATCAAGCCGCAAGGTTGGATTTTAAAATATTTAGAATTACAGAGAGATGGTTTAACAGGCAAGCTCGGCGAAATAAGCGCCTGGCTTGATAAAAAAAATAATGCCTGGTTTAGCGGTAACGGACAGGGCGACCATGGGTGGGAAGAAGTGCCTTACTGGTTGAAAGGTTATGGTGATCTTGGTTATATTTTAAAAGACCAAAAAATTATTGATGAAACTAAACTATGGCTGGAAAAAGTTTTTCAAAGCCAGCGTGCTGATGGGTTCTTCGGGCCGGGCGAAGTTCAGAGAGACCGGCAAAACAACATTGTGAAGATACCGGACCTTTGGCCCAATATGCTTATGCTGTGGTGCCTTCAATCTTATTACGAGTATAGCAACGATGCAAGGGTGATTCCATTTATGGGAAAATATTTTAAATGGCAGGCCACTGTGCCGGACAGCCTTTTGCTTAGAACCTACTGGGAAAACAGCCGTGGCGGCGATAATCTTTACAGTATCTATTGGCTGTACGATCATAATGGTGAGAAATGGTTGCTGGATCTTGGCAATAAAATTCACCGGAACACAGCTAATTGGCAACAGGCAAACAATTTGCCCAATTGGCACAATGTAAATGTTGCTCAATGTTTTCGTGAGCCGGCTACTTACTACATGCAGACAAAAGATACGGGCAATTTAGAAGCTACTTACAACGATTTTTATTTGATTAGAAGTGTTTATGGGCAGGTACCGGGTGGTATGTTTGGTGCCGATGAAAATGCAAGGAAAGGTTATGATGATCCGCGGCAGGCAGTTGAAACATGCGGCATGGTCGAGCAAATGGCATCTGATGAAATATTAACCGGCATTACCGGAGATCCAATGTGGGCGGATAATTGCGAAGATGTCGCCTTCAATACTTATCCGGCGGCCGTAATGCCTGACTTTAAAGGGTTACGCTATTTAACTGCGCCAAATATGGTGGTGAGTGATAGCAAAGATCATGCGCCGGGCATGCAAAATGAAGGTCCGTTTTTAATGATGAATCCCTTCAGCAGCCGTTGTTGTCAACACAATCATACACAGGGCTGGCCTTATTATGAAGAGCATTTATGGATGGCTACGCCCGATAATGGCATCGCTGCAATTCTATACAACAGCAGCGAGGTACTTGTAAAAGTAGGAGACCATTCAGGCCGTACCGTTAGTTTAAAGCAAACGACTAATTACCCTTTTGATGAAAATATAAAAATTGAAGTAGGCGCTTCCTCAAACGTAAATTTTCCGTTGTACCTGCGTATCCCCGGGTGGTGTAATAATGCATCTGTTGAAGTAAATGGCAACCCTGTTACTATGAACGCAACGGCGGGTTCTTACATACGCCTGGAAAACAAATGGAAACAAGGCGATGTAATTAAGCTGAGACTTCCCATGAAATTAGCCATACAGGAATGGACAAAAAATAAGAACAGCGTAAGCGTTAATTACGGACCACTAACATTTTCGCTAAAGATTGATGAATCTTATAAATTGATGGACAGTAAAGCATCTGCAATTGGCGATTCAAAATGGCAGGCCGATGCGGATCAAAGTAAATGGCCGGCTTATGAAATTTTTCCCGCAAGTATGTGGAATTATGGGTTGGCTTTAAATGATAAACCCGCTACATACCAGTTTGAAATAATAAAAAGGCCCTGGCCAAAAGATGATTTTCCATTTACACAGAAGAATGTCCCGATTGAGTTGAAGGCGAAAGGGAAAATTATACCATCGTGGACGCTTGATAGATATGGACTGGTAGCGACTTTGCCGCAAAGCCCGGTGAATGTTGATACGCAGGAAAAAACAATAGAACTAATTCCAATGGGGGCCGCAAGGCTACGCATTTCAGCATTCCCTGTGGTAAATTAGATATATGACAAAATTGTTTCAATGTATATATTTAAAAAGCTCTTATAATACTCTCGTTCCCTCTCCTTCGGAGAGGAGTTGGGGTGAGGTCTTTTCTCATAATCAGTCGTTTAATGAGAGGGAACATAAAGTTCTGGCTCTTAGTCTTAGGCGACAGATGATCTTCCCTCGTTTTTTTAAATTAAAACATTGATATGAAACACATGAAATTTTTACAACTTTTTCTGCTGCTGGCCGCTTCCCAGCAATTGCTGGCACAGGTTAGTAAAGCACCTATTAGGCTATGATGATATTTATTCAGTGCAGTATTTTCATCAAAACCTGCGGCCATGGTGGAATAAAAACGGCGATCAGGCAATTGAAAAGCAATTAACAATGGCCGATCATGATTATAAAAATGTCATTGAAAAATGTGAAAACTGGAATAAAGATTTATATAGCGATCTCCAAAACGCGGGTGGTGAAAAGTATGCTGACCTCTGCATCATAGCTTACCGGCAAAGCATAGCCGCACATAAATTATTACAAAGCACGCAGGGAGAAATTTTGTTTTTATCAAAAGAAAATTTTAGCAATGGCTCAATCAACACTGTTGATATTAGCTATCCTTCCGCTCCGTTGTTTCTCGCCTACAACCCCAAGTTGATGGAAGGAATGTTGAACGGAATTTTTTACTTCAGTGAAAGCGGCAAATGGAAATTACCTTTTACAGCGCATGACCTCGGCACTTATCCTATCGCCAATGGCCAGACTTATGGCGAAGGAATGCCGGTGGAAGAATCAGGAAATATGACGGTGCTTGTGGCCGCCTTAGCGAAAGCAGAAGGTAATGCAGACTATGCGAAAAAACATTGGAAGACATTAACCACCTGGACAGATTATTTGATGGATAATGGCTTTGATCCGGCAAAACAATTAAGCACTGATGACTTTGCAGGCCACCTTGCCCGCAACGCAAATCTCTCCGTGAAAGCTATTGTAGGCATTGGTTGCTATGGTATGCTCGCCGATATGTTGAACATGAAAGATGTTGCAGAAAAATATACGGACTCTGCAAAAGATCTGGCTAAGCGATGGATGCAGATGGCAGACAAAGGCGATCATTACTCATTACCGTTTGAAAGAAATGATACCTGGAGCCAAAAGTATAACATGGTTTGGGATAAAGTTTTAAACCTTAATCTCTTTCCGCAAGAAGTATATGACAGGGAGATAAAATATTATCTCACACAGCAAAATGAATTTTGCTTGCCACTGGATAGCCGCAAACATATACAAAGAGCGATTGGATAATGTGGACAGCAACCATGACCGATAACAAACACGATTTTGAGGCATTCGTTGATCCTGTTTATAAATACGCCATGGAAACACCTACACGTGTTCCCCTGAGTGACTGGCACGAAACAACCAATGGTACACAAGTTGGCTTCCAGGCAAGAAGCGTGGTGGGCGGATATTTCATGAAGTTGTTGGATCATCGCAAACGAGTACAATTACCCTCTCAATGGAAAAAAGAAACTATAATCCTCTCTGAAGGTAAATCTCTTTGGAGACAATAGACTATGCATTTGCCAGCAAATATATTTTCTATATATCAATATTTTCTACGATCCCAGAGGGCTATACTCCTTCCTTGCTACTAAAGCGACTAACTATTCTTTGACCTCTTACTAATAGTTTCAAACCTCTTCTCTTCATTGATATATCAGGTCGTTTTTTCGTATGATTTTCGACGCTATGTTTGTAACTCGCTATTATATTTTTATATGATAGAATGCCAATAACATTATCATTTGTTTTAGCCAAAACCGGCAATACATCTATATTTTCTTTGGCCATAACTTCTACGGCTGTACGCAAACTATTACCTGTGTGAACCGAAATATATTTTCGTTTTATGAGTGACCCTACTAATGTTCCGTGTTCATGATTTCTGCTAAATAAATTTGATGAACTTACGATGCCTTTATATTCACCTTTATCATTGGCAACAATAAAAAAATTACTGTTATCCTCCGGCTCTTTATCAAGCCAGGCAAGCACTTCGCCTATACTGTTATCTTCACTAATGATTAAACCATTTTTTTCCATCACTTGCTCTACGGTAATCTTTTCCAGTATATCAGGTTCGTAAGAGTCAGGTGTCATTACTCCCCTGCGTGAAATTTTTTCTGTCATAATAGTGCTTTCCATCAGGAAGAACGAAATAATGTAAGAGGCGCCACAAGTGGCCAACAATGGCAATAATGCATTGGATTGCGCAGTTGTTTCCAGCGCAAAAATTATTGACGTTAAAAAGGCTCTTGATGCCCCGGCAAACATTGCGGCCATGCCTACTAAAGCTGCTAATGGTAAGGTAACTCCAGATGAAGGAAAAAGATAAAGCACCATACTTCCCAGCAACATTCCGGTGGCACCGCCAATTGTAAGCAACGGCGCAAGTGTACCTCCGGATGTACCGCTGCCCAGTGCAATGGCCCACGAAATAAATTTAAACAAACATAAACTGAGTACAATGTGCATAGTGAGATTACCTGAAAGTACATCAGTAATATTGTTGTAACCCACTCCTAATGTTCGCGGAGAAAAATAACCGATTATGCCAACGGCCAAACCGCCAATCGCAGGCCACCACATCCAATGAACTGGAAGCTTTTCAAAGCCATCTTCAATAAAATAAACAATTTTTGTAACTGCTACTGATAATAAGCCGATAACAATTCCCATGACACTATAAGCAAGAAGAGCAGTATTTGTTGGCGTTTCTATTACTGTATTCATCGCAAATACCGGCTCTGTATCAAACAAGAAATGATGGCCTGCCGCACCTGTTATACATGCTAATGCAACAGGAATTATAGAACGCGGCGAAAACTCGAACAACAAAAGTTCTATCGCTAAAAAAATGCCTGAAACAGGGCTCCCAAAAATTGCCGCCATACCTGCTGTTGCTCCTGCCGCCAACAAGATTTTTCTTTCATTGTGTGTGATGTGTAATAGCTGCCCCAATGTAGAACCCAATGCACCGCCTGTGGCTATGATAGGGCCTTCCGCTCCAAAAGGCCCCCCCGTTCCTATAGATATAGCTGATGAAATGGGTTTGAGGTAAGTAATAGTTGGCTTGATTTTACTTTGATTGGTCAGTATCTGTTCCATCGCTTCAGGAATACCATGGCCCCGTATGGCCTTTGAACCATAGAGTGCCATCAGGCCAACCAGTACCCCTCCAACTGCCGGTATAATTATTACCCATAGCCCAAGAGAATTATCGGCAGGGTTGCCGTGTGCAATAGAAAAATTACCATGAAAAGAAATATTTGTAATCAGGTCAATAAGATATACCAGGAATTTTGCAATGAAGCTGATGCAGATAGCAATTAAGATTGCCAATCCGGAAATTAGTGTAATCCTTTTTTTGTTTTGAGATATTTTCGGTTGAATATTTTCTGCTTCTAATACAGGATCTAAGGAAATTGAAAGAGGAATTCCGTTATGCAATTTTTATATTTTATGGGTTTAGTTTCCTTGACTATTCTTCAAAATTAAAACACGCACTTCATTTATAAAAAAGTAATTGAGATTTATAATGTACACTAACTTTTAAAACTGCTTGATATTGCAGCATTTATCTGAATTTTGATTGTTGAACTTTTAAGGAGTAAATACGAAAAGTCCATAGTCCAAGTATTTTTAATAATAGAAGATAAAAATGTCTTTTATTAAAAAATCATTTTTATCTTTGCGGAGTAAAAGAGAAAAATGTTTTCAAAAACTTGTGAATATGCGATTCGGGCAATGATTTTTATAGCGCAAAGATCAAAAACAGGGGACAGGGTGGGGATAAAGGAAATAGCCAAAGCTATTGATGCGCCTGAACATTTTATCGCAAAAATTTTACAGGACCTAAGCCGTAAAGGGCTTGTGCAATCCTTAAAAGGGCCTACCGGTGGTTTTTTCCTGGAGGAGGAATTTTCACAGTGTTCTTTGGCAGACATTGTAACCGCTATTGATGGTGATAAACTTTTTACGGGCTGCGGTCTTGGGCTTAGAAACTGCAACGAAAAAAAGCCTTGCCCTATTCATGACGAATTTAAAAAAGTAAGGGAGGATATTTATAATATGCTGGAAGCCGGGAGAATAGGGGAGTTCAGTAAGCAATTGGAAAAGAATTTGACTTTTCTAAAACGATAGTTTTTTTTGAAATAATAAAGGACAAAAAGGTATTAATATATTTGGTATGCACAAAAAGTTTATAGGCAAATCTGCATTGTTGTTCACTCTTACAGTCTTCTTTTATCTAACCTCTGTGCAGGCGCAGGTTGACAGCGCTGCAACACCACCTGTTGCAAGTCATGATAGGTATATGATTATGCTTTTTGTGCTCCTGGCGATTGTGTTGGGAGCAGCAATTTTCTTAAAGATCAAAACCTCGGAAGTGGTAATGGCAGGAAAAAGAAAAAAAAAGGAAATAGACACAACGCGGCTTAACCAATATATCAATAGCATGAACAGTAATCAAATAGAGGAGTTTTTATCATACAAAGACAGAGTGAAAAACCAGGAGGAAAAAGAGAATGGTAAAAATTTTAATTCCAAACTTCTCAGCCTGCTTTTTATTATCACTGCATTTTTAGATCCGCAAAATTTATTTGCCCAATCTTCCAATAAAATAGGATCTCTCTTAAGCAACGGGGGAGTAATTATAACGATAGTTTTAATCCTTACACCTATACTGGCAGGGATTATTTTAATGATCGTTAAAGTAAAAAACGTATTAAGGCAATATAATAAAAAGCAGGATATAGAAGAGTCAGAAAAATTAGCGGCCTACTTAAAAGTATTGCCCGATGATGAAATAAAGGAAACATTAATAAAAAGAAAAACGGCCCTTGATTATAAGTTGAGTGATTCTGAATTAGCAGGGGAATTAAAAGCAGAAGACAGCAAAGGCCTGATCAACATCAATACCAACAGCGGCTTGCCCGTGGTGGCAATAAAAAAGAAGGCGCTGAAGCGGCCGCATATAGACCCGCAATTGTCCAAACTTATTTTGTGGTACATAGGCACGGCAACTTTTTGGTTGGTATTCGGCACGAGTATCGGCGAATATTTGGGAATCAAATTCGTGGCGCCTGATGTAGATCATATCAGTTGGTTAAGTTTTGGGCGGCTGCGCCCGGTACATACCAATGCAGTGTTCTGGGGTTGGGCTTCACTGGGTATGTTGGCGCTCGGCTACTACATCGTACCTACCGTTAGCAACACTTCTTTATCAAGCATGAAGCAAGGTTGGTACACGCTAATTCTCATTAATGCTTCTGTTGTATTGGGGACACTGTGCCTTATGGCAGGAATTAATAATAGCGGTGGTGAATACAGGGAATACATTTGGCCGGTGACGCTTTTATTCGCGATTGGCCTTGTGCTCACGTTAATAAATTTTTTAAAAACCATTGCTAAACGAAAGACGAAAGAAATATACATTTCAAACTGGTATATGGTTGCAGCAGTAATATTTGCAATCATAATTGTAATAGTAGCTTATGTTCCGGTTTGGGCAAACGGCCTTGGCAATACCATTGTGCAGGGCTATTACATGCACCAGGGCGTGGGCATGTGGTTCATGCTTTTTACATTGGGTATTGTTTATTACATGCTGCCGCAACAATTGAACAAACCAATTTATTCTTACAGCCTCGGCATACTTGCCTTCTGGACACAGATACTTTTTTATACACTTATCGGCACACATCATTTTGTATTTAGCTCCATAC
>JBDTUZ010000005.1:0-198376 GCA_040007435.1 Ginsengibacter sp. | reverse complement strand
AGCCATAAGCTGATAAATCATTTAGTCTTTTAGCAATAGGTAAAGCCTTTAATGCGTAATCTAATTCTTCGGTGTAATTACCGGTAATATGCAAGGCATTATGTAATGTTTGAATTGACCAGAACATGCCAGCATCATAATTAAACTTTTCAGCGATAGCCAAAGCATGCTTTGCATAGATGATACTTGAATCAGGATCATTGAAAACATAATAATCAGCAATACTTCTTAACGTCCATACTTTATTGGTATCTTCTTTTTGAACAGCAGCGGCATTGCGGAGTGAATCAAGCCCTTTGTTTTGTGCATGCGTTGCCGAAGAAAATGAACTATAAATAGTCAGCAGCAATATGGCTTTGCGGAAGTTCATACAATCAATAAAGAAAGTTAGTTCAATCTACAATACCTATCACCTGAACGGGTGATTTTTAAATAAAAAAAAGCCTAAAGCGATTGTACTTTAAGCTTTATAAATACTACGTTTGTTTACTCCCTCCGGCCATTTGCTCCCCTTTAGAAGTTGGGGATTTCTTCCTTATTCTATTTGTTTCAGCACCACACATCTTCACAATTTTTGGTGTAAACTTTCCGACAACATCAACCAATGCTTTCTGCGATTGCATTACCAGTTCAATATCCTTGTAAGCAAAAGGCGCTTCATCCAGCCCGCCGCCGAGCAATTTTACATTGTGTTTAGCGAGTTCTTCTTTTAATGCATTGTGCGTAATGTTTGCGATGGCTTGTGTACGGCTCATCTTACGACCTGCACCATGCGATGCAGAGTTGATGCTTGCCTCTTCGCCTTTACCTTTTACAATAAAACCGGGCGCCGTCATGCTGCCGGGAATAATACCCAGCACATCTTTACCGGCAGGTGTTGCTCCTTTTCGATGTACTATTACTTCTCTTCCGTTATACATTTCTTTCCATGCAAAGTTGTGATGATTCTCTACCATTGTCACCGGCTTGCGGCCTAACTGCTTTGCAATCTTCTCATGTATTACATGGTGACAGGCACTTGCATAATCACCTGCAAGATTCATTGCCATCCAGTATTCCATACCTTCTTCTTCATCCATCGAAAGCCATGCAAGATGTTTTGCCTCCTGCGGCAAACGGCGCTTGCTCATGGCAAGCCGGGTATAATGATTGGCAATGTTTGCACCCAATCCACGCGAGCCGCTGTGTGATAAAAAACCTACATATTTTCCTGCAGGCACATTCAACACATCATCAGCGTCATCAATTTCAATAATACCAAACTCTGCAAAGTGATTACCGCTTCCTGAAGAACCCAATTGCTTCCATGCACGGCCATGCAGTTGCTTAAGGAGCGGCAGTTCATAAAATGCTTTATCGTCCATCACTCCATGGTTAGATGGCTGCTGAAACATTGCACCACTGCCAAACAAAGTTGCTTCATTGAGTTCACGCACAAAGAATGCTTCACGTTGTGTGAGATCTTTTACATCAATATCAAAAATGCTCAGGCACATGCGGCAGCCAATATCAACACCAACGCCATAAGGTATCACCGCATTGTCTGTTGCCAGCACGCCACCGATAGGCAATCCATAACCATGATGCGCATCGGGCATTAACGCACCAGCAATAGCAACCGGCAATTTAGCTGCCGCATACATTTGATGCAATGCGCCCTGTTCAATATGTTCCGCACCAAATATGTTGAAGTGAACGCCGGTATTATTCAATGGAATTTCCGGCGCATTTACTTCTTCTTTAGGCAATAGTTTTTCTGCGATAGGTTGCAACACTTCATCAGTTGCATAGTCTTTTGGTGACTGTAATACTGCTTTCAATATTTCAAACGCATCTTCTTTTGTGTGATGTTTAAAATATTTTTCCATCACATTCATCGCCACAGGAATAACCGGGCTTTCGGGATAACCGAGAGTGCGGAGTTCTTTGGCTGATATTTTTAATTTGTTCATCTTTCCCTCCTCTTTATCGTATTTGATGGAGCTTTCATTAGCTGACCTGTTTTCGAATTAATATAAAATCGTGGATATTTTTCTGAGCTTATTAACTCAGTTATGTTACCCCAGCGATAATAATAGATTTCTTTACCTTCTGTAAATGTGTTCAATTGAACAAAGTCAAATAAATGATTGAATACATGTAATCCTGACACAGTTTTTTTATTTAGAGTTTTAGAAAGCTCTGAATAAACTTTATTCCAATTTTTTCCAACTTTGCTATTCAAAAATCTTATCAGTGGTTCCAGGTTATCATTAAAATATTTTGTTCCACCACCATGCATAAACTTTATACTTTGTTGATGTGCATTTTCAAAATTGTTCCGCTTCATTTTATTTTTATAACCTTTCATCTGTTTTGAACGTGTTCCGCGTCGATAGCATTCTATAACTTCTTCATCAAGTCTTTTATCCCGCCGCTTTTGTCTTCTTTGCAGAGAAGGTTTTAAATATTGTAAACTGTCCATAAAATAATTTTAAAATTCAAATTGAAATATTCATTTTCACAGATATAAAAACTTCGTTTCCAACTCTCCATTCCTTTTTCATTACTCTCGAAACAATCTTCAAATTATCAATCAGCACTTCCACCTCATAAAAACCTCCCCAAAAACTTATCTTCTGTATTACTCCTTTTATGCCTTCACTTTTATTGATAATAAATTCTTCAGGCCTTATCATTACATCTTTACCATTCGCATCAATACCAAACATTGCAGCTTGCTCCGGTTTTAATAAATTGTATTTCCCAAACATTCCTGCCACATATTCATTCACCGGATCATGATAAATTGTTTCCGGCTTGCCCTGCTGAATGATCTTTCCTTCTTTCATCACGATGATTTCATCGGCCCATGATAATGTATCGTGCGGATCATGCGACGTGAGCAAACAAGTGATCTGCAGTTTATCAGTTATCTCTTCCAATACAACTTTTAATGTGTCTGTATGTATCGGGTCAAGATTGGAAAACGGTTCATCCAGTATCAACATCTTCGGCGATTTTACAAGCAACATGCATAAGGCAATGCGCTGCTTTTCCCCACCTGAAATTTGATTGGTTTTTCTTTCCAGCAAATGACTGATCCTGCATATTTCAAATAACTCCGCCGCCTCCTCTTCTTCAATTTTGATTTGATGCCATATCAAATCTTTGACATAATAATTATTCAACAACTCGTAATGCTGCGACAAATAGGCAATCTCCTTGTGCCCCGGATACAACTGTTCTTCGGGACCAATTATTCTCACACCATTAAACATTGCCACTCCGCTGTCTGTCTGCAAATGACCCGAGATAATTTTAAGCAGCGTCGATTTCCCTGCGCCCGATTCTCCGGTGATCGCAATCTTTTGCAATGACTCTTGCTGAAAACTTATATCATCAATTACCGTTCTGCCCGGATAATGTTTACTTATATTTTGTACATCTAATAATGCCATCTATCATGCTTTCTTCAAATGTACAATTGTCTAACACGGATCAGTTATTTTAATAGTGCTCCCTTGTATGAGTAATAAGATTCGAACTTATTCAGTAACTACACAATGGTGTTACAGACCATCGCGACTCTCCAGCTTCGCCGTACTCACATTTGCGGAAACAATCCCGCCTGAAGCGGGACAACTCTTTGCTTAACAAGCAACCGTTCTACCATTGAACTATATTTCCAAGTTGGCCCGCAGGGACTCGAACCCTGAACTCCCGGTGTAAAAGACCGGTACTCTGAAACCAATTGAGTTACGAACCAATTTTAGTTTTTAATGCAAAGCAGCGGTACACGACAGCACCGCTGCTGCATCTTTTAATTGTTATAAATTTTGTTTATTTCTGCGGAACAAAAATCTGCTTCAACTGCTCGATCAACTGGCCGTTACCACTCACGCTGATGTTGCTGATCTTGTCTGCAATCTTCTCCACATATTCCATTTCTTTCAGCTTAAACAACATGCTGTTATCTTCCATCAGTTTTGCAGTGTTCAACAAACTTCTTGTGCTCGCAGTTTCTTCTCTCCTCATGATGATGTTAGCCTGCGCTTTCTTCTCAGCGATCAACACCTGGTTCATGATCTCTTTCACATCGCCAGGCAAGATGATATCCCTGATTCCGAAACCAATTACCTCGATACCCAGCGCCAAAGCTTTTTCACTTACAGCATTCAATATAAAGGGTGCAATGGTTTCTTTTTTCTCCAGCAATTCATCAAAGCTGAAACCACCAATGTATTCCCGCAAAGCCAACTGAAAAGCGACGTACAACTGTTTATCATACTCTTTGTTTTGCAACAAAGCTTTTTCAATATCCACTACTTTGTACTGCGCCTGGCCATTGATCCGCAACGCGGCTTTATCTTTCGTCAATATTTCCTGGCCGTTGATTTCAACCTGCTGCATTCTTGCATCTACTTTACCAACGTTGATAACAATACTGTTCTTCCACCAGTAGTAAACACCGCTGTTCAAAACCCGTACGTAATTTCCATCTACGAACAGCAAAGCTTTTTCATAGCTTTCAACAGTATAGCTTCTTGTGAAAGGCAACAACAATTTGTTTTGCGGTGTTGCCCTGCTGATGTTTTCAGTTATTTCAATTTTACTTACATCTGCTTTTACAAATTCGTAATCAACAATGCCTTTCCAGAAAGTATATCTGCCTGCAGTTAATACCTGCTTCAATAAACCGTTCTCGTACTGCAGAGCAATTTCATTGTCCTTTACATCTACTACATGCAATGCGTCTTTCAACTCAGCATCCTGCAATAGAATGTTTAGCTCTACAGGCGCAACAAATTGTTTGGTGATGTCATACACGATGGCATTTTCATTCCACAACCAATACGCGCCTTCTTTCAACATTTTTTTATACACATTTTTCTTAAACACTAACCCAACCTGGTAAGCGTTTACTTCTACTCTTTTCATAACATTTGTTTTATAGTTTTAATTCTTAATTTAAAAGCCTTTGCTATCATCCACCGGCTGCATACGGAAATAAATCTTTTATTGTTTAATGCTAATTTTTAACCATCATTTTATTTATCAATACTTGATTAACTCAATAGTGATTTTCCGATTAGAATACTACAATCGCCTATTCATTTGCAAAGCATACTTTGGGTTGCAACCTCACCCAAACCCCCTCCAAAGGAGAAGGCTTAGAAAACATTGCCGGATGATAGCAGCAGCACACTTCCATCATTTTTATAGAAGCGATGTACTTCTTTTGATGAGCATCCTAAGTGCTTTGCGTTTACCGTTTCGCCAATCCGCCTCACGGCAGATGTGGGATTCGAACCCACACTTTTCTGTTGCTCTAACCAACTGAGCTACCCTTTATTAAAAGGAAGAGGAATCGAACCTCTGACCCACAGGTTAATGGTGGACATTGCCAATCGTGTCAATAGCATACAGATAGTTACTACGTCTGCACTGCTGTGCATTTAAAACACGAGCCTGGTTTGATTACAACAGGCATATATCCATCTTGCCGTTAAGCAAGCTTTTGCGTTGATGCTGCCATCAACAATATTTTAAAGAACTTTTTTTGTTTTTCGTTTTACAATACAAACCTCTAACCCAACTGTGCAATCTTTTTGCACAGTAGAAATTATTTTTAAAATCTTTTGTCACTCTTATGGGATTCGAACCCATACTTTGCTTTTGCAAGAGCCCGGTTATAAATGCGCTTCCTTACTTTGAAAAATCATTTCAGTGCAACTGCAAACTCTATCCATTCAATCGCGTAGTTTGAACGGCATCTTCCGGTCACTCCACGGATACATTAACTTTTACCGCAGCACTTCCTTTTATGCTAAAGAGCGATATGTAAAGAACTTTCTTGTTTTGCTTTGACAATACAAACTTCCAACTCATGTGTGCAATCTTTTTGCACAGTAAGAATTATTTTTTGCCCCTAACCCTTAAAGGGGAATATTTTTTTTGTTCAAATGAGAATTTCTATAAAAACCGTTCTCTACTTTTACGAGACTCCATAACCCCCCTTTAGGGGATGGGGGTTCAAATGCCTGTTAACAGAAATGCTTTAATACGTTACAGAACTATTGACAGATGCCTTCAAAACCGACGTCGTAAATGGACCATTGAAGCATTGATTGATGCCTGCAACGATGCGTTGTATGAATACGAAGGCATTGATAAAGGGTTAAGCATGCGTACCATTCGCCTTGATCTTAATGCGATGCGCAGCGATAAACTTGGTTATAATGCACCTATAATAGTTAAAGACAAAAAGTATTATACCTATGAAGATGCTGATTACTCCATCACAAATATTCCGCTTACTACACAAGACCTAACTATTCTGCAGGAAGTATCCCATCTATTAAAACAGTTCAAAGGTTTCAGCCATTTTAATGAAGTAACTGAAATGGTAAACAAACTTGAAGACAAGATCTACAGCGAAAAAAACCAACAACCTTCTGTAATTGACTTCGAAAAAAATGAACTGCTTGCCGGCATTCAATGGCTGGATGTTTTATATAAAGCCATTGTTTCCAAAACAACAATGCAACTCACGTATCAATCATTTAAAGCCAGAGAAGCCAGCGATATTATTTTCTATCCTTACCTCCTTAAAGAATACCGAAACCGTTGGTTTATTCTCGGTATGACTAAGAGAGGCAAAGAAATATGCACGTTCGCTCTCGACCGCATTCAAAACATTTCTTCATTGCCCAATGAAATCTTCCGTGATCATAAAACTTTTGATCCTCATACTTACTTCAACGACATTGTAGGTGTAACCCGCAATACTGCTGATAATCTTACCCACATTGAATTTTTAGCTGACCACACCCAGGCGCCTTACATTAAAACCAAACCCATTCATGCTTCTCAACAAATTGTTGAAGAAAGAAAAGATGGCATTGTATTCAGCATTGATGTTGTACCCAACTTCGAACTAGAGCGAGAACTGATTGGCTTTGGTGAAGGATTAACAATCCTATCACCAAGCGGCTTCATGAGACGTATTCGAAGAAAAGTAAGATTGATGCATGAAGTATATTTCACAACTAACAAACCTTAATTTAAAAGAACTTTACAAATATGGGTTGATACCTAATCCCTGGCCCTTCGCCCAGATGTATAGATGCTTTCTTGCCTCCTCAGATATGGGAGAATTTGTCTTTGACCTTGCCTGGACAATTCTTTTTAACTCAAGGTTTACTTCTATTGTTGCCATTGTTGCATTCAACATCCCCAGTGAATATTTTTTCATAGAAAAAATTGCTGACTTACCGGTTCTGCATTGAGTCACATAAGAGCCAACACAATGCTTCATCGTGCGCCCTTCATTTCGCAAAAGCTTGGAACCTAATAGTTCTTCTAATGCTATTGCATCTTCCATTTTTTCAAATTTGTAACCCTCTATACCACAGGAGTTCCATGTTAGGGGCCCTTTAATTATAACGTCTTTTTTATGCCATTCATCACTTTGCTTTGTGAGTGATTGCAAGGTCCGGCCCTTCAAACTATAGTCGCGGTTTTCGGTTTTTGCTTCTCTTATATAATCTATTATGTCAGTCAGTTTATCATAGCTAAACATTCCTCCGTTTACTACCAGCCGAATAAATACTTCCCAAAAAATTTCATCGCCATAAGGCTTATTACCAATCCATGAATAAACAAACCTTTCAGCGAGCTTTTCATCTCCTCCCAACCCCTTTACCTGGGCCCAACGTAGTGCTTCCGTAATGCTGAACACAGCAGGCGCCTGCAAAAAGTAATGCGCCATTTTCTGTGTAAAGGGAATTGGCATTTTTGCTAACTCTCTTATTCTTTTCCCGGTTCCAATATGCATAAACCAGATTATATGAATCCTGTCTTTCTTTTCATAAAATGCTTTATATAAGAATTCGGGAACATTGTATTCACAGAACAAATAAAAGGCAAGCTCATTCAATTGTTTCTCACTGCGACTTGATAAAGGTTCCCATTTGAAAAGATCTTTCCTCCAGTAAGCCCTAAATAAAACCATATTGAATACAGCCTGGATATAATCTTCATCTAGAATGATTGAGGAGTGTTTATCCAGGTAAATCAGTACATCTTTCAAAATGATCCTATGACCCAGTTTAGCCTTCGAAGAAAATTTACTAAAGCAGTCGTTTACTTTCCAAATTCGACGGTCAGAAAAATGTACACTCAAATCTTCATCATTATATAGCTGAAGAATTACTTCATCAAATTTTTTAAAACGCTTTTTAGAATAGAGTAACATTTCTTCATAAACCTTTTCCCTGTCCTGTTTGGACCGTGTCTCTTTCTCACGCTTTTTTTTGTTTGCCTTCGACATTTTATTTCAGTTAATCGCCCGGCCATAAAAAGCCCGGTCAGTTATTAATTTTTACTTGACCGGGTTACTATATAATCATTTAATGATCAATAACCACACGGTCGGTGCGCAGGTATTCTAAGGTACATGCGCACAATATTGCTGATAGAATTACTCACTTGTTTCATGTTAAATAAAAAACCCCGCGGAGGCGGGGTTTCATTTATGTAAAAGGAATTCGTTTAAATAAATGGCTTACCCCGCCTTATATGAAACATAGCTGTATCAAAGCTTTGTTTGTTGTTTTTATATAATGTTATGCGGAGCATTTTAATTATTTTTCGGCTGCAAAGATGGAAATATTTTTTTGATATTGCCAAGTATTTTTAAAAATATTTTTTAGGAAATATTTTCAAGTCGCCGGAAGGCTAGTAAAACCAATGCTTTCAGAAGAATAAAAATTTAAAAATTAATCCCTTCTATTTGTACATTATGTATTTGCCAATAGCCAAAGTCTTTACGTAGCGCAAACTGAACAAGCCATTTTCCTTTTAAATTAATTTCTTCCAAAGGCAATACAAGTGTTACATCATACATTCCATTTACGTTGCAAACGCTATCATCAATAACGCAATCAACATTGGTTATGTCATTGAGCCTGATATCGTCATATAGTTCCTTAAAGCGATTTATTATTTCTTTAAACCCTTCTTCATTAAGTGGATAATGATTATTGAGCGTTAAATTTTCCTTTCGAAACCACATCAATAAAGTAAGCGGATCTTTTTCAAGGATCAGTTTTATCGAATCATCTACTGCATATCTTGTATTGTCGTACACGTGATCAGGGTAGAACTCATCATAGGTAAAACAGGTCATTCCTCCCGGGATAAATATATCGTTCATCTCGTGCTCAAATAATTCTTCAGTTGCAAAGCGATATAATTCCCTGTTGTTAATGTTAGGACTGCAAACAGCGAGGTCAATATTGTATTTATTTAAATAGTTATCAAGCTCATCCCAGGCTGCATCTATATCATTATCCGTTATTTTATTTACCGGTTTAAAATGATCCGGTCTTTCAATCCTGTCGAATACTCTTATCATCTTTCTTTCTGCTGCCTGTTTCTCATAGGCCATAATATAATTGAGAAACTAGTTTTCTGCTTCAGCAGGAAGATCATTCTTTGTTTGCGGAGTTTCAAATTCAGCCCCATGCTCAAGCATCAATTTCATCTTTATTATCTCCGGGCGACTGTTCAGAATTTTCATTCATAAAGTAAATTATTGAAAATATTTTTGTAAAAGGCAATCCTTGAAAATCCAAAATGAGATTTTCGATTTTCAAGGATGACTAAAATACAGTTCTAAATATTTTTCTGTAGAATAGTCTTGTAAACTCTTGTTTATTCTATATTTCAGCTTATTGAGGCACCTCTTTATTTATTCATGATCAGAAATTACAAATGCAGCTACCGGCATTTCATTGTAAGTCATTCCTGCAAGTTCTCTGCCTGCTTTCTTTTTATTAGTGCCACCCCATTGTTTGAAGAAAAAAGCCACTTCCTGTTCCTGGCATTGAAGTTTTATATCCCAAACCCAAACATGTTCAATTGGTCTTGCTTTTCTTCCGCTTTCTCCGCCAACAATTACCCAATCAATATTTGTAAGATTCAAATTTTGTAACGGTCCAATTAAAGGTTCACAAGAAAGAAATTTTATTACCGCATTCGTTTCTCTTAAAAAATCAATTCGCTCTGTTACTCTTTCATCTTCCACCGAAACACCCATCCAGATATTTTTCGCCCAGTTTAATTTATGATGTAATTCATATAATCTTTCTGCTCTTTTGGTAAGTACCTGGTAAGTATGTTGCGGTGTATTATTCATTACTTCAAAAACCTTTTGTATAAATTCAAATGGAACATCCGGATGAAATAAATCGCTCATAGAGTTTACAAAAACAATCTTTGAACCTTTCCATGAATAGGGAATATTTAAAGCATCTTCATGGACTCTTACTTTAAAACCGTCTTTATATTTATAAATACCCATTGCCTGCAAGCGCCTTGTCATAACTTCTGCATAACAATATTTACAACCTGCTGAAACCTTGTTGCAGCCTGTTGTGGGGTTCCATGTCATTTCAGTCCATTCAATTGATGATTGCGACATAGTTGGAGAAGTAACTAAATAGCAAATAATTCGGGTTGGTAATCTACAGAGTCAGAGATATTATTTTCCTTTTTAAATTTTTCAAGTTTATCAATTAAATTAAAAAGTCTTGATTTAGCTTTAGTAATAACTTGTAAGTTCAATTAATAAATGCAACACAAGGTTTTCATCCTCTCTGGAGGGGTACCCCTCCAGAGAGGATGAAACTGAAAACCGAAATTTGTGTTGCGATGACAAAAAACTATTCTCAGCTCACCCTTATTCAAAGGTATCAAATTGAGGCATTAAAAGCTGCCGGACATAATCAAACTTCGATAGCCAAAAATATTGGAGTTCACAAGTCAACGATCAGCAGAGAACTAAATAGGAATGTTCCTAAAAGAGGCATAGGTGCTAAAAAATACAGTGCCGGGAAAGCACAAAACAAAACCGATACCAGGCATAAAATAAAACCTAAGAGGCTGTTGTTCTCAATGGCATTAAAAAAAGATGTTGTGAAAAAAATGGCCACTGAAAAACTAAGCCCGGAGTTGATAAGTGCTATGTGGAAGAAGGAAAATATAAGCGGCGTGAGCCATGAAACTATTTATAAATTTATATGGCAGGCAAAATTTAGTAACAGAAAAGAGCATCATGAGTTTAAGAAAACCTACCAGCTTTTAAAGCATGGTAAAAGGCGCAGAAAGCGAGGTAATTACAAGGATAACAGGGGTTTGATTCCTGGTCGTGTATCCATCGAAAAGCGATCTAAGATAGCAGCCAGAAGAAAAAGGTTGGGTGATATAGAAGTGGATTTAATAATAGGTAAAAATCATCAGGGCGGACTATTAGTAATGTTGGACAGGGCATCTTTATTAACCACCATAGATAAGATAGACTCAAAAAAACCAAAGCATATAAAGAAGCTGATTTTAAAAAGAATGACCCAAAGCAAGTATTTAAAAACAATGACATTTGATAATGACCAGGCTTTTGGGCTGCATCAGGAAATTGCAAATGAGCTTAACATAAAAACTTTTTTCACAAGGCCATATACCTCACAAGACAAAGGAAGTGTTGAAAACAGAAATGGAGTGATAAGACGATTTTATCCGAAGAAAACAAACTTCACAGAAGTAACAGCAAAGGATGTAAAAAAAGTAGAGACGATGATCAATAACAGACCCGTTAGAAAGTTTAATTACAAAACCCCTAATGAGGTACATTTACTAAAATCAAGTGTTGCACTTATTGCTTGAACACAGCACTGTTGAATATCTCATTGGAATAATAGTAATTAATCCATCATTATTTTTTTCTTCTGCATCTTTATTTATCGAAGAGCCCAAAACATAACAGGTTATTCTTGTGGTCTTATCTACCTTTCCGCTTTTTCTTATTTCTCGTGCATAATACATCGCTTGGTCTTTTTCTTTATCATCTATATCAAAGCCTCCTTTCTTAAGTTCTACAATTACCACAGATCCTATTCCGTCTATTTCGTGTCCAGTATCATAAGAATCTCTGGAGTACGCACCAATAGACGCATCAGGTAATATAACAAAGTCCGGTCTCTTTTTAGGATTTGACAAAACTCTATCACCGAAATAAGTTCTTATTATCGTTGATAGAGCTCTATTTGAAATGAAACTGATTGATTCAAATTCAGGTCCAAATATCCATAAACCTCTTTCAAAAAGTGGTTGCAAATCATGCAATTCATCTGTGGTAGAATTATCTACTAATCTCTCAAGCTCTGTTACCAATTCGAGGCGCCACCGCAAAACATTTAATACTTTTTTTATATCGGTTATAGACCATTCTGCCAAAACAGTATTTAGGTCATCTATATCATGGTGATTAAATTTTGCTAACTTTTCTAATAGTTCATACCCAGATTTTGCTTTTTCCATTGTCGCCAAAATCTTAACTGTACTTTCAAGTTCATTAGAACCAAATGTTGGACAATCTTTTTGAAGTTCATCAACAATTTCAGAAATATCCTCTTTTACAAATCTTGGAAGATTTTTAAGAACTGTTGTGTTTGCTGCAAAAGCATCATTTTTTCTTTCCCTTCGTGTTTCAGCTAATAGTGTAATTAAATCCTCATTTATAAAATCTAGTACAGATTGTTTTATTTCAATAATTTCTGGACTTGAATGAAATCCAGACCAGTCAGACTTAACATTATTTTTTAAAAAATCCACTTCAACGATATAAACATATTTTTTTGCTATAGAATTTCTTCCATCAATTAATCTTCCTGAGATCCCATCCCATGAGGGAACTCCGACAAGCCTTTTTTGTACCCACCAAGCCACACCTTGTTGTTGTGTTGTTCTATTTCTTTCTCCTTCAAATCTTCTAATAATCACTTTCCCATCAGGGAAAGCCATTTCTTTAATAACTGCTTTACTTTCTAAATCGGTCAACAAAACTTTTGAATTGTTAACTATAATTATAAATTCTGGGTCGGCGATAAACTTAGAGCCAATAAGCTCTATCACATTTTGTTCTCGAAGCAATAAATTTTTGTATACAACTCCGCTAATAAAAGTACCGTGTCCTTGCTTTGATTTAGTCTCTTCAATAAAAATGTCAAACGGTTTTTCTCCATTTGACTTTGAGACTTTTGCCTTTGTATAAATGCCGTCCTTAGTAGTTTCAATAGTGTACTCATTTGTGAAACAAAACATTGCATGTCTTCCAACTCCATTTTTTCCAAACGCTAGTCGATTTCTATTTCTTTTTCCCTTTGGAAATTCAACTTCTTTACTTTGATGTTTTAATCTATTATAGTTCAAATTATTCCAGCGAAATTTAAACTCATTAGTTGTCATGCCAATTCCATCATCTTTAATAAAAAATACATCTCTAATATCGTTAGGATATGAGATTTCAACTTTTGTAGCCCCAGCATCCCAGCAATTGGCTACCAACTCCACTATTGCAAACACTGGGTCTTGAATTATTTGCCCAGCATGATGTTCAAGAAAGTTTTCCTCAAAAATTAAGGGAAGATTTTCTTTCGTAGTATTAATCATTAATTCTGCTTTGTTGCTAAAGTAAACATTTCAAATATATTTTTATAGATAAGATTGGCCTCTCAAAACAACCTCCCCTGCTCCCCCGGCCTTCTGAAAATACTTGAATCCAATTCCCACCTATCGTTATTCATTCCATACAGCTTTCCATATTTTACATACTGCATTCTTACCATTTCTGCAATGCCACCTTCACCACGCATGCGCACTCCCCAACGGCTGTCATTCACTTTGCCATCATGGCTGCTACCGATAAGGTGCCATACTTTGTCTGCACGATCGGGGAAATTTTTATAGAGCCAGTCACGAAATAAAAATTGTATGGCACCATTTAAACGGATAAATGTATAAGCAGTAAATTTTGCTCCTGCTTCTTTTGCAGCTTTCATTATTCTTTGCATTTCATGTTCGTTAAGGCCCGGTATCATTGGCCCCATCATAATACCCATGCGGATTCCTGCACAGCTTAATTCTTCAATAACTTTTAATCTTTGTTTTGCGGTGGTGGTTCTTGGCTCCATTATTCTTCGCAGGTCTTCATTAAAAGATGTAATAGAAACCATGGCTGTCACCAAATTCTTTTTCGCCATTTCCTGTAGTATGTCTTTATCTTTTATGATCCATGAATTCTTGGTAAGTATGCCAACCGGTTGGTTAAATTGATTGCAGACTTCCAGCAAGCCTCTCGTTAATCTATATTTCTGTTCTGCAGGTTGGTAGCAATCTGTATTGCCGCTTAACATGATAGGAGTAGGGTCGTATTTTTTATTCATTAAAAATTTTCGAAGCATTTCAGGCGCGTTCATTTTTACAATTATTTTTCTTTCAAAATCCAGACCTGCGCTGTAACCCCAATATTCATGCACGTTACGGGCATAGCAGTAAATACAACCATGCTCACAACCTGCATAAGGATTCATACTATACATCAGACTCAGGTCCGGGCTTTCCACTTTGTTTACAATACTTTTTACCTGCTGCTCCAGGTATTGCGTTCCCACATTCGCCACTTCCCAGTCGTCTATTCCTTCAACATGTTCTTTTACCGGTTGATCTTTAAGAAATTTATTTCTTGTATTAAACTGCGCGCCACGCCCGGCCAGGTATTGGTCGCCTTCTTCTTTTTCCTGTACGGCAACTTTAAAATGATCTTGTTTTAATTGGGTTGACATGATAAATATTTTTGAATTATATGAATCGGATTCATGAACATTAAATAGAATAGAATGCAAGAAAGAAATGATGCCTTTCTAAGACTTTGATCTTGTTATAAAGATTTATTATTTAACCCCGCATATTCGCCACTAAGACACAAAGAACACAGAGGCCGCTAGATCTTTAGTGCGTTTGTGGGACAGCACTACATAAATAATTCCCCTTGCTTTGTGGTTACAGGCAAATTCAGAAACTCAAAGCGCTGTACGATCTGGTAAGCTTTATTGCCGACTCTTCGTTTTATTAATAGCATGCTATCGGCTATGAACCGGCCCGTGAACTGGCGGTGATTATAATCAAGCCAGCCCTGTTCGTACTGCCATGGCAATAATCTTCTTGCGACAGTTAAGTGAGGGTCATCAATAAAATGTGGCTTATTCTCTTTGTTTAATGTCATTAATTTTTGCGCCGGCCTAAGCGCCTTTGCAAGATTTTTTACCTGTAGCTTGCTTTCAATATTTATGAAGATGGTATGGCTTGGAAAGCTGCCAAAATCTTTCAGTTCCACCTTAAACGGCGTATGGCCCATACCAATATTCTTTAAATGATTTACCAGCCTTTCTTCCATCATTTCAAACTGCACAAAGTTTACAAGAGTAATGTGCGGCTTTCCCCACAAAGCATTTTCTGCTTTGTACTTTTCGTAAAAATCTTTTTTTGCTTCTATTATTTTATTGCGCAATACTTCGGGCGGATTTAGAATCAGCAGATACTCGTTATAATTATATCCCGGAATTTGTATTAATGATTTTGTGTCCATGATTGAAAAGTTTTTCAAATTTATTAATGGGCAAATTGATTTTCTGCCGGCTTCAATGCAAACACGATAACAGGCTTGCAATTATCATATTCATGTTTCCTTTTCATCAACAACAATTCCTTTACCAGGAATGATTCGTGAAAAGACTTATGTGCATATTGCGTTAATGCTTTTGAGAAAACTTCACCAGGGAGTTTTCCCGCGATGCTTACATGCGGCCTGTGGGTAAGAAGCATAGGAGGACATGAACCTGAACTTACGTAGGCATTAATTACCTTGAGTTCTTTTGCCAGTTGCCGAAAGGGAGTTTCATTTTGAATTCGCAGGTAAATCGTGTCAGGTGGAAAGCCTCCATAGTTATTCAATGTCACGATAAAACTTTCTTGCTTGTTGCAAATGCGTTGCATCCAGCGAAGGAAAGTTTCTTCCATTTCTTCTTTTGCAAAAAAGCTGGCGATATTAATGTGAGGTTTTATTTCAACGGCAGCCTTTTGCTTATAATCATCATAAAAAAGTTGTTGTTCTGCAATTACCTTTTCATTTACCACCGTGTCGGGCCGTGCAACCAGCAAATATTCATAAAGATCGTGGCCATATATTTCACGCATTAATGGCCCGTAAGATAAATTGGCGTTCATAAAATTAAATTTTTCTGATAATAATTTTAGTATAAATTTACTAAATAAATTAGTAATTAAACAAAATATTTTTTATGAATTCTGAAAATTTTTACCCGGCAAAATATGGAGGAAGCAAAACTTTCACACAGGCTGATGTGCGTACAGCAAATGCCACCGGCTTTGGCGCCGCTGCCGACGATTATATGGAAAGAGGCATTGACCTCAACGAAGAACTGATACGGAATAAGCCAGCCACTTTTTTTATGCGGGTAAGCAGCGATGCAATGAAAGAAGCAGGGATTTGCAAAGGCGATGTGGCAATCGTAGATCGTTCTTTAAAAGCGGGAAATGGTAAAATAGTAATTGCTATACTAAACGGTGACATGCTGATTCGCCGTTTTGAAAAAACAAATAATAATGTGAGGCTGCTGACAGATTCCAGCAAACTGTCGCCAATACATATTGATAATACCTGTGAAGATTTTGCCGTATGGGGAGTGGTAACTTATGTGATTCACAAAACGTAACCCCTATCCCCTAAAGGGAAAATATTTTTTATGAATGATATACAACAAATAGAAAAAATTCAAAAAAAGTTTTCAGCAGAAAGCGGAAAAGGGCTGAAGGCAATTGTTGATTGCAATAGCTTCTATTGTTCCTGTGAAAGAGTTTTTCGTCCGGAGCTGCAAAAAAAACCTGTAGTGGTTTTGAGCAATAATGATGGCTGTATCATTTCGCGAAGTGATGAGGCAAAAGAATTGGGTGTTGAAATGGCCGGTCCTTATTTTAAAGTGAAACATTTAATTGAAAAACATGACGTCGCTACTTTTTCATCCAACTATAATTTGTATGGTGATATGAGCATGCGGGTAATGGATACCCTGCGAGTGTTGGTTGGCGCTAATAATGTAGAAGTATATTCAGTGGATGAAGCTTTTTTAGATGTGCGGATGATAGATAAAAATCTTCTTGATAAATATGCATTGCAAATGAGAGAAACTGTTGAACAATGGACAGGGGTTTCGGTTTCTGTTGGCATAGCACCAACAAAAACGCTTGCAAAAATTGCCAATCACCTGGCTAAAAAAAATAAAATTGCAACTAAATGTGTGTACACGCTTACCGATGACAGTGACATAAGAGACGTATTGAAAACTACCCCTGTCTCTGGTATCTGGGGAGTAGGAAGAGCTTACGCCGAGAAGCTTTCAGGTTGGGGCATTACCAGTGCGTGGGATCTGCGAAACATGCCCGAAGAATGGGCCAGCAAACATATTGGAGGTGTGGTAGGTGTAAGACTAATAAAAGAATTGAAAGGGATTTCATGTATAGGTATGGAAGAAGAACTGGTTGAAAAAAAGATGATAGCAACCACACGCATGTTTGGCAGAAATGTGAGAAAGCTTAGTGATATAAAAGAAGCATTGGCTACTTATACTTCAAGAGCAGCAGAAAAATTGAGACGGCAAAATTGCGCTGCTTCTGTAATAAGCATTTTTGTTGTAGCTAAGGAAGAAAGCCATTCGGTAAATTTTAGTCATGGCGCTACCATCAGCGCTCATGATACTTTGCCGGTGCCCACATCTATTACCAGCGAATTAATTGCACCTGCCATGCGGCTTGCAGAACAAATATTTAAGCCCGGCAAAGAATATAAAAAAGCCGGAGTGATGTTGAGCGGCATTGTTGCGGATACATCTATTCAAAGTAATTTATTTGTACCTGCCGCAGAAAACAACAAACGATTTTTAATGAACATACTTGATAACCTGAACTTCAGCATGCGGGATGATAAGGTGAAATTTGCCGCTTCGGGAATTAATACGGATTGGAAAATGAGAAAAGAATTTCGATCACCGAGATATACTTCAAGATGGAATGAGTTGAGGGAAGTGAAGTGAAACAAATGCGCAATAGCCAATCATTAAAAGCAAATAACATGTCAATGAGAAGATGGAATGACCATTGACTTATTGACAAATGACTCAATAGGAAATCAGTAAATTATATTAAGGACACTTTCCCGTTGTATAGGTTGTAATACCATCACACACTGCCAAACAACTATTCTCGTAAGTTTGATTATTGCAACCGCAAACATAATTGGTCACTAACGGGCAATTGCAATTGGGATCTACCGGGCCTTTTACACAATTATTATTAGTACTATCTTTTTTACAGGAAATAAATGCAGTGCAAAAAAATAACAGTAAGCAGGGCAAGTATCGTTTCATAAGATTAAAACTCCAACAATCATTCCACAATAACACCTTACAATTCGCTAATTTTTTTTAGATATTGCTAATTCCGCTGCCTTTACGATATCTGGTGTATCGAGACCATACTTTTTCAAGAGGTCTTCCGGCTTTCCACTTTCTCCAAAAGTATCTTTTGTTCCAATATATTCTATAGGAATCGGAAAATTTCTTACCGCTACATGTGCAACCGCATCACCCATTCCACCAAGAATATTATGTTCCTCCGCAGTAACGGCGCACTTTGTTTTTTGAATCGATTTTATAATAGCTTCTTCATCCAGCGGCTTAATGGTATGCAGGTTTATTAGTTCTACACTTATACCTTTTTCTTCCAATATTTTTCCCGCTTCAATGGCCTTCCATACGAGATGGCCGCAAGCGAAAATGGTAACATCTCTTCCCTCAGATAATACCTGGGCTTTCCCTATTTCAAACTTTTGATTTTCTTCTGTAAAGTTGGGCCACTTTGGCCTTCCGAATCTTAAATATACCGGACCTTCGTAATCAGCAACAGCAAGAGTTGCAGCTTTTGTCTGGTTAAAGTCACATGGAACTACAACTGTCATTCCGGGCAGCATTCTCATAAGTCCAATATCTTCTAATATCTGGTGAGTTGCACCATCTTCTCCAAGTGTAAGGCCCGCATGTGAAGCACAAATCTTTACATTTTTATTTGAGTAAGCAACAGATTGACGTATCTGGTCATACACTCTTCCTGTTGAAAAATTTGCAAAGGTTGTTGTGAAAGGAATTTTCCCGCCAATGGTTAAGCCTGCTGCAATTCCAATCATGTTGGCTTCGGCTATCCCGCACTGTAAATACCTGTCTGGAAAATCTTTTATAAAAGGATGAAGCTTCAATGATCCGGCAAGATCCGCAGTTAATACCACTACATTTTCATTTGTTTTACCCAATTCATATATGCCCTCTCCAAATCCGCCCCTGGTTTCTTTTTCATTTTTGGCAACAATATCTTTGATCATAACAATAAAATATTTTTTTGATGTAAAAATCGAGAGTGTGCAAATTACTGATTAGAGGGAACGCATAAAAATAATAATAGCTTTAATCCACACCAGGTAAATAAAATCAATCTATTTTATCAATTTAATTGAAAGTTGGGATTGTTGTGAAGTGATTCATCTGCCTTAAGCTTTAATTCCCATTTCCAAGCGGTGGCCATCATTTCATCTAATGTGTAACCGGGATTCCATCCAAGTACTTTTTTAGCCAATTCATTATTTGCGTAAACAGCAATTACATCCCCGGGCCGCCTTGGGCCTATTTCGTAATTGAGTTTTACTCCGCTTACTTTTTCAAATGATCTTATGGCTTCCAATACTGTAACACCGTTTCCTGAACCAAGATTAAATATCTCGCAGGGCGAGGCGTTTTTATTATCTATCAAATATTGAAGGGCCAATGTATGTGCATGGGCAATATCACATACATGAATATAGTCACGAACGCATGAACCATCTCTTGTGGGATAGTCATCGCCGTAAACAGTCATTTTATTTAATTTTCCGATTGCAGTTTGCGTAATAGCAGGCACGAGATTTTCAGGCTTGCCAAGAGGCAACTCTCCTATAATTGCCGATGGATGTGCGCCCACGGGATTAAAATATCTCAATAAAATACTTCTGTTTTGCGCATTGGTTACTTCCTTCACAATATCCTCACCCATTTGTTTTGTTGCTCCATAAGGCGATTCCGCAGGCTTCAGCGGAGAATTTTCAGTTACTGGAATTTCATCAGGGCCGCCATATACCGTACATGAGGATGAAAATATGAAATTGGAAATATTAAATTCCTTGACGCATTTTAAAATATTTATGAGTGAGAATAAATTATTCTCAAAATACATTAGTGGAAATTTCACTGACTCGCCAACCGACTTGTAAGCGGCAAAATGAATAATTCCTTCCACATCTGTATTCTCTTGGAAAACCGCGAAAGTATCATCGTAGTTACAAAGGTCTACTTTATAATTTTTTACATCTTTTCCTGTAATATTTTTTACACCGAGAAGTAATGATGTTGTAGATTTTGAATTGTTATCTACACAGATGGGTTCAAATCCATTCTCAATTAAATCAACAAGGGTATGAGCACCGATGTATCCACAGCCTCCGGTAACTAATATTTTCTTCATAACACAAAAGAAAGAAAAAATAAATAATATAAGAAGAATAAATAGCCGGTTACTTGATGAAAAGGCTCACCAGGCCATAAACGGCTGCTGCAAGAAGCCCGCTCACAGGAATTGTAAGGACCCATGCCCACAACAGGTTTACAGTAATACCCCACCGCACCGCCGATAATCTTTTAGTAGCGCCTACCCCTATAATGGAACCTGCAATAGTGTGGGTGCTGCTTACAGGAATTTTTAAAGATTCCGTTACAAATAGCGTAATTGCTCCGGCGGTTTCTGCGGCAACCCCTTCAAAAGGAGTAACCTTTGTTATGCGTGTTCCCATTGTTTTAATAATTTTCCAGCCGCCGCTCATAGTACCAAGTGCAATAGCTGAGTAGCATGCAATAGGAATCCAGAAAGGCATCGGCGAATCAACTGTGATGGAACCATGTGCTACCATCGCCGCAAATATAATTCCCATAACCTTCTGCGCATCATTACCTCCATGGCCAATACTAAAAGCTGCCGATGATACGAGCTGCAATCTTTTGAACCATTTATGGGATTTTGCCGTGTTCAGGCTATTTAAATAGAAAGTAAATATGGCCATTACTATTAAAATAAATGCCATAAGTACCCATTTGAAATTATGGGTATAAAATATAACCCGCAACGGATAACTTTCGTAGTGAGATGATATTTTGCTATTATCAAGTTCAAGAATTTCTCTTAAGAAGAAGATTACAAATAGAATAACGCATATTGAAATTATTTTTGGAACAATACCTTTTCTGAAAGAATTGATAAACCAGAGTGAAATGATGTAAGCCATAATCATTCCCACCAAAGGCGCCAGGAAAATAAAGCCAACAGTTTTTATTACAGGGTCAGGGTTTACCGAATGAATGCCAGCGTGCGCTATAGCCGCCCCGGCAAAACCTCCTATCAAAGTATGTGAAGACGAAGAAGGAATACCAAGCCACCATGTTAACAGGTTCCATATAATAGCAGCAACGAGGGCACTTAAAACCACCACCAGTGTAACATATTCCGGCTTAGCGAGGTTGGCAATCGTTTTTGCAACCCCGTGATCTTTAAAAATAAAAAAGGCAACGAAATTGAAAAAAGCAGCCCACATGACGGCCTGGAATGGAGTAAGCACTTTTGTAGAGACTACCGTTGCTATTGAGTTCGCAGCATCGTGAAAGCCGTTGATGAAATCAAAAATAAGTGCGAAAGCAATAACAATAATGAGAAAGGTCATTTTTTATAATGTGCTAATTCTATAATATGGTAATGTGCCGTTTCAATAATGTGCTAACTGGTTAATTAGCGCATTAGTATATTGGTTAATTAACTAAGCGTATTTGATTATGATTGATTCTACCACGTTGGCTGCATCCTCACACTTATCGGTCACAATTTCCATTACCTGGTATATTTCGCGTTTTTTAATAACCTCTTTGGCATCCGGCTCGGTTTCAAAAAGTTTTTCAATGCTCATATCAAAAACATCGTCAGCCTGGTTTTCAATACTATTTATAGACACCATCGCATCAGTGATCCTGCGCAGGTTCTTCATATCTCTTAATTCCGCCACGGCCTTTCGTACTTCACCGCAGCTATTTGCAATAAGTTCAGCCATTTTTCTGAATCCTACATCGTCGGGGTTTACCTTGTAAAAATTGATTTTTTTGGCAGAGGCATAGATGTAGTCGCAAATGTCATCTAAAGCTGTGGCCAGGTAGTGAATATCTTCCCGGTCAAATGGGGTAATAAAGTTTCTGCCAAGCTCGGTAAATATGCGATGGGTATAATCATCGTTTACGTGTTCAAGATCTTCGATTTCTTTTATAAGCAAAGCTCTCTTTTCAAAGTCAGTTTCGTTCACTACTTCCTTAAGTTTGGCAGCCATTTGTACCACGGTTTCGGATACATTTTCAAACAACTGGAAAAAAACTTTATCCTTTGGAAGAAATAATTTTAGTATCGAATTAAGAGCCATGAAAAATGAATTTGCGCAAAAGTAGGACTATAGCTTTTTATATTCCCTCTTTTACCTTTGTTAATGATTTCTTAACACAAGATATCAATTGCATTATATTTGAAGACATATTTTTTTAGTACATGCGTTTCTGCCTTATTGGGGTCTTTTCCCTGCTTGCTTTTCACTGCCACTCACAGTTTCTGATGGATATGGTAGATACCACCAAAGAAATTGGGAAATCTGTGTTAGATGTTTCGCAACGTTTTAATCACATTCGCATCGGTGGGTATATGCAACCGCAGTTTCAACTCGCCCAGGAAAAAGGCGCGAAAAACTATATCGGTGGCGATTTCCCGCTAAATGTGAACAATCGTTTTATGCTGAGGCGGGGGCGAATCAGGTTTGATTATATAAGATTTAATAAAACCAACAAGGCTTCCGTTCAATTTGTTTTTCAGTTTGATGGAACGGAACGCGGTGTATTTATCAGGGATTTTTGGGGGAGAATATTTGAAAATAAATACCAGTTATTCTCTTTTGCGGCTGGTATGTTTGCAAGGCCATTTAGTTATGAGCTCAATCTTTCCTCGTCAGACCGGGAAAGTCCTGAGCGTGGACGAATGAGCCAGATACTGATGAAGACCGAACGTGATCTTGGAATCATGGTTTCTTTTGAACCCCGTAAGCCAAATCATCCCCTTCGCTACCTGAAAATTGATGCCGGCCTTTTTAACGGGCAGGGACTGTCTGCTTCTGCTGATTTTGACAGCCATAAAGATTTCATTACAAGAGTGGGACTCAAACCCTATCCTCTTGGAAAAGGACTGCTTTTTTCTGTTGCTGCATCATATCTGGATGGCGGCCTGCTTCAAAGCACAAAATATATTTACAAGATAGATGATGTTGATAAAAATTTTCGGGTAGATTCTTCAATAAATAACCTCGGCGGGATAGCACCAAGAAAATATTACGGAGCCGATGCGCAAATGAAAATAAAATGTAAAGCTGGCTTTACTGAATTTCGCGCAGAATACATCACCGGCAAACAAACGGGCTTAGCTTCCAGTACGGAAACTCCATTCGTTTTGCCTGATGCAATCGGAAGCTACTATATTAGAAATTTCGACGGTGCTTATTTTTATTTTCTGCAAAATTTTATAAGCCCTGCACACCAGTTTATAATTAAATATGATTGGTACGATCCAAATATTTCAGTACCGGGGAACCAGATCGGTAAACCCGGGGGTAATCTCTCCGGTGCGGATATAAAATTCTCAACCCTTGGATTTGGATATATTCATTACATCAATGAAAATCTTAAACTTGTCTTTTGGTACGACAAAGTTTCAAATGAAAAGACCCAACTACATGGATTCACTTCCGATGTAAAAGACGACATTTTTACCTGTCGCATGCAATTCAGATTTTAATAATCTAATATCGCTTCGTGCTCAATTTATCCACATTGTCAATCTGCAATCATTCCTTTCTCTTTGGTAACCTTTAGTTAACGTTGACATAACTATGACGTAACATGCTTTGCTTCTCTTTGCAGCATCAAAAAAATGATGCATGAGATATATACTATACCTGGTTTTTTTTACAGCAATTTCTTTCTCTACATACTCACAAACTGGCAAGGTCGAAGGTAAGATCACAGATTCAAAAACGGGCAAAACACTTAGCGGAGTTTCGGTAACGGTTGTCGGAAATAGCAAAGGTATTGCCACCGATCAGGATGGACGTTTCGTGCTTACCTTACCCGCCGGCAAGCCGCAGGTAGTAAGGGTGTCTTCTGTAGGTTATCAAACAAAAGAAATAGAAGACGTTTTGGTAAATGCAGAGGCGCTTATCAATCTTGATGTGGTAATGGAGACTGCTGTAAAAACAGAGGCTGAAATTGTGATAAGGACAACCCGCAGACAGGAAACCACGGCCGCATTAATAGCCTATCAAAAAAATACAAACACAGTTGCACAGGTTGTTTCTGCCGAAAGTATCAAACGTTCGCCTGATAAAAACACGAGTGAAGTTTTAAAAAGAATCCCCGGTACTTCTATACAAGAGGGTAAGTACATTATTGTACGGGGCCTGAACGACCGCTATAACCAGACTATGCTTAATGGAATTCTTTTAGGTACTACAGAACCTGACAGGAAAACATTTTCATTCGATATATTCCCAGCGGGGATGATTGATAATATCATAGTAAATAAGGCATTCGTTCCGGAGTTTTCCGGTGAGTGGGCTGGTGGCCTTGTCCAGGTGAATACTAAAGATGTTCCGGCTAAAAATTATTTAAATGTGGTGGTAGGAACCGGCTTTAATACCCAAACAATCGGTAAAGATTTTTACACCTATAAAGGCGGTGGTCTTGACTGGCTTGGAATGGATGATGGTTTCAGGGCTATACCCGATGCATTGCCGGTTAAATCGAAATACAACGCAATGGACAGGGCTGATAAAACTGAATTGGGAAAATTATTCAAGAACGTATGGAGTGCGGATAAAACTTCGTCCAATTTCGTCCCGTTGCTAAATTCTAATTTTCAGCTAAGCGGTGGTTTCAATGCAAAGCTTGGAGGCGCCAGCAAATTGGGAGCCGTGTTCGCGATCAACTACAACCAATCTAATAAAAGAACTGATTATATCACAAATCGCCTCTTTGTTGTTGATAATAATATTCCTTCTCTTACTTATGATTACAGTGATAAAAAATACAGCCGTGATGTGCTGTGGGGTGGATTGGCTAATCTTACATTGCAAATAAATAACAATAATAAAATTTCAATTAAAAACCTGTTCAATGTAAACGCAACAAAATATGTAAATGCGAGAACAGGAAAAGATTTTGAATTTGACCCATTCCTGGGTGAAAATATTCGTGCGACGGAGCTTGCTTTGAAAACAAATACTTTTTTCAATACATCCATATCGGGTGAACATAATCTTGTCGATCTAAAAGCTAAATTTCATTGGTTTGGAAGTTTCAATATTTTAGATCAATACATTCCTGATCAGAGGAGAATACAATATAACCAGGATCCTGATGTGGCGAATGCACCTTATAAATTGCTTATAGGCGCGTCACAGTCTTCTCAAAAATCGGGAAGCCGGTACTATGGATTTCTTAGCGATTATAATTATGTAGCAGGAGCAGACATCACTAAGTCATTCAAACTTTTTAACCTTGACCAATCCGTAAAGGGTGGATATTTTTTCCAGGTAAAAGACAGGTTATTTGATTCAAGACCTTTTGCAATTTATCTTCCTTCTGATAATCCCGACCTGATTTTATTGCCTGCGGATAAGGTGTTCAGCCCTGAAAATTTTGGAGATGGGTCTAATAACAAATTTGGTTTTAATGAACTGGCCGGAGATCAATACAGGTATATCGCAAACACTATTTTAAATGCAGGATTCCTTCAATTGGAGAATCAGTTTAGCGATAAACTTCGGGCAACTTATGGTGTGCGATTTGAAGACTATGACCAGGTGATTGGTAGTTTAAAGCAAAGCGACCGCCGCCATCTCCACACTGAAGTACTTGATTTCTTACCAGGGGCAAATATTACTTACAGGGTAAATACTAAAACAAATTTGCGTTTGTCAGGATCACAAACTGTTATTCGCCCGGAATTCAGGGAACTGAGTGATTTCGCTTTTTACGATTTTGATTTAAGTGCTACTGTAAGTGGCAACAGATCTCTTGAGAGAACGAAGGTAACCAACCTTGATATCCGGTATGAAATATATCCAAGAGCAGGCGAATTATTTACAATAGGTGCTTTTTATAAATACTTCAAAAATCCAATCGAGCTTTTCTTTAATCAAAGTGGCGCAGGAAGCTCCAGTACTTTTAATTATTTAAATGCAGATAAGGCTTACAGTTTTGGTGGCGAGTTAGAGATCAGAAAGAAACTGGATTTTACCGACGCATTAAAAAACTTCACTTTCCAGACCAACATCTCTTACATATATAACCGTGTAACAAGGAACAGTAGCAATCTTAATCGCCCAATGCAGGGGCAAAGCCCTTATGTGGTAAATGCTTCTCTCCAATATGATATTGAAAAGCTGGGCATAAACACGACGTTGTTATTTAACCAAATTGGAGACAGAATTTTTTATGTAGGCGGTAATGATTTCCCTCCTGTTACCGAACAGCACAGGCCTTTATTTGATTTCCAGATTGCAAAGAAAATCCTAAAGAAAGAAGGGGAGATCAAGCTTAATATCTCTGATCTCTTAAACAAGGCAAATATTTATTACCTCGATATAAACAACGACAGGAAATACGATAAGAATACAGATGCACTTGCTATCAAGCGAAAGTATGGGTCAACCGTCGGCATTTCATTTTCTTACAACATTAAATAAAACGAAAAATTAAAATTAAAAACACAGTATGAAAAAATTATTTTATTTGGCTGCATTTGTTGGCTTGATTTCAACAGGTTGCCGAAAAATTGAAGTGGATGGCGGTACTATCACCGTAATAGACACTACTGGCAGCAGCACTTCTGACAATCCTATTCTTGAGGGAAGAATTTCAGCAAACAGAACCCTTAAGGCAAATGTGGTTTATAAACTTCGCGGCCTTGTATATGTTACTAATGGAGCGATACTTACTATAGAGCCCGGTACTAAAATTGTGGGCGAATTAAATAAGCAAGGTGGCCTTATCATAACCCGCAGTTCTAAAATTATTGCTGACGGAACTCCCGATAAGCCAATTGTATTTACATCTGAAGCGGCTAGCCCCCAGCGTGGTGACTGGTCCGGTATTATCTTATTAGGAAATGCTCCTACTAATTCTTCGTTTAACGGTGTACAAGGTATTGGTGAAATTGAAGGTGGTGTTAATAATAGTGATGGCCTCGGATTATATGGTACTCCAATTACTCAAAGTCAAAATCCTGCAGATAACAGTGGTATCTTAAGATATGTTCGTATTGAATATGCAGGGTATGCATTTCTTCCTGACAAAGAAATTAATGGTTTAACATTCGGCGGGGTTGGTAGCGGAACAGTTATAGATTACGTTCAGGTTTCTTATGCCAATGATGATTCTTTCGAATGGTTTGGCGGCACTGTAAATTGTAAGCATCTTATTTCCTTCAGGACTTTAGATGATGATTTTGATACCGATAATGGATTTTCAGGTACTGTTCAATTTGGAATATGTTTGAGAGATTCTTCCGTTGCCGATATTTCAAAATCTGAAGCTTTCGAAAGTGATAATGATGCGAATGGCAGCACATTACTTCCGCAGACAAAAGCAGTATTCAGTAATATGACAGTAATCGGCCCACGCCAGACATTAACTAATTTAGGGAATAGTCTTTTCCTTGCAGGTGCTCAAATTCGCCGCAATAGCTCTGAATCACTTTTTAATTCAATCATCATGGGATGGCCAATAGGT
Organism: Ginsengibacter sp.; assembly: GCA_040007435.1. Classification (GTDB taxonomy): domain Bacteria; phylum Bacteroidota; class Bacteroidia; order Chitinophagales; family Chitinophagaceae; genus Ginsengibacter. The sequence goes on along the minus strand of JBDTUZ010000005.1, from coordinate 170,483 downwards.
TTATTGATCGATGCATCTAAGGGAACACCTACTGATCTCAATATCCCCGGAACTTTGTTTGTGCAAAATTCAATAATTGGTGGTTGTAATACACCAATAAAATATGCAGCAAGCAGCACTTCCCCGACTGGAGCAACTGATCAAACAATTATTGATTGGTTTAATACATCAACTTTTGGAAACGATATTTTAACAACGAATGACGATGTTAAACTTACTGCTCCTTACGATTATGCAAATCCTGATTTTACACCACAGGCCGGTTCACCGGCTTTAAGCGGAGCTGCTTTTTCAAATCCCAAAGTCAGCCTGCTTGAAAATGTGAGCTATCGCGGTGCTGTAGGCCCTGCTGATACATGGTTTAAAACGTGGACTAAATTTTAAAGCTGTAATAACAATTTTATAATCTTGGATTAATATTTTGATAATATCATTGTTTTTATTTTGCCTGGGTTTATTCAATAAAGCAATTTTAAATTTTCCGTAAGCAAAACAGATTTTCTTATGCTGTACCACCACTCATTCATGAGTGGTGGTTTTTTTTTGGCTTTTAGGTAATTGCCGATCTCAATTTTCATTTGATTATTTTTGAAAATATTGAAATAAATTTTTTCTCTTGCTTTCTATCTATCAACAAAACAAAAAGTTTTTTTTAGGATTTTTTGCAATCATTTTATCAGCACTATTCATTTCGCTTTCTTATACCAAACCCGAAGGCTTTTATCTTCTTAATTTTTATCACACGGGTTTTCTAACCTACTTTTTTATATATGCGACTTACCTCGGAGATGGTATTTTTTGTATAGTAATTGGTTTATTGCTTCTTTTATTCAGGAAGCGATTAGTGGGTTTAATGGTTTTAGCGAGCTATGCCCTTTCGGGTATTATTGCCCAGGTTTTGAAATATTATATTGTTGAGCCAAGACCTGCTATTCTTTTAAAAGACAGCGCCTATCCTTATTTTATTGACGACGTTACGCTGCATAATTTACATGCCTTTCCTTCCGGGCATACAGCATCGGCATTTGCTTTAGCTGCCACATTGAGTTTTTATGTGGGTAATAAAAACTATTCGCTACTTTTTCTTTGCGGAGCCATTATTGTTGGTTACAGCCGTATTTACCTTGCACAACATTTCCTCGATGATGTATTTGCAGGAGCAATTTTAGGCGTGATTTCTTCCATTGCGTGCAAGCTTTTACTAGAGAATACCTTTCTTAAAATGAAATTTGTAAATGGTTATTTACCTGCCAATCAGAAAACTTAGGTGGGAAATACTATCAGGTTCTGGCAACAGGTAATGTAAATCCAAAAGTAGTGCCCACATCAGTTTTGCTTCTCACATGAATGGTTTCACTGTGGGCTTCCATTATGTGTTTTGCTATCGATAAACCCAGGCCACTTCCGCCCACTTTTCGCGTACGGGCAAGATCTGTTCTGTAAAATCTTTCAAATATGCGGGGCAAATGTTCTTCGGCTATACCATGCCCGTCATCACTTATTTCAACGAGAACTTTTTTGCCATCAATCTTATAAGCGCTGCCTTCAATCGTGCCATTTTGCTTTCCGTATTTTATAGCATTATCTACAAGATTTATTATGACCTGCCGAATTTTTTCTTTATCTGCGAAAACCGTGAGCGGGAGTTCACAGCCTTTTTTTATTGTCCATTTTATTTTCTTTTCATCTGCTTTAATAGAAAGTGATTCGCACACTTCTTTAATAATATCCTGAATAATAAAATTTTGTGTGTATAATAATTGCTCGCCACTTTCCAGCTTTGTTATTTCATCAAGATCATCAACGAGATTTACCAGCCTGTCCACATTTTTGGAAGCATTGCCCAAAAACTTTTTATTGACTTCATTATTGTCAATCGCACCGTTCAATAAAGTATCTACATAACCTTGTATTGCAAAAATGGGGGTCTTTAATTCGTGGGATAAGTTTAGTAAAAATTCCTTTCTGAAAATTTCATTTTTTCTCAATACTTCTATTTCTTCTTTATGTTGTACTGCCCAATTCTCCACATCCTCGCTTACTTCTTCAATTGATTTTTGTGGCAGAATATTTTTGTAATAAAATTCTTCTCTCTTGCTGGCTTTGGTTTGGTATATGAGTTTGTAAATAATTTTTATTTTACGATAAACAAAGCGTTCTACCATCAAATAAATAATAATGTAGGCCACTATGGAAAGGGCAATAAACAAAGCAACTGCAGGCAAAATGCCTACGCCGTAAATATATACGGCGATCCCGGCCATGAAACCTATCGGAATGGATGTTATAACAGAAACCTGTTGAGGTGAAAAGTTCTTTCGCGGAAACAAAATATTAATTTATTAGTTTGAAGCGCTTGCTAATTTTTGTTGAGATTATCTACAGACAAAATTACAAAATTTGAAGGGGCTTAAACAGATGATAATGCCTGTAAAAACTCATTTTTTTTAAAGCATAAATAGGTTCAAAAAAATGATCCCGATAGAAACTCCTGTAAAGTGTTTGAATGCGTTTGAGAGAGAATAAATATTTAATAATCTGATTACGTGAAATAATTAACTACTCTTTAGCTGCTGTGGTCAGTGACAATAAGCCATACACCATTTATTTTTTTGAACAGCAATGTAAAATGGCCTCCAAGATCACCGACAGTTCTTTGCAAATGCCATTTACCAATTACAAAATAATATTCCGCAGACAATGGTTTCAACTGCAGCAGTTCGAAATTAAGAACACCCATCGCAGCAGTATCGGGATAATTTTTTTTATAATTATTAAGAGTTTTTTGCCATCCATTTGTCACACCGGACTTGCCAATAAATAAAAGCGAATCACTTTTCCAATAACCCTGCATAAAATCATTAATATCGCCTCTGTTCCACGCATCTTCCTGGTTGCTTAATATTTTCCTTATACTCGTTTCATCCGCAGATTGTGCAAATGTCGAGGTATAAATGAAAGATGAAATGCCAACAATAAAACAAATAACACCCTGCTTCATTTTACAGAAAAATTGATGATACAATGTAAGAGAAATTTTAAATTAAACCTAAGTAAGACTTACCTTCTCTAAGGACTTAGCTACACTATTGTGGCGTGTATATTTATAATTTAAAAAATGTGCGTAAAGAATGAGGCCAACGGCAGGAGCAAGAAGGAAGATTTCCTGGTTGTGAAAAAATTGCTTAATCACCAGGAAAGCAAATCCGGCACTAAATAAATAGAAGGGCAGGAGATTTTTATGGTGACTGCGATATCCGTGCAGAACGGCAATACTTCCTATTGTAAAGGCGATGGCGATCATCAGCCATTCAAATATGGCATTGTGTATTATATTAATTCCAAATAGGGGGAAGGAGCTAATGACGAGCGGAAGAATTGCACAATGCACGGCACATGCAATGGACGTTACTACCCCAAAAAAATCCCAGTTTATTTTTGTATTCATAAATAGTGAGTGCAAAAATAAGTAAATTTGCAACATGGATGCAACAATTAATAAATTTGTAAACGGGTGCTTGCGATTACTTTTGCAAATGATCCGTTTTAATCCTCAATTGATATATTCAAAATGAAAAAAAAGCTTGTTCTGTTTGCAGTGTTTTTTGTGGTGTTGCTAACCTGCTTTTATTTTTTCCTTTTTTCAGGAACTGATTATTACAAATCCAAATTGCCCATATTGAATTATGTGCAGGATTTTTCATTTACGGGGCAAAATGGTAATACGGTTAATGAGCACAGTGTAGAGGGAAAGGTGTACGTAACAGAATATTTTTTTACTACTTGTAAAGGCATTTGCCCCAAGATGAATGCAAACATGAAAACAGTATACGATAAATTTAAAAATGAAAATGATTTCGCAATTGTTTCTCACACCTCCATGCCTGAAACAGATTCGGTGCCGCTTATGAAGAAATACGAGGAGAAAATTGTAGGCAAGAATCCGGAGTATCCGGCGAAATGGTATTTTGTAACAGGATCAAAAGATTCATTATACAAAATGGCCAGAGTAAGTTATTTGCTGGATAATGATAAAAATAACAGCATCAATATTAAAGATCATTTCATTCATACGCAATTTTTTGCATTGGTTGATAAAGAAATGCGGGTGCGTGGAATTTATGACGGTTTAAAACCTGAAGAGTTAGAAAAGCTCGAAAAAGACATTTCAAAATTGCTAAAGGAGCCGGTTGAAAAAGGCGCTTCCAATCATTCGCCCTTTAATAACAATCCTTCTTAAAAATGGAACAGGAAGTAACGCAGATATTAAAAAATAACAGGTTAAGCATTACCGGAAGCAGGCAGAAGATCCTGGAGCTTTTTCTATCATCCCATGGAGCTATCGCGCATGCAGATATCGAGAAAAATACTGGAGAATCTTTTGACCGCGTAACAGTATATCGCACTTTACAAACATTTGTTGAAAAAGGTATTATACATCTCATACCGACCACAGATAATTCCATCAAATATGCACTGTGTAAAAATGATTGTGCACCCGGCCATCATCACGATAACCACGTTCATTTTATTTGCGGCGAATGCGAGAAAACAATTTGCCTGGATGATGTAAATATTCCCGTGGTAAAATTGCCGGAAGGATTTACACCAAATCGTTCAGAAATGGTAGTAACGGGCATTTGCGGAGAATGTAAGTAAAATTATTTTTGAAATCCTTTATTTAATGAACTTCACAATATCATTAACTAATTGCTTATTCAATGGCAATGAAGGATCAGTGTAGGTTTTTCGATTATCATCCTTACAACCTTCGCCAGCATTTTTTAGTGTATGTGTCATTAATGGAATAATATCTATTTTGCTTTTTGCATTTGAATGATGTAAGTTTTCTGCATCAGTTGTCTTTGTCTGCATATCGCACGATCCTTGTAAAATTAAAACGGGGCATTTAAGTTTTTTTATTTCTTTGGCAGGGTCATACTTTAGCCATGATATCATATAAGGCTGAACAGATTTTCTAAAGATGCTATTTAATACATCAGGCACATCATTTACATTTCTTCCATCTTTTAGTGTAGCAAAAATTTCTGCAGTTTTCTTTTTCAAAGAGTCGGGTAATGATTGGTTACTTATTTGCTCTTCGATTATTTCATCAATTGGCCTGCCAGCCCCGGCAATAGAAACCAATCCTTTTGCTTTTACTTTTTCTGCTGCTGCAATTCCTATTAAAGAACCTTCGCTATGTCCTAAAATATAAATGTCTTTAAAGCCAAGCGAATCCTGCAGGTATTGAAATATTTTTTCTGCATCATTTATATAATCTTCAAATACCAAATTTTCCTCGTTTACATTTGAGGGAATGCTTTTCCCAATCCCTCTTTTATCGTACCTGAAACTTGCAATATTTTCTGAATCTAAGGCCTGGGCCAGTAACTGATATGAATTCGATTCAACGCCCAAAATATTATTTCCTTCTCTGTCTGTAGGCCCGGAACCCGCGATGATAATGACTAATTTTTGATTATTATTTTTAGAAAGTAACGTGCCATATAATTTGCTTCCATCCGGGATTGTTACAGCAATTTCCTTTTCGTTGGGAAGTAATTTTGCTTTTGTTTCTTCAGTAAAATTTTCGGCTGATCTTGAAAAATTCAGGGGTAGTTGGGCAGGCCCCTGCTGCCAAATTCCCTGCATAGAATCGCTTCCAATAAACTTTCCGTTATAAAAGCCATTGATCATTTTTATACCCAGGTGCACACTATCTTTATCCGCATTAATTTCACTGAACGGCAAGCCTATTACATTTTGCTTTGGGCTGTCCCATTTGCCATTTGTATTTCCTGAGCTGTCTTTATAAAAGTGGAAAACGATTGGAATGCTTTGCCCATTGAACTCAATAGTTCCCTTCCAGTTCCCTTGCAAATTTTGTGAATAAGAAAACAGGTAGATTAAAATAAAACCGGCTAAAAGCAATGAGATACGCATACATTTTTTTGCAAAAATACAGCAGAGTATTCGCCCGGCCTTTTGCAATGTATTAAATCCGCGATTTTGCCTGCCGAAACAAAGCAAGTGTTAACGACAGTCAATTACTATGTGTAGTACAGTTGGATCGGTTTAATAAAGCCTTCTACTTACCTCCAAAAACTTTCTTTAAAAGATCGGTGGCTCTTGCTCCCGGATTTTTTCTAATGTCCACTTCTTCTTTTGCTACATAATAAAATATGCCATTAAGGGCTTTTGTGGTAACATAGCTATTGATATCAGTATCAACAGGCTTAGAGGAAAATTTATTATAAGCTGTAAATACGTCGTTCCAATATTTGGTAGCATCTACTTTTTTCAATGATTCTTCAATTACCGGGCGAAAGGCCGTTACAAGCTCAAGCGTTGTCGCGCTTCTCAAATAGCCGGTAGCAGCCGTATCGCTGCCTCTTAATATATTAAGAGCATCTGTTACAGTCATTTTTTTGATAGCCGCAAGAAAAATAGGTGCAGCAGCTTTCGACGCATCTTCTGCTCCGCGATTCATGCTCAGAATAGCATTGTCAACAAGCTTGCCGATTCCAAGCATTCTCAATTTCTTCTCCACCGTTTGCACTTCTTCCGGTAATAAAATTTTTACCGCAGCATCTTTAAAGAACCCGTCTGCTGCTGAAAGCTTATCCCCGCTTTTTTGCGCCCCCATGGATAAGGCTTCTTTTAATCCCGATATAATTTCGGTGGTTGATAAACCTGATCCTGAATTGGAATTTTTAGATAATGCTGAACTGGCTTTTTTAAACAATCCCCCTAATTTATTTGAGGAATCATTTTGCGCTGAAAGCGAAAAAGCAGCTAAAAGGAAAATTGCAGAGGTAATAATTTGTTTCATAGGATTTTTTTGATTTCAAATGTAAATAGTAATGAGTAATAGTTCTAAACTGAATTGTGAAATTAGCTTTATACTAACAACCTCACCCGGAAGAAACGTAAAATTCTAAAAGATATTTGCCTGATCTCTAAATAGAAGAATCGTCATTGCAAGGGGTTTAAGAGTTCCCCGGTGGGCAGGACTACATTTGAAACTTGTATCCCACGCCCTTTACAGTAGTGATGCAATCCCCTCCAAGCTTTTGCCTTATTTTTCTAATGTGAACATCAATAGTACGGTCCCCTACAATTACATCGGTGCCCCACACTTTGTGAAGTATCTCATTTCTTAAAAAAACTTTAGAAGGTTTGGAAGTAAGTAATGCGAGCAATTCAAATTCTTTGCGGGCCAGCGTTATTTCTTCATTGTTAGAGGTTACGATATATTTTTCACGATCAATTTTAAGGTCGCCAATTTGTAGTACGCTACCTGTTTCCTTTGTAATTCTCCTGAACAAGGCATTAACCCTGCTATTGAGCACCTTTGGGCTTATGGGTTTCGTGATATAATCATCGCCCCCCGTTTCCAGCCCTTTAATTTCAGTGCTGTCATCATTAAGAGCTGTGAGAAAAATAATAAGCGTGTTTTCAAAAGCCGGCAGTGTTCGCAAAACTTTACAAACTTCGAACCCGGTCTTTCCCGGCATCATCACGTCGAGGATGATCAGATCCGGGTTATGGATTTTAGCCATTTCTATCGCTTCATTTCCATTCTTTGCAGTAATTACTTCGTATCCTTCTGCTTGCAGGTTAAAGCTTATGATTTCCAGTATATCTGGCTCATCATCTGCGATCAATATTTTGCGTGGCTTTGTTTCCAGTAACATGATGCGCAAACCTATAGCAAAAAATTATTACGTTGCTGCTGTTTACAATTTTTTAATATTGAAATGCGTTTTTTTTAAATAAAATCTGTCATGCTTTTAATCTTAAAAAATTACACTTATACTCTTATTTTCCTTAAAAAAAGGTTAATCCCGCTTTGAATAGGACACTTTGTTTTGATATAATCTCTTACACACTAACCAATAAAGTAAATTTGCAACCTCTTGGAGTATTTTTGCTTCTATCATTGAGATAAAAATTATGAGACCTGAATTTTACCTAGTTATATTATTGTTCAGTTTCCCTTTTGCTTCACAGGCTGGTGGTGACACAACTAATATCCCTTTGAACAGGCAGGTATTTCACGATAAAATAAAAGATGAACAACGAAGGGCTGATAAAGTTGATGGGCGCCTTGATGGAATAATAAGAGTATCACCTAATAGCGAGGTAAACCTCCAGGTAACCGATGCAATCATCAGGAAAATAAATGTGATACGAAATGATATCGAAAGTAATAAGGAACTGCCCACAAATAATGATAAGGTAAGATACCTTCGGTATGTTGAATATCTTCTAAAGAGCTTTACAAATGACTGGAAGGCACATAAAATTTCACCCTCACTCGCTCCGCTTCTCGTTGACAATTTCGATGAAATTCTTGAGGCAAATTTGAAAGGTGAGAATATGGCACCGCTGATTCAAAAAGTGCCTTATGAAGTTGGAATGATTAATAGTGAAATATTCGTTGATAATACGGGTTACAAAGAAAGCCAGATCATTTTATTCAGGAAATTTTGTAAACTTTATCCCGACAAGATTCTTTCTAATTTAGGGCCATACGTTGATGAGCCATTTGCCGATAGCCTGGTAATAGATGCATTTAATAATAATCCCAGCCAGTTATATTCCTTTGCCCAGGCGTCTGGCAGCAGGCAGGGCAGACTTATTAGAAAAATTGATGACCCCCGTATCAAAACTGTTGTTAAGTTAAGTACGTTGAACCGGGCTTTGTTTTATTTCCCCTTTCTTGATGATCTTATTAGCGGAAAGCAAACCATTGAAAATATTTCTAAATACGCCGGTGCTACCGATAGAAATTATGACAGTGTTGGCTATTACAAATTACTGGTAAATACAGAGATTCAGTATTATGGCAGGCTTGTACGCGGCGATACTGCTGTTGCAATGCTCGGGCCTAACGGACTTGTTGACATGCTCCAAACAAAGGCTGTACAGCATTTCATTAATCCGATAAATAACCTGCACGAAAATCCCAATCCTGCAATACGTTTCCGGGCAATTGAACCGTTGAATGCGATCGATCTTTACTATATGATCGTATTCGGAGAAAACGATATCTATACTTCCAGCTATAAATATTCTTTTGATCGTATGGTTCAAAAGATGGGGGCAGTGCCCCGCGGCGATTCATTGCTAATGTCGGTAAACTTCGATCATTTTAAAAAGTTTATCAAAATGGCTGCAGGCTATAATAAACTTGATGTTTTCTTAAAAACAATGCCTGAAAATTCAGAAAAGTTAATGCAGGCTTTTGTCGCAAATCTCGAAAAAACCGGAACGCTTGAAGATGCGGTAGATGTTGCGGATTCTTATGGCAGCATCACCGATCCTGCCCTTCAAAAATCCATGCTGCAGAATGTAAAAAACAATGAGCAGAGATGTATTAAAGACAACAATGAAAGAGGCCGCAAGATTTATAATCTTTTGAAAATGATCTTTCTCTCTGCAGATGATAAGAATGGGGTTGACTTATCAAAAGAATTGGGTATCCCTCCTGTTTACACTGTTAGTTATAATTATCTTGCCGACGATTCGGGCCGCATCATTGAACAGGTATTTTTTTACGGAGACAAAGATGGCAAGGAGTCTTATAACAGCTACCTCACTTCATTTCCACGAAGTGAGTGGCAAACAACTGTTAAAAAAGAATGGATTGAAATTAAATCCATCAAAGGCAAACCAATATGGATATTTGCCAACCTCCCATTAGACAATCAAACTGATAAAGATGCAAAAGCCCAGGAAGATCTAATTAATTACATGGACAACCTTGGGTTAAAGCCTTCAATAGTTATACACAGAGGTCATAGCTATCATCTTCAATATACCATTCAACAGCTTTCAGAAAATGCAAAAATAATTATGCTGGGTTCCTGTGGTGGCTATAAAAATTTAGATAGTATTCTTACTTATGCTCCTGAAGCCCATATTATTTCTACCAAACAAACAGGCGCAAAAAATGTGAACAAGCCTATAATTGAGGCCCTGGACAATACGCTGCGAAGTGGCAATGATATTGACTGGCGCGAGATGTGGAGTGGCCTGGAAAATACCTTTAGCAAAACCTCAAGAGAAATAAGGGAAACTTTTGAAGATTATATCCCACCACAAAAAAACCTGGGAGCTTTATTTATTAAGGCATACAGTCGAGGTGGCGGACCTGCAGAGTAGCGAACTTCCATGCCGCTATACGGCAGAAGCTTCGTATCCACGAAATATGACATCCTTAAATGTACTAATACTTGTGATGATTTTGATCGAGGAGTTTTCTCGCTTTTTGTAGAGGGGTTGACGTGAGTTTTTCCATTAATTTTGCCCGATGCCCGAAAAGAAGATGCGCAAAAAATTGCTTGACTTTAGTTTACTGCGTAAAGTTTTTGCTTTTGCCGCACCCTATAAATCGAAGTTTTATACTTCAATATTTCTCTCTATTGCTTTGGCGATACTTTCTCCGCTGAGGCCATTTCTTATTCAATACACCGTCAATAATTTTATAAAAGATAAAGATACTTACTGGCTTATTCTCATTACGGTTATCCAGATAGGCATGCTGTTGCTTGAAACCGGGCTGCGGTTTTATTTTTCTTTTTTAACATCATGGTTAGGGCAAACTGTGGTGAAAGACCTTCGCGTAACAGTCTATAAAAAGATCCTCAATTATAACCTCACACAATTTGATAAGACGCCCATTGGTACTTTAACTACTCGTACAATCAATGATATTGAATCAGTAAATGACATTTTTTCTGACGGGCTTATCCCAATTATCTCCGATTTGTTGTCGATAATATCCATCCTGCTTTTCATGTTTTTTGTGGACTGGCGTTTATCATTAATAAGTCTTGCACCTTTTCCTATTCTCATAATTGCGACTTACTTTTTTAAGGAAACTGTAAATAAGTCCTTTATTAAAGTGCGTAATGCGGTAGCGGCACTCAATGCATTCGTACAGGAACACATTACAGGAATGAGTGTAGTACAGGCTTTCGCGGTAGAAGATAAAGAGTTTAAAAAATTTAAAGAAATAAATAAACAACATCGCAACGCCAATATCAAAGCAATCTTAGCGTATTCGGTTTTCTTTCCGGTAGTAGAAATTGTATTGGCATTTTCAACAGGATTGCTGGTTTGGTGGGGCGCCAATAACGCTTTTAACGCAGGCGTAATTATTTCATTTATCATGTACCTGAATCTGTTGTTCAGGCCATTGAGAGTAATTGCAGATAAATTCAATGTATTACAAATGGGTATGGTTGCAAGTGAACGGGTATTTAAAGTTTTAGAAAATACTGATGTAACTCCGGAAACGCACGAAGGAATTACTCACGGTCATGTAAATGGCAAAGTTGAATTTGATAAGGTATGGTTTGCCTATAATGACGGGGAATATGTTTTGAAAAATATTTCCTTTGAAATAGATCCGGGAGAAACCCTTGCTATTGTGGGCCATACGGGAAGTGGAAAGACTTCAATTATCAGTTTACTCAACCGGCTATATCATATAAGAAAAGGTGAAATAAAAGTAGACGATAAAAATATTGAGTCTTACGATGTATCTTTTTTAAGGAGCAGGATAGCTGTTGTTCTTCAGGATGTTTTTTTATTCAGTGGTTCAGTGTATGACAACGTTACCCTGCGAAATAAAGCTATTAAAAAGGAGCAGGTAATTGATGCAGCGAAAATTATCGGGGTACATGATTTTATTATGCAATTACCGGGAGGCTACGATTTCAATGTGATGGAACGTGGCGCCACGCTGTCTCTCGGTCAACGGCAATTATTGTCTTTTATCAGGGCGATATTGTACAACCCTTCCATACTTATTCTTGATGAGGCAACATCTTCAATAGATAGCGAGAGCGAAATGCTTATTCAGCATGCAATTGACACTTTAATTAAGGGAAGAACTTCTATTGTGATTGCCCACCGTCTTTCTACTATTCGTAAAGCAAATAAAATTATAGTTCTTGATCGTGGTGAAATAATTGAAATGGGAACGCACATTCAATTACTTCAGCAAAAAGGTCACTATTACAAATTACATAAAATGCAATTTGAAGAGCAGGAAGTAGTATAGATTGAGTTCATTATTTCTTTTCCTGGTTGCTTTCTTCATTTACTTTCTCTGGCCTCATTTGAGGAAACAATAAAACATCCTGTATCGATGATTGATTGGTAAGCAACATACAAATCCTGTCGATGCCGAAGCCGATACCACTTGTGGGCGGCATTCCGTATTCAAGGGCACGTAAAAAATCATGATCGATAAACATAGCTTCATCGTCGCCACGCTCCATAAGCTTGGCCTGTTCTTCAAAACGTTCTCTTTGCTCCAGTGGATCGTTTAATTCGCTATAAGCGTTAGCGATCTCTTTACCATTTACCATTAATTCAAAACGCTCTACCAGGCCGGGCTTACTGCGATGCTTTTTTGTAAGTGGGCTCATCTCCACGGGATAATCAATTATAAATGTTGGCTGAATAAAATGGTGCTCGCATTTTTCAGAAAATATCTCATCTACCAGTTTCCCCTTACCCATAGTTTTGTCTGCGTGGATGCCCAACTGCTTGCAAATGTCTCTCAATCCCTCCTCATCTTTATCAGCTATATCAAAGCCTGTATATTCTTTAATCGCGTCATACATCGTTATCCTTTTGTATGGTGCTTTAAAATCAATCTCTGTGTCACCGGATTTCACTATCGTATTTCCGTTTACTGTAAAGGCTGTTTTTTCAAGCAACTGCTCAGTGGTTTCCATCATCCATAAATAATCCTTATAAGCCACATAAAATTCAAGAACAGTAAACTCGGGATTATGAGTGCGATCCATTCCTTCATTTCTGAAATTGCGGCTGAATTCATATACCCATTCAAAACCACCAACGATCAATCTTTTCAAAAAAAGTTCATTAGCAATACGTAAATAAAATGGTACATCCAGCGCATTGTGGTGCGTCACGAAGGGCTTTGCCGCAGCCCCTCCGGGAATATTTTGTAACACAGGTGTATCCACTTCAAGCGCGCCTCTTTCATTAAGAAAGTTACGCATGGCATTCATCATCTTTGTACGCTTTACAAAAGTTTCTTTCACATGCGGGTTTACAATAAGATCTGCATAACGCTGGCGATAGCGAAACTCCGCATCGGTTACTTCGTCAAAAGTTTCACCATCTTTTTCCTTTACTATTGGTAAAGGCCGCAGCGACTTGGAAAGAACAGTTAATGATGATACGTGGATGGATGTTTCACCTGTTTTAGTAGTAAAGACATATCCTTTTATGCCGATGATATCGCCAATGTCTACCAGCTTTTTCCAAACAGTATCATACAGCGTTTTATCTTCGCCGGTAGCAATATCATCTTTCCTAACATAGATTTGAATTTTACCCGTGCCATCTTGCAACACCGCAAAAGAAGCTTTGCCCATATCACGAATGCTCAATATTCTTCCGGCAAGGCATACATCTGCAAATTCACTTTTATTCTCTTCGCCTTTGTAATTTTTTTTGATAAAAGATGATGTTGTGTTAACGGGGAATAGAGCTGCGGGATAGGCATCAATGCCCAGGGCGGTGAGTTCTTTTAATTTGCCTCTCCTTATGATTTCCTGCTCAGATAAATGTTGCGTACTCATAATATTAAATAAAAAAGTTTGTCAAAAAATGACAAACAGTATTTGTTTTTTGGCAAAGGTAACTTTTGAAATGGAGACAAACAAAGTGCGTTCTTCTCAATTTACAACAGTCCCTGAATTAAAAAATTGTTTAGCTGCGGAAACGCCGTTGTCATGAAGCAACTTTTTTTCTTCAGATGACATTTTTCTTATCCTGCCTGAAATTTCACCATAACTGATATAAATGGTACGTCCCTTTTCATTACTTAAATCTGTAGAATTCCGGTTAATTTTTTCCATCATAAGATTCATAACGGCGCTGGTATAATCCATCATATTTTTAATTTGGTACGGCGCAATTGTAGTTTTATTCTCCTCGAATTCTTCTATTTGTTTTTCTCTTTCCAGCTTAAGCCCAAGCGTCTCATAGTTATAATGCACATCCTTACTAACAAGTGGGTTGTGGCCGGCTGCGCAACTGTCAAACATATTTATGGGAAAATTACAAAGCATTCCACCGTCTACATAGAGATCATATTTTGAGTCGGCTTTTTTAGCATATATTTCATTTCCAACACTATCAATTGCAACGGGCTTAAAATAAAATGGAATACAACCGCTGATATGCACTGCAGTCTTCAATTGCATTTGCGGCCATGTCTCCCAGGAAAAAATTTCAAGCTGCTGCCGTGAAATATTGGTACCTGTACAATAGAAATCTTTAAACGTATTATCCATCAGATGTCTTCTGTGAAGTTCATAAAAGGTAATATTGGAATCGCCGCTTTTATATTCTATCAATTTGCCAATCCATTTTTCGAAATTGTTTCCTTTAAAGAGTCCATATTCTTTTTTTATTCTAATAATTTTTCCAACAATATCCTTCCCATCGTTGAATTGCTGAATCCTCAAATTCTGTAGAATGGAGTCAATCTCCACCGAGTTGTAGCCGAGTGAAATCATCAGGCCTGCAATCGCACCAGCGGAGGATCCGGCAACGCGTTCAATATTCTTTATTATATTTTTTTGCTCAAGAACTTCTATGGCGCCTGCATAAGCAAGCCCACGAACACCGCCGCCTTCAAGCACAAGATTTTTATATTGATAAGTTGATTGACAGAAAATTGTTCCAGGTAAGAGGAGTAAAAGGAGAAAATAAATTTTCATAATAAATTACAGCAAGGTACAAACGGAATGATTGGACGGATTATTAGGAAAAGTTAAAAGAATGTTACTCCCAGATATTTTTTAGAAGAACATCTATTTTGCAATTATTGTCCAGGGAAAAATTGAAGGGAATGTCCCGAGGGTTTTTTTGAAGAATGTACTTTGAATTTTCCAACAAATATATTTCCACTTCTTCGTTCTGTTCATCTACTATTAGATAGTATTTAATTCCAAAATTTTCGTAAAGTGAAAATTTTGTGTGCCTGTCTTTTAGAGCAGTTGCGGGAGATAGAATCTCGACAACTAATGCGGCTGGAAAGTCAAGAAACTTTTTGATAATTGGTTTACAAACTAATGAGCAGTCGGGCTGCAGAATCGTATCTTCCTCAATTTTTGTATCAATAAAATCATACACTTTGCAACTTTTGCAATTAGACTTTTTAATCGCAGTTTTTAGCTCAAAGGCAATGTTTAGTGCTAAAAGCTGATGCCTTGGAGTGGGTGCCGGACTCATTGCAAAAGGAATCCCCTCAATCAACTCCCAACGTCCTTCCCAATTGCAATAATCTTCGTAAGTATAATATGGTAAAATTCTATAGCCACTCATAATATAAAGATAAACGTTACGCCAAAGCCAATAACACCTGCCATGCCTCACTCACTTTTCCTTCATCTAACAATATGCCTGCATATAAATGCAATTCCTTCTCCATTTCTACAGGTTCTATGGAATAATATTGAAAAATATTTTTCAATTTATCATCTTCAAAAGCAGGGTTAACAGGCGGCAGCTCGTTTACATTGGCAAGTTGGCCCAATTGGTTACCAGTTAGGATATTACTGTTCTTAATTGATGCAGGAAGATTGTCAATCCCAATTCCTAACTCAGTATTTGGTTTGGGTACTTCGAAAATATTGCCTGTATTTACTCTTCCATACCAATTGCCTCCAAGGCGGGCTGCGAGATCGAGTTTGCGCTGATCTATATTTCCCGCCTCATCAAGAATGGCTTCGTTAATATGTATCATTAGAATTTCAGCAATCACAAGATTTCCCGCGCCGCCTTTCTCACCCAAAGATTTTACTTCCATCACTTTGCACTCCATTTGCACCGGGCTTTCCTTTACCCTTGGTGGTTTTATAAGTTGTGAAGTTTCCTTTGTGAAGCCTGCTTTTATAAATTCATCTGTTCCCTTTGGGTATTCACAACTGCTAAGACTTACCTGCTGCACCATATCGTAGCTCACAATATTCACTGCTACTTCAGGAACTTCCAGTATATTTTGTAAGGTGTGCTTTGTAGTATTATCTCTCACTCTTCTTGCCGGTGAAAAAATAATGACGGGAGGATTTGTACTAAATAAATTGAAAAAGCTAAAAGGACTAAGATTTACATTACCATTTGCATCCACGGTGCTTGCAAAGCAAATAGGCCGTGGAGCTATCGCGTAATGTAAAAAATTTGATATCCCGGCAGTTTTAAGATCTTTTAATAAAAGCGTCTTGTACATATCAAAGATTTTTTTTCAACGCAAGAATAGAAAAATCATTTTCATCTTTCACAATGGTATTCTTTAATTTACCCAGGCCTTCAATTTCCATTGCTACTTCATCGCCTTCCTTCAACCATTGCTCTTCATAATCGGGATCGTTTAATTTTCCTGTGCCATTGAGCTCAAGGAAGCAGCCGGTGCCAACCGTTCCACTTCCTATCACATCTCCAGGAAATAATTGTACTCCATAGCTGGCCCGTTCAATAATCTCCGCAAATGTCCAATCCATATCTCCAAGATTCCCCTCACTTACCTGCGTGCCATTTACCCAACATTTCATTCCCAATTTATAAGCATTGCCTGTATGATTTTCTTTTGAGACTATTTTATACTCTTCAATTTCGTCAGCTGTTACAAGCATAGGGCCTATCACTGTGGAGAAATCCTTGCCTTTTGCAGGACCAAGATTCAGCTTCATTTCCTCCATTTGCAAACCACGTGCACTTACATCATTCATAATCATATATCCGCCAATATATTCGTCTGCTTCTTCTGCCTTTATGTTTTTACCGGGCTTACAAATAACGATCGCGGCTTCCAATTCAAAATCAAGTTTTTGCAAATGATCAGGCATACACATTATTTCTCCGGGCCCTTGTATGCTGTTATGATTGGTAAAATAAAAAATGGGAAACTGGTCATACTCGGGTATCATCTCAGCTTTCCTGTTGCGCCGCGCCGAGGCGACATGCTGCCTGAATGCGTAGGCATCCCTGCAACTGGTAGGATGAGGAACAGGCGCCAGAATTTCCACATCTTCTATTGAAATTCCTGTAAATTTTTTATTTCCTGCAACAAGGCCGCGATTGATTGAATGAGCTAGTGGAAAAATATCTTCCCAAAAATTCAAAAACATCGTCATAGTCACAGGCAAATCAGGATGCAGTCTGTCACTATCATATAATATTCCATTAACAAGAAAAGCCAGTTGTGCATGGTCTTCTTTTAAATAAGAAACTAATTTCATCAATAATAATTTTCAGTGAAGCCGCAAGTTAAATTTATTTGCTTAGGTAATAATGTAAGGATAGCGGATCTGTAGTCTGAATTTTTTTTATGGATTGGACCTCTCTTTTTTATAAATTTTTTAGCTTTGCATATAAGAGGCAGTGATTATGAAATTTGAAAAGATACACAACAAAGGCCAGGCTCAGCTATTCAGGAATCAATACCTGGAATATCTCACTAAAACACATCCGTTGGTAATTTGGGGAATGTATTTACCGGTTATTATTTACTTACCCTATTACTCCAATTCCCGATTTGGATTTGCGCCATGGCTCATAATTCTTGTTTTTTTAATTGGAGGTTTTTTCTGGACTTTTTTTGAATATATAATGCACCGTTTTGTTTTTCATTTGGCAAGTGAAAACTCCCGTGCGCAAAAACTGAGTTATGTATTGCATGGCAATCACCATGAATTCCCCAGGGATCGCCAACGTTTGTTTATGCCTCCTGTTCCAAGCCTTGTTTTTGCTTCGATTATCTTTCTGGTTATGTATGCTATTATGGCAGACTATGTGTTTATGTTCTTCCCCGGATTTCTCTTGGGCTATCTTATTTATGGAAGTATGCATTATGCCATTCATGCATGGCATCCGCCGTTTAAATGGATGAAACCTATCTGGAGAAACCATCACCTTCATCATTATAAAAGTGATGATCATGGATTTGGTGTGAGCAGTCATTTTTGGGATAGAATATTCGGGACAGGGTTTGATTTGAAAAAAGAAAAGGAAGATACAGAAGCGGTGAGAAAGATCATGTTTTAGTTCCGCATATAAGGCTTCGTTGTTTACGAATCGCAAGATTATCTTTTACCAACTTTCTTCGCCTGGTTGATTCTTGGTTCCTGAAAATTTATTCATCGTGGCCATTTTTTGTAATTGCCTTTTTATGATCATTTCTGCAATTAGAGATGTGGAGTCTGAACCCTCGTGGTGTTTCAAATTTTGTTTCAGTTTATTTTCGTTAACATCTATGCGGTAAAGCAATTGTACTAAGGAAGGAAAATCGCTATTAATAAGTTCATTGATAAGTCTAACTAATTTTTCCTTTACCTCTTTAATATTTGTTTGATCAATATTTTCTGCTAATGAAAAAATTTTGTACGTAACAGATGCGTCGTTTGAAGATTCCATGTTCAATATTTTTCTAATACACCCAATCCGAATAAAGCAAAATCGTATTTAACAGGATCAATGCTGTCAAAGATTTTAAGTGCACTGGTGAGGTCAACGGCTGCCAGCCAATCGACCTGTTCTCTTTTTAGTAAACCAAATCTCTTCGCGACCCTTGCTACGTGCAGGTCCACAGGGCAAATTAAATCTGATGATGATATTTTTTTCCAGATTCCAAAGTCAACTCCTTTGCCGTCGTCACGCACCATCCAGCGCAGGTACATATTTAATCTTTTACAACCTGAACTTTTGCCGGGCATTGCAATATGCTTTCTTGTTCTTGAAGGTACATACTCCAGCGAAAAAAAATAAGCATAAAAATAATTTAAAGCTGCTTCTACTCTATTATTAGATGTGGTGGTATGTTTATTAAAAAATGCATTTTCAAGGGTTTTATTTTTTAAATAATGAAATTTAAAAAAGGAAATGAAATAAAGTAAATCCGTATCATTAAAAGTGCGATGACAAAAGCCAATTAATTTCTTAAGATCATTATCTGTGTGATTAATACAAAAGTCATAAGGGGCATTATCCATTAATTTCAAAAGCTCTTTGCATTTGTTGATGATAGTCTTCCGGATACCCCATGCGAATGTAGCTGCGAAAAAACCTGCGATTTCTATGTCTTGTTTTTTTGAAAATAGATGTGGAATGCTTACGGGATCGTCTTTAATGAAGGAAGGGTTATTGAACTGAAGTACTTTTTTATCAAGAAAGGTTTTGAGATCGCTTCTTATAATCTTGTTCGTCACTAATCGTAATTTGCCTGAAGATATTTCGTACTTATGATTTAATCGCCAGACGGATACCGTCAGACGACTACCTTAGCCGATCGCCCGGTTCAAATCGTCAATCAAATCATCAACATCTTCGATCCCGACGCTCAATCTTATTAATGAATCCACAAGGCCGGTCTTTAGTCTTTCCTCGCGGGGTATGCTTGCGTGGGTCATGCTCGCAGGATGTCCTATAAGGCTTTCAACGCCGCCAAGGCTTTCTGCCAATGAAAAAAGTTTTGTGGATGAAAGAACTTTATTAGCGGCTTCAATACTATCATCTTTTAAGGTGAAACTCATCATTCCTCCAAAACCCCGCATTTGTTTTTTGGCAATCGCGTGATTAGGATGATCTTCAAAACCGCACCATATTGCTTTATCAACTTTTGGATTTTTCTTAAGCCACATCGCGATTTTTTCTCCATTCTCGCAATGCCTTTGCATGCGTACATGTAACGTTTTCAAGCCGCGTAAAACTAAAAAGCAATCCTGCGGCCCGGGAACGGCACCGGTACTATTTTGTATAAACTTGAGCCTCTCAGTAAGTGCTTCGTCGTTCATGATTAAACATCCGTGAACAACATCGCTGTGGCCACCTAAATATTTTGTGGCTGAATGTAAAACAATATCAGCTCCCTGATTCAGCGGATTTTGTAAATAAGGAGACGCAAATGTATTATCTACACACACAAGGATTTTATCTTCCTTCGCAATAGCAGCCACCGCTTCAATATCGGTAATATTCATCATCGGGTTGGTGGGTGTTTCCGTCCAGATGAGTTTGGTATTTTTATTAATATACTTTTTGATTTCGCTGGCGTCCTGCATATTTATGAAGTGAAACTTTACTCCATATTTTTCAAAAATTTTAGTAAACATCCGGTAGGTGCCACCATACATATCGTTGGCTGCAATTACTTCATCGCCGGGATCTAAAAGTTTTATAACGGCATCAGTAGCCGCAGAACCACTTGCAAAGCACAAACCGAATTTACCATTTTCAATTGCGGCCAATGCATTTTGCAATGCATCTCTTGTTGGGTTTTGAGTTCTGGCATATTCATACCCCTTGTGATTCCCGGGGCTTTCCTGCACATAAGTAGAAGTCTGATAAATAGGCGTCATGATAGCGCCCGTGGACGGATCGGGTTCTACTCCAGCGTGAATTAATTTAGTTGCGAGTTTCAAATGATTTATGATTTTATACTGATGATCCGGCAAACCGGAAACAGTAATTAGGAATTAAAAAAGATTAAAAATGTAAAAAAAAAATGATTTTGTTTAATACAAAAGTTAGAATTCAATAGGCAGGGAAACTTTTACGTCATCCCAAAATACATCCATATCTGCACCCTTTGTTGTTTTATCAAACACGATTGACATTGCTTCTGTGGTTTGATATTTAGACGCAGGTGAGTCCACACGCAATACATCCTTTGATGCATCATATTTAAAGCTTCCCCAAACATCTGTTTCTTTATTAAGAATAAAGGTCCATTTATCTGCAAAAGGAATCGCATATAATGTGTAACGTCCCTTCTTTATTTTCTTGCCATTAATCTTTACATCTTTATAGAATTCTATTTCTGTAGCTTCATTTGCGCCCAATCTCCACACTTGTCCATACTCCTGCAACTCGCCAAAAACTTTCCGTCCATTGAGCTGTGGCCTGCTGTAAATCAAACGCATAACCAGAGGTTCTGTTACCTTATCCTGTATTTTAAGAATTGGATAATTATTGGGATAATAACTCATATCCATAGGAGACTTATCAAGCGGAGGTAACGGGGATGTGTTCATTTGAGCAGAAACCTGTAGCGTCGTGATAACAAGAAGAAGCGTAATTATTTTTTTCATGATTTTCATAA
This sequence comes from Ginsengibacter sp., assembly GCA_040007435.1. GTDB lineage: Bacteria > Bacteroidota > Bacteroidia > Chitinophagales > Chitinophagaceae > Ginsengibacter. Next base: position 149,323 of record JBDTUZ010000005.1, on the reverse strand, counting down.
TTTACAAATATAGATGGAATTAATTAGCCAAAAGGTTGCTTAGGTTATCACGTGCGAATTTTTTCACGTCAGGGAAAAATTCTTCATAGTGGCTTTTAAATTCTTCATAATGGTCATTGAAAATTTTAAAAGCCACTTCAGATTCTGAAAGATAAGCGGCACGCCACGCAAGGCCTGCGAAACTTTTTTGAATGCCTTCTTTTAGCCGGTAATTGTACAGCCAGTTGTGGGATTTCATGTGCGGATACATCAATTGAAAGCGCTCCGGCATTACATCAACACGATTGTCAAGCGTATCAAAAACCTGTTGAGAAAATTTTTCAAGATTCCCGTAATTAATAAATTGATTAACATCCGTGGCGAGAAAATGATCATAAATCACATCAACGAATGCCCCGGCGTACAAGCGATATTGTTTTCTTAAAAGATTTTTTGCCTTTGCAGTTGCCGGGTGAAAGTCAGTAAAGTTGTCGATGGATCTGTGAAGATGAATTCCTTTTTGAATTCCATCTGAATAACTATATTTTGTTTTTCCTTTTACAAAATCGCTTATCATATTTCCGGTAAGAATTTCAGGCTCATCAAAAGAGAGGTATGCATGTGCCAGGTAGTTCATCTGTAAAAATAGCATCAATCATCCGGAAAACTTTTTATTGAATTGACCCGAAACATTATTGGCATATAATTTTCACTATTGAAAACATTAGTAACTAAAATTATTTATTATGGCAGACACAAAAAGAATATCGCAACCCACCGAAGGAAGTGAAGACGTGGGAACAGAAACCCGGGACAGGCGTGGCACAGGTGGTCCATCAGCCGGAACAGATACACAACTGCATTTAGCTGCAAAAAGTGGTAAGAAAAATAAGAGTAATATCCATATAAATGATGATGAAAAAGTTGTCAAAAATTCCGGTGGAGACCAAAAATTTCTCACATCTGAAGAAACGGATGAATAGTATACATATTAATCGCTTAATCAGCAGGCCTGCAGCCTGCTTTTTTTATGGAAAGGTTTGTAGAATATTTTCCTCGAAAACTATTACATGTTGTTTAGACATCTAAACTTAAAAATATACAGCAAATTTTCTAACCAATAGCAGCCCGCTATATTAAAATTAAAAGAAAAAAGTTATATGACTGTTGCCCCAAACGAGGTCCCGAAAGTTTCTAAACAAAAATTAAAAAGCATTGTGAGAGACGAAGAAAAAACTGCAAGAGCTGCTAATCTTGTTTATGTCACTGATAAAGAGCCGGGAATTGAAAGAAGAAAGAAAGGTGATAAGTTTGAATACTTCTTTAAAGATAAAAAAATTAAAGACGATGAAGAATTACTGCGGATCAAGCATCTTGTGATTCCTCCGGCATGGACAAAAGTATGGATATGTAAAAAAGAAAATGGCCATCTGCAGGTAACGGGATACGATGTAAAAAACAGGAAGCAATATAAATACCACCATCACTGGAATTCACTGCGCAATCACACTAAATATTACAGGCTTATTGATTTTGGAAATGCCCTCCCATCTATAAGACTTCAATTGGAAAAGGATTTAAAGTTGCCCGGGTTGCCGCTTAAGAAAGTTCTTGCTGCAGTAGTGTCTTTAATGGAGCGTACAAGCATCAGGGTGGGTAATAGTTATTATGAAAAAGAATACGGCTCGTTTGGCCTTACTACATTAAAAGACAAGCATGTAAAGTTAAATGGAAATTCAGTGGAGTTTGCCTTTGTGGGAAAGAAGGGAGTTTCTCATAAAATAAGTTTAAAAAATAAGAAGCTTGCCGATATAGTAAAAAAATGCCGGGATGTTCCGGGAAAAGAACTTTTTCAATTTTACGATGAAGCGGGAGGCAGGCATTCTATTGACTCGGGTCTTGTAAATAGTTATATAAGGGAAATAAGCAGCGCTGATTTCACTGCAAAAGACTTTAGAACATGGGCAGGAACGGTGCAGGCTTTTCTCGCATTAAAGTCCATTGGCTGTTGCGATACACAGGCAGAAACAAAAAGACGAATTGTGGAAGCGCTGGATATTGTGTCAGAACAATTAGGAAATACAAGGACCGTTTGTAAAAAGTATTATGTGCATCCTCAAATACTTTCACTTTATGAAAATAAAAAACTGGAAAAGTACATTGCTGAATTAGATAATATAGAAAAGAATGGGAAAAAACATGAGCTTACACCAGAAGAAAAAGTCGTTATGAAAATTTTAGAAACGAATTAATGATAGATTATGTAAATTGAACTCCATGTTTTCAATTCAGAAAAAAGAAGAGAACGGATTTAGAAAAATTATCCTCACCGATAATATATCTAAAACTTTTGCCGAGATCATTCCCTCGTGTGGCGCCATTCTTCACGCATTCGCGGCTGATAATAAAGGCGAATTTTTGAATGTGGTAGAGAGCTATGAAAGTGCCCAGGACTTTAAAGTAAATGTTACGGCTAAAGGATTCCGGGGAAGTAAATTATCTCCATTCGTCTGTCGTCTTAACAGGGGTAGCTATCATTTTGGAGAAAAGGATTACAAGATCGAAAAATATTACATGGGGGAAAGCGCGATACATGGGATTTTGTATGATAAAGATTTTAAAATTACCGGCGAGACTTCGAATGAACTACATGCTTCTGTAAGCATGAAATATGAATACAAAGCTGAAGATGCGGGATATCCTTTCAACTATGATTGCGTCATAACCTGGCAACTTGAGAAAGACAATAAACTTACGGTTACTACGGAGTGTATTAATAAAGATGAAGGATTAATTCCCATGCAGGATGGGTGGCATCCTTATTTTTCTTTGGGGGATTCTATTGATGACTTGCAATTGGAATTTCAATCAAAAGAGCTTGTAGAATTTGATGAGGAATTACTTCCCACAAAGAACACAATCCCTTACCATGATTTTAATTCTTTAAAAAAAATCGGTTCAACATTTCTTGATAATTGTTTCAAATTGGCGATGGGCGATTGCCAGCCACTATGCGTACTTCGAAATCCTGGTGCAGGAATAGAAGTTGAGATTCACCCCGATCAATCTTACCCATATTTACAGATTTATACCCCGCCCCATCGCAGGTCTATAGCGATAGAAAACCTAAGCGGAACGCCGGATGCATTCAATAATGGAATGGGAGTTACAACTCTTGAATCCGGAGAATCAGTTCTATTTAAGACAGCATACAAGATCAAAATTTTGAATACCTGATTGACTGACTTCAGGCTATTTCAGAGGTTAGGTGTAGCATCCTGCTTGCCGCACTTTGGCATTTCGAATTACACTTTTACGTATATCTTTTTCTTATCCATCCACCATACTATAAGCCAGTAAAATGTGATCATACAAAGTGCATAGAATAAAGAGCCATTATTAAGATTAGCAGGAAAGATTGGTTTACATATATTTTCATAAAACCATCCGAAAGGCGAAAGATAAATTGGCTTTCCTGTTGCGTCATTTCCTGATGCGATTCTCACTAATCCAAGTAGTCTTGGAAGTATGCCGCTCAACATAAAAATGAACAGCGGATTTTTTCCAAAAACATCAAAAAACTTGCTTAACCATCCTGTCCTATTTTTCAATTCTATTAAATAGATCATTACTGCAAGAATTACCATTGCGAGCCCGGACGTATAAACAGTATAAGAACTGGTCCATATTTTTTTATTGAGCGGAAACACCATATCCCACGCATATCCTGCGAAAAGAAATACAGATCCCGCTACAAATAATCCATTCACCATTTCCGGAGTTTTCCCTTTTTTGATAATATAATCGCCGCATAAATAGCCAAAGATCACCTGCACAATTGACCCAAATAAACTCATGAAACCCTCGGGATCGAAAACAACCGGGTGGCCATTACGAATCTCGCCATGATACATGTGTCCATCGCCCAATATTGCCCTGTCTACATTAGTTCCAAACCATCCTGATAGACTGAAAGGGTCTGTAGGGTTGCCTGCAACACATAAAAACCAATATCCTAAAAGAATAACGCCAGCGGCAACAAACGCACCCCGGATCTTTAAGAAATAAATAATTATTGAAGCAAAAAAATAGGCAAGCGCTATGCGTTGTAATACACCAAGTATCCTTACACCTGCGGGCTGCCCGTTAGCATCGATATAGCTCCATTGTTTAAAAACAATGTGATCATTATCCCATCTTACAAAAGGCATCCAGTTAAGAAAAAGCCCTATTAAGAAAATAAGAACCGTTCTCTTAATGATTTTTTGCCAGAAAACAGATGGCCCTGAAATTTCAAGCCGCGGCATTACAAAAGCCAATGCGTTACCAACGGCAAAAAGAAAAAATGGAAAAACAAGATCGGTAGGGGTTACGCCGTGCCAGGGAGAATGATCGAGTGGCGCATAAATATGCTCCCAGCTTCCCGGGTTATTTACCATTATCATAAGACAAACGGTAGCACCGCGAAAAACGTCAAGCGAATAAAATCGTTCCTTCATTGATTTGGACTATTAGATAACGAATGTACATAAAACTTTTACGGATTTTCATCGATGGCTGATGCGGTTTACAGTTCTCTAAAATTTTGAACAAAGCTGAAATAATATTTTAATAACAACCAGGCATAAAAAAAGCAACTTTTTAGTTGCTCCTTTTCTAAATGTTCTTAACTGTCCAGTTGCCGATTTATGAGCAGACTTGCTCATAACTGCTTCTGCAGCCACTCTAAGGCCCTTAGCAACGGCCATTTCAAGGTTTGGTTAGCGCGAAAGAAATGACATAACTGGCGGGGATAATGTTGGTATTTTTTTATATCCTCTTAAGCTGCCATTGTCACGGTTATGTCTGAAATAGGATAGTGCCTGCGATGACTATTCATTCTTTTATTAAATAACAGCCCGGGCTTTGTGTAATGAAGTTGGAATCTGGCAAAGTTGAGAAACAGCTTGCAATAAAACAAATTGATATTATTTATATTTACATAGAAAAAAGCTATATCGTTGAATATACAACATTTGAATTATGTATTAGCTGTGGATACCCACCGGCATTTTGCCAAAGCAGCGGAAAAGTGTTTTGTTACACAGCCCACTTTGAGTATGATGATCCATAAACTTGAGGAAGAACTGGACATAAAAATATTCGACAGAAGCAAGCAACCTGTGGTACCGACCGAAGCAGGCGAAAAAGTAATAAAGCAGGCCAAAATAATATTGCAGGAAGTAAGCAGAATGGAGATAATAATAAGTGAGCTCAAAGGAGAGCTTAAAGGAGAATTAAAATTGGGGATTATTCCCACCGTGGCGCCCTATCTCCTGCCTTTGTTTCTACATTCTTTTTTAAAAAAATATCCCCTGCTTAAAATAAAAATTACCGAACTTACTACGCAACAAATAATTGACAAGCTTAAAAACCACCACCTCGATGCCGGGATATTAGCTACTCCATTAAACAATGATTCCTTAAATGAACAAGCCCTGTACTACGAACAATTTGTTGTGTATGCATCGGCGAATGAAACAGTTATGAAGAAAAAATTCTTGTTACCAGGCGATATCGATACAAATCATTTATGGCTGCTGGAAGAAGGGCATTGCCTGCGGTCGCAGGTTTTGAATCTTTGTGAACTGAGAAAAAAAGAGCTTGAGACCAGTAACCTTGAGTATGAAGCGGGAAGTATCGAAACACTTAAAAAAATCGTAGACTTTAATAACGGAATAACGATTTTACCGGAACTGGCTTTGAAAGAATTATCCCCCGCTGATCTAAAAAATGTACGGCATTTTAAACCGCCGGTACCCGTAAGGGAAATAAGCATAGTAACCTATCGCCATTTTGTGAAACAAACTATGATTGATGTGCTTAAGGATGAAATTTGTAAATCCGTACCGAAGGAAATGCTCTCTCAAAAAAGAAAGCTCGTAACGCCAATTGAATAATCTTTTCCGCCTATCCCGGCATCCTGGTAATATATTTTTCCATCTGCTTTACCTGGTCAACAATCTGCGGAGTAGTTGGTTTACATGCTTTCACTTTTCTGAAATATTCTTTCGCCGCACGAAACTCTCTTTTATTAATCATAATTGATGAAAGTTGCAGGTAAGCCGCTGCTTCATTTTCTTTATCAGGTAGCCCTGAGCGAATTGCCTGGCGAATGTAATTTTCTGCCTCCCGGATATTTCCCTTTTGCATGGCAAGCATTCCCAATTGTAATTTATTAGCACCTTCAGCTTCTTTCATGGGCATTCCAAGGCTAAGGCTCTTTTTCATGTGGGCTTCAGCGCTTGCGTAGTCTTCATTTACCATTGCAAGGTTTCCTTTCAGCGTAAAATAAACCGAGCGAACGGGCTTGATAAGTAAACCCGGAAACCAAATAGAATCGATCACCTTTTGAGCGCCTTCCATATCACCCGATTCCATATAGCCCTGTATAAGCCGCATAGGCCCAAACAGAAAATGCCCAACAATCAATACTAAAGCGATAAAATATAAAATAAAAGAAGGCCAGAAACTGGTTTCAATATTAACAACAATACCCAGCAGCAGAAAGAAAACGCCTAGCAGAAGGCGGTATTTAATTATTACATTCAGTATCTTCATAATCTTTCAATTTCAATATAAATCGGGTAAATTTTTAGCGAAAAATTTCTTTTTTTTGAGGAGGCAAAATTAATTCATTAGTCCTAATAATACTGCTTTTTGTTTATGAATGGATGCCGTTTGCAAATATAAATTACCGGATAAATTGATGAGATGCGATCAATAAATTAACTACCTGCTAAATATCAATTATAAAATGAGTTGTTATGAATTTAAAGGGATAAAACCCTTTGTACATAGGTCGTCATTCATCCATCCGTTGGCGGCTGTTACCGGAAATGTGGTAATTGGCAAAAATGTTTACATCGGCCCTGGGGCCGCTATTCGGGGAGATTTTGGGAAAATAATAATCGAAGACGGATGTAATGTGCAGGAAAATTGCACGATTCACATGTTTCCCGGCGTTACAGTGCTATTAAAAGAAAATGCCCATATTGGCCACGGAGCTATAATTCATGGGGCTACTATTGGTAGAAATTGCCTGGTAGGAATGAACGCCGTTATTATGGATGATGTTGACCTTGGTGATGAATGTATTGTAGGCGCCCTGAGTTTTGTTAAAGCAAATGAAAAATTTCCCGCTAAATGTTTGATCGTTGGTAACCCCGCAAAAATCATAAAACAGGTAAGCGATGAAATGATCGAATGGAAGACAGAGGGGACAAAAATTTACCAGCAGCTTGCGGCAGATATGCAAAGCAATTGGAAAGAATGTAAGCCTCTTCGCAAATCATCAAAACAAAAAACCATCGGCGCTAAAAATTACAAAACCTGGAAAGAAACCGGAACGGGGTAACCAAGACGTATCTTAATCAGGCTTTTTTACTTCGCTATCTTTTGACCAGATTAACTCTTCATCGCTCGCTTCACTTTTAAAATTCATCATTTTTCCATCGCCTTTACCGGTATAGCCGCCATCAGGGTAGCCTAAAACGTTGCAGTTGCTATCATATACAATATTATATTTATCGCAACAGGGAGAGACCATATAATAAACATCCTGGTTCTTGTAGTTATATTTTGTAACTGATTGTGGCGATCCATTTGTTTCGGAAGCCATCGTGGTGATCAATGTCTGCAAACAAACTGGCATCGTTTTGTTAGCCGGTGTTTTATTTATAGCTGTTGTTTTTTTGCCTGGAGAGCAGGCTATCGCCAAAATCATGAGAGAGACAATAATTAGAAGTACACGCATAATTTTTTCTATGTCTCTTCGCAAAAACAATTCCTAAAAAAACTTAACGACCTTTAGGGCAATGGAAAAGACAAATTTTATAGATCTCATAAGGGTTTTTTGCAGAAGCGGCCATGGTGGAGCGGGAAGCAGGCATTTCATGCGCAACAAGCTTACTGCATTTGGTGGCCCTGATGGCGGGGATGGTGGAAGGGGAGCGCACATCATACTGAGAGGCAACAAAAACCTTTGGACATTATTGCATCTGCGCTATTTCAAAAATATTCTTGCAGACAATGGTACGGATGGCAGTAAGAATAATTCTACCGGAAAAGATGGAAAAGATATTTATATAGATGTGCCACTGGGAACCATTGCAAGGGACGAAGAAACCGGGAAGCTGGAAGCCGAGATTTTAGAAGATGGCCAGGAAATAATATTGATGAAAGGTGGCCGGGGCGGACAAGGAAATTCCCACTTTGCAACTCCTACGAACCAGGCTCCTCAACACGCCCAACCCGGTGAAGAAGGCGAAGAAGGCTGGAAGATAATGGAGCTTAAAGTATTAGCTGATGTAGGTTTGGTGGGTTTTCCTAATGCAGGAAAATCAACATTGCTTTCAGTGATAACGGCTGCAACACCAAAGATTGCTGATTATGCATTCACTACTTTAACTCCTCAACTTGGTATGGTTGCCTATCGCGAGAATAAGAGTTTTTGCGTAGCGGATCTTCCGGGCATCATTGAGGGAGCAGCAGAAGGGAAGGGCCTTGGTTATAGATTTTTAAGACATATTGAGCGCAATCCTGTTTTGCTTTTCGTAATACCCGCAGATAGTAACGGACATCGTGAGGAATTTGAAATTTTGTTAAATGAATTGAAAGAATACAATCCTGAATTGCTTGATAAGAAATTTATAATTGCGATAAGTAAAAGTGATATGCTTGATGACGAACTTAAAGAAGCTATTGAGGAAGAATTGCCTGGAGGAATTGAACATGTTTTTATTTCATCAATCACTAATAAGGGGTTGGTTGAATTGAAAGATATATTGTGGAAGGCATTGAACGAAGATTCAGCCGAAGTTTCAGAAAGACATGAAAAAGTGTAAGTATGAATCGCAAGCTTTTGATATCTCTTTTGTTGATTTCATTTTTCAATGAAAATTTATTTTCGCAAATGAAACTTAGCGCCGGCATTCATGGCCAGGAAACAGAAAAGGTGCAGGTTGATAATGGTCCGGCAATAGTTACTGTTAAAAAAAGTGACTATAAAGGTGTATGTAATTTTGATTTGCTGTTGACGGGGGAAAATTCGTCGCCGGCTTATAAGAGAACGATTGAATTTACGGATGATGCCGGAGCGAGTTTATATACATTGAGTGAATCGAAAGATTCACCGGGAATTTATAAGATTAATCTCTCTGGTGTATGCGACAAGATAGCTTCACAAAAAATCATCAAAATAATACTATTGGAGAATCCGGCAAATGACCTGATGATGCTACCTTCAAAAATGAAACAGCTCGCGGAAATTCATTTAAAATAATTCATGAGGCGGAAAATATTATTTTTTATAAATCCTATTTCAGGTACAAGAAGTAAACTCCAACTGGAAAGAAAGATTATTAAAAAATGTTACGAACACAATGTTGCTTTTGAAATTTTGTTGACTGCAGCAGATGGCGATTATTTGTTCCTTCGAGACAGGGTTAAGAGCAATAAGATAACAGATATAGTTATTTGCGGAGGAGATGGAAGCCTTAATCCCATCATCGCTTCATTGTTAAATACTAAAATTAATTTCGGTATAATACCACTGGGTTCCGGAAATGGATTAGCCTTTGCGGCGAAAATTCCTAGGTCGATCGATAAAGCTTTTGACATTATATTCAGCGGGAAATCATCTTATGTAGATGCATTTTTGATCAATGACAAAGTTAGTTGTATGCTTTGCGGTATTGGCTTTGATGCACAGGTGGCTTATGATTTCTCACTTCAAAAAAAGCGAGGCTTACATAATTATATCAGGCAATCATTTAAGAATTTTTTATCTGCGCAGACGTATCCTTTTGAAATAGAAATAAACAATTCGTTGCTAAAATTTGATGCCTTTTTTATTTGCATTGCCAATAGCAACCAATTTGGAAATAATTTTACAATTGCTCCAAAAGCAAGTCTTAACGACGGGCTATTGGATATAATTATTGTAAAAAAAATGGGAAAGATGAAAGTGCTTTGGTCGGTATTTATGCAAATGAAAGCCGGTCAACTTACTAAGGATGTGGAGAAGAATTTTTTGAATGAGAACATTTTATATTTTCAATCTGCTTCCCTGAAAATAAACAACTCAAGGCTTGCGCCTTTGCATATAGACGGAGATCCCGCACCAACCAACAAGAATTTTGAAATAAAAATTATGCCAAACGCCTTTATGCTTATTCAGCCTTAATAGTTCAGCAGATTTTTTACCTCGTCAAGTGCTTCTTTATTATTTTCCCGCTTCAAAGAAGAGATTACTTCCTTTTTCTCACTGGCAGTTAAATGAAAATTTAGCGTGGCGCCGTGTTCTTTTTTTTCAGGAATATACATGAAAGAAACACGGCTCAAATTGCTATCTAATAGATTTTGAGCGTATGTAATTTCATCATTCTGAAAATAATCCTGCAGCATAAACCAATTGGTTTGAAGCATTGTAAACGGTTTGGTTATTATTTCGGTGATATCGCCATTTTGTAAATCGTCATCCCAACTCCCTTTTTTCTTTGATCTTACTTGTATTACTACGGCACCCCTTGTATTTTCATTGATCCAGTATTTAAATACATTTAAAAAGCGAAGCGTTGTTTCCTGCCCGTAATTATCTCTTAAGCCGGCATCCATCACGTCAATTACCGGGTCTGAAGGGAGCCAAACATTTGGAAGAATATAAGGATAGGTAGCATTCATTCTTAATGCGGTGAGAAACCTAAGGTTCATGGGATTCTCATCCTTAAACATGGCTGCAAAGTCAACTGCATCAGGGCCTCCTATTTGTGAGGTACTGTCTTTGTATTCCGGTTGCATCATAAAGCTGAGAGGCTGTGTGCATATCATTAGTTTTTTCAAATCTCTTGTAATCACGGAATTTAAGATCATCAAAGGAATATCAGCATTGCTTTCCTCGCTCTTGTAAAACCCTAAATTTTTATTCAAAAGCCCGCGTGTGTTTTCATTCAATTTTTCTTCGAAAGCATAGCCACGATCTTTTACATAACGGTAAGGCTCAACGGTGAATTTTTGCGCCGGTGCAATAAGATCTCTGGATATCATGGAAGAAAACACGGGATTCAGCAAATCCTTGGAAATATCATCAACATATTTTTTTTCGTTAACTTTTATGTTTTCTCCGTGCGATCTCAATCTCACAAGCTCACGAAAATAGGCTGCTCCCAGCATGCCGCCAGATGCACCGCTCATAAGAAAAGTATTTTTCATAATCTTTCCATGGCTCAGGCTATCCAGCTCCTGCAACACATTCATTGCAAAACTTGCACTGCGTACTCCACCCCCGCTAAAATTGAACAATATCATTAATGGTTTTTCTTCGCCTTGCTTCGCTTTCCACCGATTGAGTATGGCAATCATGTTTTTTTTATCGCTTTCAATTTGTTGAGTTGCATTAAGCTTTGAAAGACTATTTAATGAATAAACCGGCCTTGAAGTATTATTGTAGTTTAAGCCATAGGCTTTATTTCTTGGATCAATGATATCGTATTTGTACAAAGCGTTAAGTACAATAAAAAGAAAAATGACAAACAGGGCGCTCCAGCTTCTGAGGAAATAAGTTGAGGCTCCGATCACCGCATTTAAAATTGCAAATAGCAAAAGAATACTGGCAGCAGCGGGTATTTGAAAAAATTTATTATCGAGAAAAAAACCGATAAGTATCATAAATATAAACGCCATTAAAATGGTAATCATCGCAGAAAGGTGATGCCTTTTAAAAATGGTATCGAGAAAGTCCTTGCTGTAATGGCCTACCTTTCTTGCCTTTTTTAAGGTAAAGTAAGTGGTGAAATAGTAGCCTACCTGTAGTCCGAAATTATCATTATCCATAGCATCTTCATGCTTTGCAAATTTTTTGTTCTCATCAAAGTCTGTAAAATCAGGCTTAAATTTTCTTACTATTCTTTTATCGGCATTAAAAAAATAAATAAAGGAAATAGCAATGATTAGAAAAAAGCCTCCGAAAAATCCGGCAGCAATAACTATAAATTCCCATAAAGAAATAAGTTCATTTTTTTGGTCAAAGGAATATGCTTCAAAAAAATATAGCAATAAAAAACAAAATGGTATAATAGCATTATTGATACAATACTTAAAAAATGGTTTGGAGGTGGTGGCTAAAAAGCGACAGCGCTTACTATGTAATATAAATGTGGTAATATTCCAGCTCATGATAAAGACTGCTGTGGCAATACCAGTGATCGCAGCGCCTCCTGCATTCACATTTCCCATGTACTCAGGAGCCAGAAATAATCCGTTAGCTCCAAAAATTTTTAAGAAATGCCCAGTAAGTGTAAGAAAAAGAATGAACCAGAAAATTAATAAAACCTGGAATTTTCTGAAGTGAAGCAGCAGCAGTTGTATAGGAAATGAGAAATAAAAATTTCGCAAAAATGTTTTCATAACCGGTATTTAGTACGGTTTTGTTTTTAAGCTTTGTGAACCTGTAACCTCGATGATCTTATAATATACAACATAAAAATTATCGATACCAGGAAGAGTATGGCAACCAATTGATGGGCAACGCCAAACCACACGAGGTTATTGCCAAACGGTGAAAGTATTACAGTGGCAATACCCAAAATTACCTGGATCAAAATCAACACCAGGGGAATAAATCTCGTTCTGCGGAATAATGCGTTTCCATTCAGCCTAAATGCCTTGTATGCCCAAATACAAACAACGGTAAAAAGAATGTATGCAATTAGACGGTGAATAAACTGTACGGTTATTTTGTTATCTATAAAATTTCTCCAGCCCGGCGATAAATTATTTATTGAGTCAGGAACCCATTGCCCGTTTATAGTGGGCCAGGTGGGAGAAGCGGTGGCTGCATGCAACCCAGCCATAAAAGCTCCGTAAAGCAATTGCACTATAAGAATTGAGAAAACGATCCAGGTCCATTTTCTCAGGTTGCTGCTTACCGTCAACATAATTTTGGGAATACCCACACTGAGCGCAAACCACAGGGTGTAACACAATAGGAAAAGCGCAGCCATAAAATGCGTGGCGAGTTGTATATGCCCTACAAATAGTTTTTCAGGAACCAGGCCACTTTTCACCATGATCCACCCAATAGCACCCTGCATAATTCCCAGCAGGAAAAGTATAATAAACGGAATGATCATACTTTGCCTGAACTGCCTTCTTACAAGGAAATAAAAAAATCCGATTAGAAAAACAAGCCCCATTAATCTCGCCCATGCCCGGTGAAACCATTCCCAGAAAAAAATATGTTTAAAATCACTTAGCGAGAAGTCGGCATGAATAAAGCGGAACTGGTCGGTTGTTTTGTATTTATTAAACTCTTCCATCCATTGAGCATTGTTCAATGGAGGCAGCATGCCCGTTATGGGATTCCATTCTGTTATACTTAAGCCTGATTCTGTAAGTCTTGTGATTCCTCCCAGTAAAATCTGGATCATCAACATGATCACACCGGCAAGAAGCCACCTTGCTACATATTTAGATGTATTCTTTACTAAAATTTCCTGCATAGCATTTCCCGTTTCTAAATCTCATTAAAGTAGTCATTAATTCAGTGCGTGCAAAGTTAAAGCCGGAGCGGCATAGAAATGCTTGTTTATATTTTTAAACACGTATGTTGAAAATTATTTGGAAGTTTAAAACCCATCTATTTTACTTTTGAAATAAAAATTCCTTTTGCTCTTACCTTTTTTTCATAATAAGTTTTTTGAAGCAGGCCTGGATGAAGCAGGACGTGGATGCTTCGCCGGTCCCGTATTTGCTGCTGCGGTTATCTTGCCGAAGGACTTTTATAATCCGCTTCTTAATGATTCAAAACAATTAACAAAGGAGCAGCGGGAAACATTAAGGCCAATTATCGAAAAAGAATCCATTGCGTATGCGGTTGCAAGTGTATGCAATGAAGAAATAGACCGCATTAATATATTGCAGGCTTCGTTCAAAGCCATGCATATATCTCTGAATATGCTAAAAATAAAGCCGGATATTTTGTTGGTGGATGGAAACCGCTTCAAGGCTTATAGAAAGATGCCTCACTATTGTATCATAAAAGGTGATGGTATATACGCTTCCATTGCTGCAGCAAGTGTACTTGCAAAAACATACCGTGATGATCACATGCTGCATCTGCACAAAAGTTATAAAATGTATGCATGGCATAATAATAAAGGCTATGGAACCCTGCAACACCGGGTTGCAATAGAGCAGCATGGCTTATGCAGGTATCATCGCAAAAGCTTCAATATTTACGCGCCCGGGCTTCAAACTTCCCATCTTGAGAACATAGCCGATTAATTCCCCTGAAATTTTTTTCTTTTTTTACCATACATTAAACCCGGTTATTATTCTGCCGTCATAGCTCGCGAAACAAATTTTTACCTCTAAAACTTGATTATGAAAACAAAATTTTTCGCAGCATTGACTTTTTTATTTTTTATTGGCTTGGGCAGCGTAAATGCACAAACTGTAAGTACTCCACGTGCTGAAAGGCACCGCATTAAGCAAGGTGTAAAAAGCGGGGAGCTTACCAGGGCAGAAACAAGAAATCTTGCAAACCAGCAAAGAGATATCCACCAGGATAAAAAGGAAGCAAGGGCCGACGGTGTAGTTAGTCCTGCAGAGAGAAGGCATATAAAGAAGGACGAAAGAAAAGCAAGCCGAAGCATTTACAGAAAAAAACATAATAAAAGGGATCGGGGCTAAATCTCTGGTTTGGTTAGTTTAAAGCGAAACCGTCTTATTAAATCTAAGGCGGTTTTTTATTTCCAAAGCATACACTTTAAGAAATGGTTTAGTGCAACAGCCGGTACTGCAGTAAAAATATAAATCCGCCGGCGAAGTAGCTAATCAGTGCAGACCAGGCAGTGGCGACCATGCTCCGCCGGCGTTAGCTGCAACTACGGTAATACCGGTAAAAAATAAACGCCGGTTTTTGCTGGAAATTAATTTTCTCAGCAGGGAGATGATAACAATAGTGGTTGTAAGATTATCAAGCAGTGCAGAAAGAAAAAATGTAATAATTGCAATTATCCAAAGCAGCTTTACTGCGCTTTCGGTTTTTATCTTTTCGGTAATAACTACGAACCCGTCATGTGCATCTATCAATTCGACAATCGTCATAGCGCTCAAAAGAAAAAACAGGATGCCGGCAATCTCGCCGAGGTGCTCCATCAATTGCTCCGTAACAAGATTTTTATCCGGCTGGGATAAAATATAAATAGTCCAGCAAATAACTCCGGTAAGTAAAGCGCTGGCAGCCTTATTCACTTTTATACTATGTTGTAAAGTGATAGCAAGGTATCCGATTATGAAAGTAATTATGATCGCTATAGCCATATTTGATTTCCGTCTGAAATTAGATCAATAGTTTCCTTTAAAGTAATCCATTCACAACGAACCGGGCTAATTTATTCGCGCAATCGTGAAAAGGAAATTTTTATGAGATTCATAGGCGGCAATTAAGATAAAAAAAATCAACATGAAAACCATTCAACGTATAGGTCTTTCGGTTTCCCGCTCATATTTCAAATAAAAATTCCTCCATGAATTATTTATAAATTTACCTATATTTTAAAGAGCAGAAAATCACAAGAATAAGAAAAAGCGAATGGAAATTTATAATATTATCACATTAATTATAGTACTGGCGGCAATCTTTGGTTATATCAATTTCAGGTTTATTAAATTACCAGGTACCATAGGTATTATGTTGATCTCGCTCGTTGCCTCACTGGTTGTGATTGGTGTAAGTTTAATCGAACCAACATTTTTTGCAAAAACTAGTGGAGTATTAAGTGCCATTGATTTTCATACTGCACTTATGAAGGTCATGTTGAGCTTCCTGCTTTTCGCCGGGGCGTTTCATATAAACGCCAAAAAATTAAAATCAGAGAGAACTTCGATAATCACTTTTGCAACCATCGGCGTTGTTATATCCACTTTCATCGTGGGAACTCTTATATATGGGGCATTCCAGCTATTCGGGCTTTCAATAGATTATATTTATTGCTTGTTATTTGGCGCTTTAATTTCTCCTACAGATCCCATCGCTGCAATAGGAATTTTAAAGAAGGCCAAAATCCCGGAAACACTTGAAACCAAAATAAGTGGCGAAAGCCTTTTCAACGACGGCGTTGGGGTAGTTATTTTCGCGACACTTATCGAGATTGCCCAGGTAGGTTTATCAAACACTTCGGGGTGGGATATCGCGTGGCTATTTATAGAAGAAGCAGGCGGAGGATTGATATTTGGTGTTGCGCTGGGTTATCTTGGCTACCTCGCCCTCAGATCTATTGATAATTATATTGTAGAGACCATGATAACGCTTGCAATAGTTATGGGTGGTTATTTTCTCGCAGATAAGCTGCACATAAGCGGTCCATTGGCAATGGTAATGGCCGGCCTTATTACCGGTAATAAAAGTATGGAACAAGGAGTGAGCGATACTACCCGCGACTATTTAGCTAAATTCTGGGAGATGATTGACGAGGTCATGAATGCCATCCTGTTTCTTCTCATAGGTTTTGAAATGCTTATCATTCCTTTTAACATGACCTTGCTGTGGCTTGGGTGTATCGCCATAATAGTTGTGCTGCTAGCCCGCTACCTCGCAGTAGTAATTCCAATTATGTTTCTGAAATATAAAAAAAATCCTTTCGAGAAAAATGCCATACCAATTCTCACCTGGGGTGGGTTACGAGGCGGTATTTCAGTTGCATTAGCTTTATCGGTCCCAAAATATATGTACGGCGAAGTTTTTGTCTCTATTACCTATATCGTTGTCCTATTTTCAATTCTTGTACAGGGGCTTACCATAGGAAAGTTTGCCAAGAGGCTGGCGTCGAAAGACGCAAGTAGCAGTGGTGGCACCGTTAAGAGTATATTATTACCCGATGAAATTTCTTCGTTATAGCCGGGAACCGGCAGCTTTAGTAATGTTTGTACTAATCGAAACAGAATTTCTTTTTTTAATTCAGTTCATCTAATTTTGCACAACTACCAGGCGGATTTGTTTATTGTTCGGCCTGGCGGGTTTCTTAAGTTGGACGGTGCCGGCTTAAAACTGAACTAATAAACGAAAAAATATTCTGAATACGCTTCACAGGATTTTCAAATTTCGTTTACTTTTTCAATGTACTTTTTGGTTACCGGCGATAGCAACTTTGGGCATCCCAGTTGTGTCCTGAGCAAGGTCGAACGGCTAACTTGTACATAATACCCATGTGCATCAGTAACGCAGCAGTTTTTGAAATAATTAAATTTTGTTTATGAAAAAGACAATTCAGCAGTGCCTCAACGAACGGATACTTATTATAGATGGCGCTATGGGCACCATGATACAACGTTATAAGCTAGAAGAAAAAGATTATCGGGGTGATCGTTTTAAAGACTGGCATACCGATGTAAAAGGGAATAACGACCTGCTTAGCATCACGCAGCCAAAAATAATTGAGGCAATCCACCAGCAATACCTTGAAGCAGGCGCAGATATTATTGAAACCAATACGTTCAGCAGTACTTCTATTGCTCAGGCAGATTATGATATGCAATCGCTGGCCTATGAACTTAATGTTGCATCAGCACGCTGTGCAAGAAGTGCTATCAATAATTTTAATAGTGATCAGGAAAAATTTGTCGCAGGAGCAATTGGGCCATTAAATAAAACATTGAGCCTTTCTCCGGATGTGAATAATCCTGGTTATCGTGCAGTAACATTTGATGAAGTTGCGGCGGCTTATTACGAGCAGATACGCGGCCTAGTTGACGGTGGTGTTGATCTGCTTTTGGTAGAAACCATTTTTGACACACTCAATGCGAAAGCGGCTATCTACGCCATCAAAAAATATTTCAGGGATACTAAGAAAGAAGAGCTGCCAATAATGATTAGTGGGACGATTACAGACGCAAGCGGCAGAACATTAAGCGGGCAAACCCTTGAAGCGTTTTATATTTCTGTTTCGCATGCCAACCCATTAAGTGTTGGATTAAATTGCGCCCTTGGTGCAAGCGAGATGCGTCCACACATTGAAGAGCTCAGTGAAATCGCAAGCTGTTATACTTCTGCTTATCCAAA
The DNA here is from genome assembly GCA_040007435.1 of Ginsengibacter sp. Classification (GTDB taxonomy): domain Bacteria; phylum Bacteroidota; class Bacteroidia; order Chitinophagales; family Chitinophagaceae; genus Ginsengibacter. The sequence continues at coordinate 131,244 of JBDTUZ010000005.1, read as the reverse complement.
TGCGGGTTTGCCAAATGCCTTTGGCGAATATGATGAGCAGCCGCATGAAACAGCACACATTATTGAAGAATGGGCAAAAGAAGGTTTTGTAAATATTGTGGGCGGATGTTGTGGTACCACACCGGATCATATAAAACATATAGCCGAGCAGGTGAAAAATTTAGAGGCAAGAAAATTGCCGGTGCTTGATGAGCAACTTGTTTAAAATGAAAGTCACACTTATAGATTTATCCGGTATTAATTCAATTAATGAGTTACATCAACTTCTAATGGTCAAATTAAAATTCCCATCGTTTTATGGAATGAATTGGGATCCCTTTTGGGATTCAATAACTTCTTTAGTGGAAATGCCTGATGAGCTTGAGATAACGGGGTTTGAAGGATTTTCAAAAGCCTTTTCGAAAGATGCCAATTTTTTTTTCAGATGCTTACAGGATTATAATAGTCAACCAGGTTTAAAAAAAGTAAATATAAGTTTTACGTAAATGAACAGCAGTATTCACATAAAGCCCTTTTTGAAACTTTCTGGCCTCGAACCTTTAATTGTTCGCCCGGAAACAAATTTTGTAAACGTAGGCGAACGAACCAATGTAACAGGCTCTAAAAAATTTGCACGTTTAATAAGAGATGGAAATTATGAAGAAGCTTTAAGTGTAGCAAGACAGCAGGTAGAAAATGGCGCACAAGTTCTTGATATAAACATGGATGATGCGCTGCTGGATGGCGAGAAAGCAATGACGACTTTCTTAAACCTTTTGCAGGCCGAGCCCGATATTGCCAAAATTCCCATAATGATTGACTCTTCTAAATTCAACATTATAGAGGCAGGATTAAAATGTGTGCAGGGAAAATGCATTGTCAATTCTATCTCAATGAAAGAAGGGGAAGAGAAGTTTATTGAACAGGCATTTATTTGCAGGAGTTTTGGTGCATCTGTTATTGTAATGGCCTTTGATGAAAAAGGCCAGGCGGATACCAAAGAACGCAAAGTAGAAATTTGTAAACGGGCTTATGATATTCTCACAACAGTTGCAGGGTTTCATCCTGAGGACATCATATTTGACCCAAATATATTTGCGATTGCAACCGGTATAGAAGAGCATAATAATTACGGTGTGGACTTTATCGAAGCTACCCGCGAAATAAAAAAGCTCATGCCGCTGACAAAAGTGAGTGGCGGCGTAAGTAATGTTTCATTCTCATTTCGTGGTAATGACACCGTTAGAGATGCGATGCATGCCGTTTTTCTTTACCATGCGATACAGGCGGGGATGGATATGGGTATCGTGAATGCAGGACAGCTACAGGTTTATGAAGAAATCGAACCAAATCTTCGGCAACTTTGCGAGAATGTAATTTTAAACAAAAGTGAAGAGGCAACTGATAAGCTTCTTGCTTTCGCAGAAACTGTAAAGGCAAAAGGGAAAACTATTGTAAAAGATGAAGCATGGAGAAAGGATCCGGTTGAAAAGAGATTGAGCCATGCTCTCGTAAATGGCATTACCGATTATATTGATGCTGATACAGAAGAAGCGCGTCTTCAATATCCTAAACCACTGGATGTAATAGAGGGGCCGCTCATGGATGGAATGAATATAGTGGGAGACCTCTTTGGCAGTGGCAGAATGTTTTTACCGCAGGTTGTAAAAAGTGCGAGGGTAATGAAGAAAAGTGTGGCATGGCTGTTCCCTTTTATTGAAGCGGAGAAAGAAGAAAGACGCCTTTCGCACATAGAAGCGGGAACTGTAAATGAAGAAGGTGCAGGCCCTGCAAAAATATTAATGGCCACCGTAAAAGGAGATGTGCATGATATCGGCAAAAATATCGTGGGAGTTGTATTAGGTTGCAATGGCTATGAAGTCATTGATATGGGTGTAATGGTTCCTGCGGATAAGATTCTGCAGGCTGCCATAGAAAATAACGTGTCAATCATTGGCTTGAGCGGGTTGATAACACCATCACTGGATGAAATGGTTCACATCGCAAAAGAAATGAAGAGAAGGAATTTAAATATCCCGTTAATGATAGGAGGCGCCACAACATCCAGGATGCACACTGCAGTGCGCATAGCTCCTGAGTTTGAAAACGGTGTGGTGCATGTGCTTGATGCATCTCGAAGTGTAACCGTTGCCGGTAGTTTACTTAATAATGATACCAAGCCGGTTTTTTTAGCAGGAATAAAAAAGGAATACGATAAACTCAAAGAGGATTTTGGAAACAAGCGATCTGCAAAAGCATTGCTGAAATTTGAAGAGGCTCAGAAAAATAAATTTGAGATTGATTGGAAAGATTTTAATCCTGTAAAGCCTGCTTTTACCGGGACCAAAGTTTTTAAAGACTACGATCTTAATGAAATAAGCAAATACATTGACTGGCAACCATTTTTTATTGCGTGGGAATTACATGGAAAATTTCCACAGATACTAAGCGATGATAAAGTAGGAAAAGAAGCAACCAAATTGTACAATGATGCGCAACAGCTTTTGAAAAAAATTATTGATGAAGGTTGGCTTACCGCACATGGTGTCATCGGTTTTTGGGAAGCTACTGCAACTGCGCCTGATACCATTACTTTATATGAAGAGGGAAATGAAATAAAGAGGCTCGAATTTCTGCGCCAGCAAATAAAGAAAGCACAAGGGCAGTCCAACAACTCCCTGGCAGATTTTGTAAAGCCCGGGCATGATTTTATCGGCGCCTTCGCGGTTTCAATACACGGTATTGAGCCTCACATTAAAAAGTTTGAAGAAGATCTTGATGACTATAATAAAATAATTTTACAAGCTTTAGCCGACAGACTTGCGGAAGGTTTCGCTGAATTGTTGCATGAAAGAACCAGGAAAGAATTTTGGGGATACGCGACAGAAGAGCATCTTACCACAAAGGAATTGGTGGAAGAAAGATACCAGGGAATACGGCCTGCCCCAGGATATCCCGCCTGCCCGGATCATACTGAAAAGTATAAATTGTTTGAATTGCTGAATGCTACGGAAGATGCCGGGATTACCCTCACCGAATCACTGGCAATGTATCCCGCTTCTTCCGTTTGCGGCTGGTATTTTGCCCATCCTGAAAGTAAATATTTTGGAGTAGGTAAGATTGCTAAAGACCAGGTTGAAGATTATGCTAAAAGAAAAAATATGACGGTTGAAGATGTTGAAAGATGGATGAGGAGCAACCTTGATTATGAATCATAAATCCTACAGAAACCTGTTTAAATTTAGTTGATTGATAATGCTCAATATTAAAAGAATGCTAAAGAAATATTCTTTTATATTTTCCTTATCTCCCGGCTTTGAAACAGATGGCTCAAGCAAGTCTTCATCTATAGCAATGGCAACGTAGCATATTCCACTCACAAACGAAAGCCTTATATCCCTGTTTATTTGTGTTTTAAAACGAACTATTCTTTCCATCATTTCGGCGTCTATGATTATTCTTGCCTCGGAAGGAGAAGTGCTATACATTGAAAAATATTTTTCGAAAACAGGGTTGTCCAATTTATAAATTTTTGGTAATGGCATAAACCTGTGGAAATATTCATCCGCCACACTCCTTGGAAATTGATCATCTTCGCTTGGCCATACGTACGTGGCTTTCGTAAAAGCGCTATTAACAGGCGCGGCAAAAAAGAGTCCTGTGAAAATATCAAACGAGTCCCCTGATTCGCCGGTTGATTTATAATGCGTTTCTAATTCGGAGCAGTAAAAAGTTACTCCTTTGTAAACACCTTTAATGAAATCCTCACCGTGATAATGGTTGTAAACGTGATTAAAAAGCCCGCTCATTTTATAATCTTTTGACGAAATCATTTTCGAAGGGCTATACTCAGCGCCAGGGCTTACATATTTGATGATTTCTTTGATAATTGTTTCCTTAAAAGTGCAGGTAAGATCATCCTTTATACTGAAGTACTTATATACACAAACAACCAAAAGAATTATAAAAAGAACCCCTGCTAATAGCTCGCCTAAAATAAAACAAACGATTGCCAATATTAGCGAAGCAATACCTGCTGTGCTCCATTTGGAGGCATCATTACTTTCTGCATTAAGATCGGCAAGAAACGGCTGCAATTTGCTTTCATAAAAACTTTCAAAATCGTGTATCTCTTCCATATTTACATTATCAATATATTCTTTTTTTTGTAACTATGCGTGACAACAATTCTTATTTATGCGTATCATAACATACAATGTAAATGGCATAAGGGCAGCCACCAGGAAAGGATTTATAGACTGGCTGAAAACTGATCCTGCAGATGTTATTTGCCTCCAGGAGATAAAAGCGAATAGGGAGAATATTGATATACTGTCTGTAGAATCTGCAGGCTACAGGCCTTACATTTTTTCGGCTCAAAAAAAAGGATACAGTGGTGTAGCAATATTATCTAAACTTCTTCCTGCCAATGTTGAATACGGGCATAGTAATGAACAAAGTGATTTTGAGGGAAGAGTGGTTCGGGCCGACTTCAATGATGTTACTTTAATCAATGCATATTTTCCGTCCGGTACAAGTGGCGAACACCGGCAATCTTATAAATATACCTGGCTCGATGAGTTTCTGGATTATTTAAATGGTTTAAAGAAAAAAAGAAAAAAAATAATCGTGTGTGGAGATTATAATATTGCGCATAAAGAAATTGACATTCACAACCCGGTTTCTAATAAAAATTCTACGGGTTTCCTGCCCGATGAAAGAGCCTGGTTTGATAAACTATTGGAAAATGATTTTATAGATAATTTTCGCCACCTGAATAAAGAGCCGCATCAATACACATGGTGGAGTGTAATTCGTCCATCGGTACGATTGGAAAATAAAGGATGGAGAATAGACTATATAAACGTTACATCAAATTTAAAAGAACAAATAAAAGAGGTAAAAATTTTTTCGGATGTGAAACATAGTGATCATTGTCCCGTGTTTTTAGATATAAAATTATAGCCCATGTTTATTTATAACATTACTCTCAAGATTGATAATGATATAGAAGCCGAATGGTTGCTTTGGCAAAAAGAAATACATATTCCGGATATATTGAACACCGGCTTATTTTATGATTATCGTTTTTTCAAATTATTGGAACAGGATGAACCCGATGGCAAAACTTTCATAATACAATTTTATGCTGAAGACAAAACTTTGTGCGAAATCTATTTGAGCCAATATTCGGGGAAATTTGAAAAAAAAGCCTGCACAGGTGGGGCGGTAAATTCTTTGCATTTCAATCCCTGCTTGAGTCTGTGCAATAATTGTGAATAATATCTTATTTAATTTTTTTATCAAAAAAAACCATTCCAAAAATATATTTTGTGTACACAGCGAATGCAATGTGCGTTGAAACCCTTTGCAGTATTGTGTTTCAGAGGTTATTCATCCGGCCTGAGGCGAAGTAAGCCTGCTCAATTTTTATATAAATCCTTGCTAATTGTGGTTCTTAGCGAAAAATTACAAATAAAAAAAATGTAAAAAATTTTGTTGCAATAAAAAAGCCTCTATATTTGTTGCAGTTAAAAAATCAAATAAATTATTATGAACAAAGCTGAACTAATCGCCAAAATGGCCGATGATGCAGGAGTTACGAAAACACAGGCAAATGCTTCCCTGGATTCATTTGTAGAAGCAGTTACAAAAACTCTTAAAGGCGGAGGCAAAGTCACCCTTGTTGGCTTTGGTACTTTTTCTGTAAGTAAGAGAGCTGCACGTAATGGCCGCAATCCCCAAACGGGCGCTGTTATTAAAATTAAAGCTAAAAAAGTAGCTAAATTTAAAGCAGGAAAAGAATTGTCATCGAAAATCTGATTTTCGTAAAATTTTTAGAAGCAAGATGCATTTATGTATCTTGCTTTTTTTATGCTGGTAAATAAGCAGTCAATAATATTTTAAATCACAAGTAATATAAAAAATTAAGCATGGGACGCGGAGATAAAAAAACTAAAAAAGGAAAAATCTTTAAAGGATCATTTGGAAAATCAAGGCCTGCTAATCCTAAAAAAGCGGATAGCAAGCCTGCCGAAAAAACTACAGGGAAAAAATAAGCCGGCTATGGAGCCAGCCTTTCTATTTTCCATTTTTTTTGTTCATCAATAGAATACTGTAAACGATCGTGGAGCCTTCCGGGCCTTCCCTGCCAGAATTCGATTAGACTTGGATGTATGATATATCCTCCCCAATTCCCGGGGCGTGGTACATCTTCTGTCCCGAATTTGTTGTTATAATACACTACATTTTTTTCCAGTATTTCGCGATCGTTTATTACTTCGCTTTGTGGCGAACTCCATGCCCCAACCTGGCTTTGGCGTGGCCTGTATGAAAAGTATCCATCGCTTTCCTGGCTGCTGGTCTTTTCCGCTAAGCCTTCTATTCTTACCTGGCGCTCGAGTTCTTTCCAGAAAAATACCAGCGAGACAGAAGCATTTGATGCAATTTCTTTTCCCTTGTTGCTATCGTAATTTGTATAGAAAAGAAAGCCATTTTCTTTAATTCCTTTTAGTAGCACGATGCGTGAACGGGGCTTCCCATCTGCGCATGTAGCAAGAGTCATCGCATTTGGTTCGTCAATCTCACTATCCTTTGCGGCTTGCCACCAAGCACGAAATTGCAAAACAGGATCAGCGTCAACATCGCTTTCCAATAAGGAGCTCATTCTATATTCCTTTCTTATGTGCGAAATATCATTCCCTGGTTTCATAATTATTTATTTTACTGCAACCTAATATAAATGATAACAAAATTACGGAAGGTTAGTTTGAAGCGCGTACATCAATTGTCGTATTCATATTTCTCAAAAAAATAAGACAGTATTTCATACATTTAAAAATCCTTCTTCAATAATTAGTATTATGAAATTAATTGTATCTCTTTTTGCTGCGTCCTTTTTATTATTATCAAATGTTTCTTTTGCCCAAAAAAAGAAAAAACCTGACTCAACAAAAACTGACAACAAAGATCCCATGCAAGCTTCTACTTTCAGTGGTCTTGCTTTTAGAAGTATAGGCCCGGCGCTTACATCAGGCCGTATCGTGGACTTAGCAGTGAATCCAAAAAATATTTCCGAATATTATGTTGCTTCGGCATCCGGCGGGGTTTGGAAAACTGAAAATGCCGGGATTACGTTTTCGCCCATATTCGATGGACAGGCTTCTTTTTCGATTGGATGTATAACAATTGATCCTAATAATCCGAATGTGGTATGGGTAGGAAGCGGCGAAAACAATAACCAACGTGTAGCGGGATATGGGGATGGCGTCTATAAAAGTGAAGATGGTGGTAAGAGTTGGAAAAACATGGGGCTTAAAAATTCGCAGCATATTGGTATGATAGCCATTGATCCCGGCAATTCTGATATCGTTTTCGTGGCGGCTTATGGGCCACTTTGGAACGATGGCGGGGAACGTGGCCTTTATAAAACTACGGATGGTGGCATTACATGGAAAGAGATTTTACACGTAAGTGAATACACCGGATTTAATGAGATACGCATGGATCCGCGAAACAGCAATGTGCTTTATGCAGCGGCACACCAGAGACAGCGAAAAGTATTTACCTACATAGGCGGCGGCCCGGAAAGTGCCATTTATAAAAGTACCGATGGTGGTACAACGTGGAATAAAATAATGAAAGGCCTGCCGGAAAATATTGATTTGGGCAGAATTGGATTAGCAATAAGCCCTGTAAATCCTGATCATATTTTTGCAATAGTCGAAGCTTCCGGTGATAAAGGCGGATTATATGCTTCTACCGACCGGGGCGCCAGTTGGGAAAAGCGAAGCAGTTACTTTACGTCAGGGAATTATTACCAGGAAATTTTTTGTGATCCAAAAGATGTTGACAAGATATATTCGATGAATGTGTTTATACAAGTAAGTGATGACGGCGGCAGGACGTTTCGCAATCTTGGGGAAAAAAATAAGCATGTTGATAATCATGTAATATGGGTTGACCCGGGCAATACACAACACTACCTGGTAGGTTGCGATGGAGGTTTATATGAAAGCTACGATGCGGCAAAGAACTGGAATTTTAAAGCCAACATCCCTGTAACGCAATTTTATAAAGTATCGCTCGATAACAGCTTTCCTTTTTATTACGTGTATGGCGGTACACAGGATAATTTTAGCCTTGGCGGTCCTTCCCGTACTACCAGTGGTAATGGTGTTGTGAACAGCGATTGGTTTATAACAAACGGCGGCGATGGTTTTGAAAGCCAGGCTGATTATGTGGATTCTAATATTATTTATGCGGAGTCACAGTATGGTGGCATTGTAAGATATGACAGAAAGAGCGGTGAAATCCTAAACATAAGACCGATAGAATCCGCAGGTGAAGCGCCTTACCGCTGGAACTGGGATGCGCCATTGCTTATCTCACAGCATGATCATAAGCGATTGTATTTTGCATCCAATAAAATTTTCAGGACTGACGACCAGGGAAATACCTGGAAAGAAATAAGCCCCGACCTTTCGCGTGATATAGACCGGAACAAGCTAACAGTGATGGGCAAGGTTTGGAGTGTAGATGCTGTTGCAAAAAACGGATCAACGGATCATTACGGCCAGGTTACCACGATTGCAGAATCTCCGCTGGATGAAAACCTGCTATATGCAGGTACTGACGACGGATTGATTCATGTAACAACAGATGGTGGAAAAAACTGGACGAAGATTGATAATATTCCCGGAGTGCCGGAGCGGACTTACATTAATGAAATTATTGCTTCGGCCCATGATCGAAATGTTGCGTACGCCGCAATCAATCATCATCGCTATGGGGATCTCAAACCGTATCTTTTTAAAACAACAGATGGTGGGAAAACGTGGAAGCCGATACAAAATAATTTGCCTGAGCGCGGTACGGCTTATTGCGTTGCCGAAGATTCTAAAAATGCAAATCTCTTATTTGCGGGAACGGAATTTGGCGTTTTCTTTTCCATCGACGGTGGTGCAAAATGGATTCAATTAAAAGGGGGATTACCACCTGTGGCTATAAAAGATATGGAAATTCAAAAACGGGATAATGACCTCGTTGTTGCTACATTTGGAAGAGGCTATTATGTACTGGATGACTACACACCCCTTAGAACCTTAGCAGTTCAGGATCTCGATAAACCTGCTTTTATTGTGCCTGCCAGAGATGCCTGGATGTACATAGAGTCTTACCCATTGGGACTTCGCGGAAAAGGATTCCAGGGTGAAAGTTATTGGAATGCTCCCAATCCTGTTCCCGGATCTATGTTTACTTATTATTTAAAGGATGATATAAAAACGCTGGAAGAAAAAAGGCAGGAAGCAGAAAAAAAGAAAATAAAAAACAATGTGCCACCTTATTATCCGGCCATAGATTCTTTGAGGCTGGAAGATGCTGAAAGCGAACCATACCTTCTTCTTACTATTTATGATGAAAGCGGAAATGCGGTGAGGCATTTAAAAGCGCCGGCAAAAAAAGGGATGCATAGAATCGTTTGGGATTTTCGTACCGATGCAAAAGACCCTATAAATTTTAAGTCTTTCAACGAAGAAAATGTTTTTGGATCCCCGCCAAAAGGCATATTTGTAATACCTGGCAATTACAAGGTTTCAATGGATAAATTTGAAAACAGTTCTTATACCCGGCTTGTATCTCCGCAACCTTTTAAAATTGAGGCTTTGAATATGGCGTCCATGGCAGCTTCGGATAAAAAAGTTTTGTATGCTTTTGGTAAGAAGGCATCAGAGCTAAACAGGGCGGTTGATGGAACTAATGCTTACCGTGATGAACTTGAAAATAAATTAAAGTATATAAAAGAAGCCATTTTAAAAACGCCTTCCATCAATGGGGATGTAATTGAAACCATTACCGGTCTTGAGGGCAGATTAAAGGAAGTTGATATAAAGCTAAATGGAGATGCCGCATTGTTGAAAAGAGAATTTGATGCGCCTCCTTCTATCAACGGCAGAGTTTCAAGTATTATGGATGGCATGTTAACCACAACTACAGGTGCTACAAACACTTTCATAGCTTCTTATAGTGACGCCGCAAAGGAATTTGAACCGGTTTTACAGGAGGTAAAGGCAATAGATGCTGAGGTGAAAAAGCTGGAACTTTTGCTTGAGAAAAATTATGCACCATATACGCCGGGACGATTACCAGATTGGAAGATGGAATAGAAATAGCTAGAGATATCGGCATGAAGGAAATGTATAATGATCGCCTTATTTGTGAAACTCATTCAGCCAGGTCTTTGGTTGAAATAACTTACCATGGATCAATGTCTATAATATACTTCCATCGCAGATAAAAAATATTTTCTATGCAAAATCAACGATCAGCAACTGCTCAAATATTTTTATTGATAATGACCATTGCCGGATGGTTTGCGCTATCCGCTCAATTGTATCTTATAATTCTCAACAGGGTAACTTCAGTGCCTGAAGCGATCATAAGGTATTTTGGCTTTTTTACCATACTTACAAATATTCTCGTGACGACTTGTTGTAGTGTTCTTCTATTAAAAAGAAAATCAAAACTGAATGATTTTTTTTCGAGTGCCAAAACACTTACTGCGATTGCTCTGTACATTACCGTAGTAGGCCTTGTTTATAATTTAATATTGCGGTTTTTATGGAAGCCCGAAGGGCTACAGCTTTTGGTTGATGAATTGTTGCACACGGTGATCCCTGTTTCTTTTATTTTTTTCTGGCTGTTTTTTGTTCCTAAAGCAAAACTCCAATGGAAAGATATATTTCCGTGGCTTTTGTATCCTTTTGGCTATATAATCTTTGTCTTAATTCGCGGAGCATTTGCTGGATATTATCCTTATCCATTTATAGATGTTACAAAGCTTGGATACAACAAAGTATTATTAAATAGTGGAATGCTCGTTGTAGTGTTTGTGATATTTTCATTGTTGTATGTAGGTACAGACAGGTACTTAAAAAAGCAAACCGCAGACTTTTATTAGGTTAATTAATTTTTATTCCTCACCTCTTCAATAAATTTTTCAATTCCTTTTCTGATGTCCGCCGAACTGCCATTATGATTATTTACAAGTGTAGAAAAAATAAGCAGCTTATTTTTTTTAGTGTATAAAAAGCCGCTAAAGGCAACAACACCCGAGAGAGTCCCGGTTTTCCCATAAATAAAACCACTGTCGGCTTTATAATAATTTCTAATGGTACCGGTACCCCCGGTTGCCAAAATATTTTTTATACGATCCATCCCAAAGTCATTTTTCATTTTATTTAGGATAGTGATAAAATCCTTTGGCGAAAAAAGATTGTAATGGCTAAGCCCGGAACCATCAACCCAGTAAGGCTTTTGCGGCAAGTCTTTAAAGTCAGTCTTTAACAGCGTGTCAATAATCTTTTCGTCATTCATCACCCCTAATAATTTATCACTTACCATTAATAAAGTTTGCTCCGCAAAAAAATTATCGCTGCGATGCATTAAAGGTTTCAACATAGAATCGGTAGGCTGTGAGTATAAAACAGATTGCCGCTGATTTATTTCGCCCGGTTGGTTATTAATGGAAATTATCTTATGAAGTGTGTCGTTCAGCAAGTCCTGCAAAACAGTATTGCCGGTATAAAATGGCGTTTCAGTATAATGTTCCACAGGGCTGGTTGCCGTAACCGTAAAGATATTTTCAGCGAGCTCCCGATGTACGCCGCCGGAGAAAAGATTCTTGTTCAAAGAGCTGTCGATGTGAACATTATTTTTAAAATAGGATGGAACTACCTTAGGATTATTTAGGTGATTTTTTACCTGCACAATATTTCCATATATCGGCATTGCACTTCGTTCAGCAGCGTAATAATCGTTATAATCGTCCCACGACCATCCGCTGCCCCATCTTTCTTCCTGCCATAATGCTGTATCGAGAACAATCAGTTTTCTACTTCTATTCAAAAAATCAAATGCCTTTTGCACCAGAAAATCCGGGTGCAGAAATGTGGGATCGCCGGTTGGCCTGATAAATAAAGTATCTCCCTTATCATAATAGTATAAAGCCGCAAGGCTATCTCCCAGGTACTTCATCGCGGCATAACAGGTAGGAAGTTTTGTATTGCTTGCGGGTACAAAATATTTATCTCCCTGGAAATTATACCAGTATTTGCCCGTTGCCGGTTCATAAATACTTATTCCCGTATGGGCCGACATAAAGGCGGGGTTAAATAATACATCATTTTTTACCTGCCGGTTTATTTGCCGGGAAACAGAACATCCTGTAAGAAATAGAAGAACTGCATAAATTGATGCTGCGGCATAATTTTTCATTTTTCAAATTACAAACAAATTGCACCAATCAATGAATCACTGACGGATTTTCACCAGATAAAGCATCGCTGCTTAATAATAAGTTAATCCCTTAAGGTTGAAGCTTAGTTCAAATAAGACCATTCCCTCCAATTTAGTAACTTTGCCCTGTCATTTTGACCATGAAAAATTTTCTGCATCAATTTTGACAACAAAACATTTTCTATAAAACTTTCATTTAATAAGTACAATATATGTCCGGGTTTCTTTCAAAATTATTCGGTGGCAATAAAAGCGAAAAGGATGTAAAAATAATTACACCTTATGTGGCTAAGATCAATGCTTTCTTCGAACAATATAAATCTCTTTCTAATGATGAGTTGCGCCATAAAACGGTTGAGTTCCGGCAGCGTATAAAAGAACATCTTACTGAAACAGATAATGAAATAAATTCCAAAAAGTCAGATGCTGAATTACTTGATTCTGCTGACATCGCCGGACGTGACCGCATTTACCAGGAAGTAGATACGCTTATAAAGGGAAGAGATAAAAAAATTGAAGAAATTCTTCTCGAAATTCTGCCCGAAGCTTTTGCGGTAGTAAAAGAAACGGCACGGCGTTTTAAAGAAAATAAAGAATTGAAATCAACAGCCACAGAGCTTGATAAAACTTTCAGTGCTACAAAATCATATATCACGATAGAAGATAATAAAGCCATTTATAAAAATTCGTGGCCGGCAGGTGGAAGCGAAATTACCTGGAATATGCTTCATTATGATGTGCAACTTATCGGCGGAATTGTGCTGCACGAGGGGAAGATTGCCGAGATGGCTACCGGTGAGGGTAAAACGTTGGTATCAACCTTACCAGCTTACCTTAATGCTTTGGCAGGTGAAGGTGTTCACATTGTAACTGTGAACGACTACCTGGCCCGTCGTGACAGCGAATGGAACGGCACTTTATTTGAATGGCTTGGCCTTACTGTTGATTGTATTGACAAGCACGAACCGAATAGTGATAACCGTCGCAAAGCTTACAACAGCGATATTGTATATGGTACCAATAATGAATTTGGCTTCGATTATCTCCGCGATAATATGGTGCACAGTCCTGATGAGATGGTGCAGCGCAAACATCATTTCGCTATGGTGGATGAGGTGGATAGTGTATTGATTGATGATGCGAGAACGCCACTAATTATTTCGGGCCCTGTACCAAAAGGAGATAAGCAGGAATTTGACCAGATGAAGCCGCGTGTTGAAAGAATTGTGGAAGCGCAGAAAAAAGTAACCAGCCAGTTTTTGATTGAGGCAAAGAAAAAGATAAATGAAGGAAATGACGATCCAAAAGACGGCGGCCTTTCTTTGTTTCGTGCACACAGGGGTTTGCCAAAAAACGGGGCGCTTATTAAATATTTGAGTGAACCGGGCATGCGGGTAAAACTTCAGAAAACTGAAAATTACTATCTCGCCGATCAGCAAAAAAATATGCCGAAGGTTGACGAAGAATTGTTTTTCCATATTGATGAAAAAAACAACCAGGTAGAACTCACCGACAAAGGAATTGCATTGATCACAAAGTCTGGCGAGGACCCTGACTTTTTTATTCTTCCCGATATTGGGGTTAAACTTGCGGAGATAGAAAAGAGTGCATTAACTGCGGATGAGAAGCTTCACGAAAAGGAAACTTTACTAAATGAATATTCAATAAAAGCTGAAAGAATACACACTGTTCAGCAATTATTAAAAGCCTACACACTTTTTGAAAATGATGTAGAATATGTGGTAATTGAAGGGCAGGTTAAAATTGTGGATGAGCAAACAGGCCGTATTATGGAGGGTCGTCGCTACTCCGATGGCTTGCACCAGGCAATTGAGGCAAAAGAGAATGTAAAGATCGAAAGCGCTACGCAAACATACGCTACCATTACGCTCCAGAACTTTTTCAGAATGTATCATAAACTTGCTGGCATGACTGGTACGGCGGAAACCGAGGCTGCAGAATTTTGGGATATCTATAAACTGGACGTTGTTTCTATTCCTACAAATGTGCCGGTAATAAGAAGCGATACGCAAGACCTTGTGTATAAAACAAAGCGCGAAAAGCTAAAAGCAGTAATTGAAGAAGTAGAAAAAATGCGTGCGGCGGGAAGGCCGATTCTTGTAGGTACCACATCAGTAGAAGTAAGTGAATTGCTAAGTAGAATGATGAAACAAAAAGGCGTACCGCATAATGTATTGAATGCAAAACAACACGCACGGGAAGCACAAGTAGTTGCCGAGGCTGGCCTTTCAGGAGCTGTAACTATTGCTACAAACATGGCTGGTCGTGGTACCGATATAAAACTTGGGTCTGGTGTAAAGGAAGCAGGGGGCCTTGCAATATTAGGCACAGAAAGGCATGAAAGCCGTCGTGTGGACAGGCAGCTTCGCGGTCGTGCCGGTCGCCAGGGAGACCCTGGTACCTCGCAATTTTTTGTTTCTCTTGAAGATGATCTGATGCGCATGTTTGGCAGTGAAAGAATCGCTTCATTAATGGACAGGATGGGATATAAAGAAGGAGAAGTTATTCAGCACAGCATGATCTCTAAAAGCATTGAGCGTGCCCAAAAGAAAGTAGAAGAAAATAATTTTGGAATAAGAAAAAGATTGCTTGAATACGATGATGTAATGAACAAGCAGCGCACCGTTATCTATGGAAGGCGCAACCACGCTTTGTTTGGAGAAAGGCTTGCGCTGGATCTTGACAACGGGTTTTATTCCGTAGCGGAAGGCATTGTAAATTCATTCAAAGAAATTAATGATCACGAAGAATTTAAGCTTGCTGTAATTATGAATTTTGGTATTGATACCGATATTACCGCAGAAGAGCTTGACAAAGTGGATACAGCCACGCTTTCAAACAGGCTGTATTACGAGGCGAAAGATCATTACAATCATAAGAATAAGATGATGAATGAGCAAACGCTGCCTGTGATAAAAAATATTCGAAAGGAGCAGGGCTCGCATATTGAAAATGTTGCTGTGCCATTTACAGATGGAAAAAAGGCGATGCAAGCTGTCGCTAATCTTGACAAAACTATAGAAACCAATGGCGCGGAACTTACTAATGCGCTGGAACGTAATATTACACTGGCTTTGATCGATGATGCGTGGAAAGAACATTTACGTGCTATGGACGATTTAAGGCATAGTGTGCAGACCGCTGGTTATGAACAAAAGGATCCGTTGGTAATTTATAAGATAGAAGCATTTAATGCATTCAAGCAAATGGACGACCAGGTAAATAAAGATATCGTAAGCTTCCTGGCGCATTGCAGTATTCCCGTTGAACAAAACCAGGCAGGAAGAATACATGAAGAAAGGCGGCAAAAAACCGACATGAGCAGGATGCGCCAGCGTAAGGAAGAATTTGCCGGTGCCGGCAATGGTGGCCCCGAATATCTTTCGCAGGAAAATGACTATATAGATCCTTCAGAAAATGTAAAGCAAGAGCCTATAAAAGTTGGACCGAAGATCGGTCGTAACGATCCTTGCCCATGTGGCAGCGGAAAGAAGTATAAGCAATGCCATGGAAAAGAGGGATAGATTATTTAAAAAATTAATTGGCATGAAAAATTGCAACTACAACTTAGTTGCAATTTTTTTTTATATTTGATAAGGCATGTCAAAGAAAGCGAAGCTGGTTAATAGACTTTTATCACACCCCAAAGATTTTAGTTATGGTGAACTAAAATCTTTGCTGAATGGTCTGGGATATATTGAGTCCAATAAAGGCAAGACATCCGGATCCGCAGTAGCTTTTGTTAACAGGGAAAATTCTCATATTATTCGTCTTCATAAACCTCATCCTAAAAACATATTAAAGGCTTACCAAATTGATATGGTTATTGAAGGATTAAAAAAAGAAAATCTCATATGAAAAAAGATTATTTAGAATACAAAGATTTTCATGGCACAGTACATTTCAGTAGTGAAGATGCTGTATTCTTTGGCAAAATTTCAGGTATAAATGACCTTATTACTTTTGAGGGTGCTTCTGTAAAAGAATTGCAAAAAGCTTTTGAAGAAGCGGTAGAGGATTACACTGCTATTTGTGAGCGTGAAAGTATCCCTATGCTAAAGTCTATGAAAGGCTCTTTCAATGTGAGGATATCGCCAGAGCTTCATCAAAAAGCTGCGATAGTATCTTCAAAGCAAGGAGTTTCTTTGAATCAATTTGTTCAAAAAGCCATTGAAAATTCTTTGAAAAATATTACAAAATCTTCCGGTAGGAAAGCAAGTTAGAAGCAAGTCAAAAATTACCAATTAGAAATGCATATCGCCAAATACATAGACCACACCATCCTAAAACCCACTACTACTTTCGCAGAAATTGAAAAGCTCTGTATTGAGGCGATTCAATACCAATTCGCAGCAGTGTGCGTTCCACCTTTATTTGTGAAAAAGGCTAAAGAATTGATAATTAATTCTGATGTAAAAGTCGCCACAGTTATAGGTTTTCCATTTGGTTATTCCGCTATCGAAGCAAAGGTTGCAGAAATTGTCCTGGCAATTGTTGATGGTGCAGATGAACTTGATATGGTGATCAACATATCAGCCATAAAAAACAATGACTGGCAGTTTCTCGCAAGTGAGATCAATACGGTTTTACCTATTATTAGAAACAGGAATAAGATTATAAAGGTGATTATAGAAAGCGGGATTCTTACGGATGATGAGATTATTAAATGCTGCGATATTTACGGCGCCGCAGGGGTTGATTATGTAAAAACTTCTACGGGCTATGCAGAACATGGTGCTTCAGTGCATGCCGTACGACTTATGAGAAGGCACTTAAGCGATTCTGTGAAGATAAAAGCAAGCGGTGGCATCAGAACTTATCAATTTGCAAAAGAACTAATTGATGCCGGAGCCGACAGGCTTGGTTGCAGCGCCAGCGTTCAAATTATCAAAGAAAGCCTCGTGTAAGAAAATCTTAATTTTTCAAGCCATACAACTCATAACTTTAAATTTCGCTCTGAAAAGCACAAGATCATGATCATGGTATTATTTTTGACAAAATTCCACTCATAAAATATGAAGCTTTTACTTTTCTTTTTACTTACCATTTTTTCTCTCAATTCATTTTCGCAGGTTGCTGATTCGGCAAATAAAGACAAAGTGGTAGTACATAGTGACTATCGCCTTGCCATTCTTGCCCGAAAAGAATCTGAAATCAATACTGCAATACTCAAAGCTATGGCCAGGAGTGCCAGAGGTTATCGCCTTATGGTACTTAATACCAATGATAGAGATTATGCAATGAGGGTGCGTACTGAGTTGCTTCAAAAATTTCCCGAGCAGAAACCTTATATGTGGTTTTCCAACCCTTATATTAAATTAAAATTTGGAAACTTCAAAACCAGGGATGAAGCGGAAGTTTATCGAAGCAAAATCAGTAAAATGCTTGACGGGACTACTATATATCTTTTGGAGGAAACTATAGAAGTGAAGCCGGATAAGGATTTTAATCCTGATGATATGAGATGAGCCTAAATATTTAGATTTATTTTAAAAGAGTTTCATCCGTGAAACTCTTTTTACATTTGTCTCATTCTTATTAAATATGATAAAAGAGAAAATAAAAGAATTAGCTGCCAGGTATTCCGAAGAATTCTTAGAAGTGCGTCATCATCTTCACGCACATCCTGAGCTAAGCTTTAAGGAATTTGAAACCGCGAAGTTTGTACAGCAAAAGTTGATTGAATGGGGTATTGGGTTTGAAATAATGGCTACCACCGGAGTTGTGGGAATTATTAAAGGGAAAAACCCGGGTGATAGAATAGTCGCTCTTCGCGGGGATATGGATGGACTGCCAATCCAGGAACAGAATAATATTGATTACCGCTCTAAAAATGAGGGTATCATGCATGCATGCGGCCATGATGTGCATACAACCTGTCTTCTTGGAGCTGCGAAAATTTTGAATGAATTAAAAGATGAATGGGAAGGCACGATAAAATTAATTTTTCAACCAGGCGAAGAGAAGAACCCCGGAGGCGCCAGCCTTTTGATAAAAGAAGGCGTGCTTGAAAATCCAAAGCCGAAAGCAATATTTGCATTGCATGTTCATCCCGGCCTTGAAGTAGGCAAGTTGAGTTTTCGGGGCGGTATGGTAATGGCCAGTGCTGATGAAATTTATATAACCATTACCGGTAAGGGAGGCCATGCCGCGGCACCGCATCTCACAAGTGATACAATTCTTGCTGCTTCACAACTTGTAGTAAACCTGCAACAGGTAATCAGCAGGATGAATAATCCATTTAATCCATCCGTACTGTCCATAACTTCTATCCAGGGCGGCAATACGACCAATGTAATTCCCGGGGAAGTAAAATTGATTGGCACTTTCCGGGCCATGAATGAAGAATGGAGATTTAAAGCACATGACTTAATTAGGAGAATAGCTAACAATACCGCGGAGATGACCGGTACCGGCATAAGTATTTTAATAGATGTTGGTTATCCATTTGTAACGAATAATGAGCAACTCACATCAATTGCCAGGCAGAAGGCAATAGAATTTGCTGGAAAAGAAAATGTGGAAGAGACAGACATGCGGATGGGTGCCGAAGATTTCGCTTTTTATTCGCATAAAATACCAGCTTGTTTTTTCCGACTCGGTGTAGGCAATAAGGAAAAAAATATAACCGCAGGAGTACACACTCCTTTATTTAATATAGATGAGGCTGCCATCAGTAATGGCATTGGAATTATGGCCTGGCTGGGGGCATCTGCAACTATTACATGAGTTAGTCACATTACCTATCTTTACTTCCCATAAATGATTCCTAAGTCGGTTAGGAGCAAATAGAGTTCAAAAAACCAATATGCAAAAAAATCTTCGAAAGCAGGAGGCGCTTGATTATCACTCAAAAGGACGGCCCGGAAAAATTGAAGTAATCCCTACAAAATCCACCAAGACACAGAGAGATCTTTCGCTGGCATACTCCCCCGGAGTAGCAGTGCCATGCCTTGAAATAAATGAGAATCCTGAAGCTGTATATCAATACACCGCAAAGGGAAATCTTGTAGGTGTAATCAGTAATGGCACTGCCGTGTTAGGCCTCGGCGACATAGGACCCGAAGCTGGAAAGCCCGTCATGGAAGGCAAGGGGGTGCTTTTTAAAATATTTGCTGATATAGACGTTTTCGATATCGAGATAAATGAGAAAGATCCCGAAAAGTTTGTAGAAATAGTGGCGGCGCTTGAGCCCACTTTTGGAGGAATAAATTTAGAAGATATAAAAGCGCCTGAATGTTTTTATATAGAGCAAAAACTAAAAGAAAGGCTCAAGATTCCTGTGATGCACGACGATCAGCATGGTACAGCTATTATAAGCGCTGCAGCATTGCTGAACGCATTAGAAATTCAAAAGAAAAAAATTGATCGCGTAAAATTTGTTGTAAATGGCGCCGGGGCTGCAGCGATGGCTTGTGTTCAATTATATGAGGCTGTTGGTGCGAAAGCCTCCAATTTTGTTATGTTCGACAGAAAAGGCGTAATTCACGCTGGCAGGGAGGGGCTTGACGAAATAAAAAAAAGATTTGCCCAGACAAAAAATTACAGTCAAACTCTTGAAGATGCCATGAAAGACGCGGATGTTTTTATAGGTTTAAGTGTTGGAAATGTGATCACTCCCGAGATGGTAAAGAGCATGGCAAAAAATCCTATTGTGTTTGCGATGGCCAATCCTGACCCTGAAATATCGTATGATAAAGCGATGAGTGCACGGAAAGATGTTATTATGGCTACCGGAAGAAGTGATTACCCCAACCAGGTTAATAACGTTTTAGGATTCCCTTATATTTTTCGGGGTGCCCTTGATGTAAGAGCAACCCAAATAAACGAAGCGATGAAGTTGGCGGCTGTAAAAGCATTGGCTGAGCTTGCAAAATTACCGGTGCCTGATATTGTTACCATGGCCTATAACGAAAAGAACATTGTGTTCGGGCCAACCTATATCATACCAAAACCTCTTGACAATCGCTTGCTCTCAATAGTAGCGCCTGCCGTTGCAAAAGCTGCAATGGAAAGTGGAGTAGCCCGCCACCCCATAACCGACTGGGACGCGTATACAGTTGAATTAAATGACCGTCTTGGCATTGACAACCAGCTCTTAAGAATGATAGGGAATAAGGCCCGCAGAAATCCAAAAAGAGTGGTCTTTGCTGAAGCGGAAAATCAAAAAATATTAAAGACCGCACAACTTGTGCAGGATGAAGGCCTGGCCTATCCGATACTGTTAGGCGATCCAAAAATTATACACTCGATTGCTGCGGAGAATGGAATTGATCTTGATGGGATGGATATTATTGATCCAAAAGGTGATGAATCCATTGAAAGAAGAAAACATTACAGCGAACTATTTTTTCAAAAGCGACAACGCAAAGGCTTTAATTATTATGAGGCAAAAAAAATAATGAAGGACCGGTTATATTTTGGTTGCATGATGGTGGAAACCGGTGAAGCCGATGCAATGATCTCTGGCCTTTCTAAAAATTATCCTGATACGATTCGCCCGGCTTTGCAGATAATCGGGATGGAAGAGGGTTCCAAAAAAGTAGCCGGCATGTACATC
This sequence comes from Ginsengibacter sp., assembly GCA_040007435.1. Lineage (GTDB taxonomy): Bacteria > Bacteroidota > Bacteroidia > Chitinophagales > Chitinophagaceae > Ginsengibacter. Next base: position 110,387 of record JBDTUZ010000005.1, on the reverse strand, counting down.
ATGATGACTAAAAAAGGTCCGTTGTTTCTTGCCGATACTACGGTGAACTTTAACCCAACGGCGGAAGAACTAGCGGACGTTACTTTAATGGTTGCGAAGGAATTGAAAAACTTCGGGATAAAGCCTGTTATCGCCATGTTGAGTTATTCTAATTTTGGAAGCAGTGATTCTCCGGAAGCGAAATTGGTATCGCAGGCCAGGGAAATTGTAAAACAAAAAGAACCGACGCTTATTGTTGATGGTGAAGTGCAAGCCAATGTTGCTTTCAATAAAGAAATGATCAGGGATAATTATCCTTTTAGTGAACTGGTAAATAAGGACGTGAACGTGCTGATCTTTCCAAATCTTGCTGCCGGCAACGTTGCGTATAATCTTTTACAGGAAGTGGGAGGTGCAGAAGCCATAGGGCCCGTTTTATTAGGACTTAGCAAGCCAGTGCATATATTGCAACTGGGAAGCCAGGTAAGAAGTATTTATAACATGGTAATGATCGCCGTGGTAGATGCACAAATGAAATGTAAAAATATTAAGGACGCCGAAGCAACAACAACCAGGAGATGGAAACGTTCGAAAAAAATAGAAAATGAAGCATAAAAAAAGTAATTCCTAATGAAATTATTTTCGACAATAGGCAGCTATCTTTTAATGATAAAGGGAATGTTTACCAAACCCGAGAACTTTAAAATGTATTGGAAAGAGCTGATGCATCAATCTGTTGAAATAGGCATTGGTTCGTTGGGAATCGTATCAGTCATTTCAATATTCATGGGTGCAGTGAGCACTGTACAAACCGCCTATCAACTTACCAACCCGCTCATTGCAAAAGAAACCATTGCACAGATCGTGAGGGATACTGTTATATTGGAATTTGCCCCCACCTTGGTTTGTATTGTATTGGCCGGTGTGGTAGGCAGTAAGATCGCGGGTGAACTTGGTAACATGCGGGTGAGTGAGCAAATCGATGCACTTGAAATTATGGGCATTAACACGAAGGCATACCTCGTGATGCCGAAAATTCTTGGTGCGCTTATTACCATTCCTATGTTAGTGGTTCTTGCCGCAGTGTTGGGCGTTTATGGCGGTAGATTGGCTGGAAGCCTCGCTAATATAGTTTCACCAGATACTTATGACAGGGGGCTGCTACAAGGCTTTGTAGCTAAAAATGTATGGTTTGCACTTGCGAAAGCTTATACGTTTGCTTTTATCATAAGCAGCGTTTCTTCTTATTATGGGTATAATGTAAAAGGAGGCGCGCTGGAGATTGGCAGGGCGAGCACTACTGCTGTAGTTACAAGTTGTATTTTAATTTTACTGGCGGATTACATACTAGCGCAAATTTTGTTAGGATAAAAATCTGATCTGCATTGATTATTTATTTTTTGTTTTCAGATACCGAATCATTTATAACTGTTACGCATGATTGAACTAAAAGATATAAGAAAATCTTTCGGAGATAAAGAAATACTTAAGGGAGTAAGCGCAGTTATGGAAACAGGTAAAACCAACCTGATAATAGGCTCAAGCGGCAGCGGAAAAACCGTATTGCAAAAATGTATGGTTGGCCTGTTTGAAGTAGATACCGGAGGAATTCTTTTTGATGGCAAAGACCTTGCGACCATGCACCAGGAAGATAGAAAAGAATTGCGACAGCAAATAGGAATGTTGTTCCAGGGTTCTGCGCTTTTCGATAGTATGACCGTGGAACAGAATATTAAATTTCCCCTGGATATGTTTACCAAATGGAATCATTCAAAAAAAATTGCAAGGGTAAACGATGTGCTTGAAAGAGTAAATTTAAAAGATGCTAATAAAAAATTTCCTGCGGAGATAAGCGGGGGTATGATGAAGAGAGTGGGTATCGCCCGGGCGATTGTTTTAAACCCGAAATATTTATTTTGTGATGAGCCGAACTCCGGACTGGATCCTCAAACTTCATTGCTCATCGATCAGTTAATACACGATATAACCAAAGAGAATAACATTACTACCATTGTTAATACACATGATATGAATAGTGTTATGGAGATTGGAGAAAATATCATTTACCTCTATTTGGGCGAGAAAGAATGGGAGGGAACTAACAAAGAAATCATTTTTAATAAGAACAAAAGATTAAACCAGTTTATTTTTGCCTCCGAATTTTTGCGTGATGCAAAAGACATGAGGATGCTGGAGGAAAAGGGTATTGTAGATAACGACCGTAACATGGAAGAGATAATGCGTGATGGCGGCGCAAATCTCGTAATGGGAGAGGATGATACGTCACCCTCAGATTCCTGATTTTCAATCAATCATTTTTTAATTGTGTTACATTCTATTTATATTGATCAGGCGGTTTATCAGAATGGATTGATATAAAAAAATGAACACTTTCTGATAATATTTTTTCTATTTTTTATTTTCAATAAAATTTTGGTTTGAAAAAAACAGCAGCCGCAATCCTAATCTTTGTGTTCGCCGCATCAATGATCAACATTGATGGGAGCAGAGATGTTATAAAAAAAATGCATGATCGCTATGCGGGTAAATGGTATAAAACTTTAAGTTTTAATCAAACGACAGAGGTTTATAAAAATGATAGTTTGCAACGAACTGAAACCTGGTACGAGAATATAAAATTCCCCAATGATTTTAGGATTGACTTTGGAAATCCTGGTAGCGGAGACGCGGTAATTTTTAGAAATGATTCTTCTTACTTTTTCAAAACAGGAACTCTTTCAGCCGTGAGGCAGGATAAAAATGATCTTACTTTTCTCCTGGGTGGAATGTACTTTTATTCATTTGATGCAGTGATTTCAAAAATGAGTTCTCTCGGTTATGATCTTAATAAATTTCACGAGGATGTATGGAAAGGAAAGAATGTTTACGTAATTGGAGCAGCCAAAGGCGAAGACTCCGTAAACCAAATTTGGATTGATAAAGATAATTTCAATATAGTGCGGATGTTGAAATTCGAAGGGAAACAAAAAGAAGAAGGCCTCTTTGAAAACCATATTAAAATAGAAGGAGGGTATAGCGAAAGCGTGGTTTATTTTTATATCGATGGTAGACTTGTACAGATAGAAAAATATCATGATATTAAAGCAAACGTAGATATTGACAATTCAATTTTTGATCCGGGGAATTTTGTAATGCTTAAGAGGGGGGCATACTGATGCCAATAAAAAAGCCCGGCATTTACCGGGCTCTAAATTGTTTTCAAAATATTTATATCGTTGCTTTTTCAAGACTATTCACGTCATTTCTAAACACTACTACTCCATCAAAAACGTCAACCAATACGGGATGCAATTTATCAATTGTACCGCTCAGTAGTTTTTTACTCAACTGGTTTACGATTTGCTTTTGAATTAATCTCTTCAAAGGCCGTGCACCAAATTGTGCATCAAAACCATTATCAGCAAGGTAATTCAGTAAATATTCTGTGAACTCAAGATAAACGCCGTTTCTTAACAGTTGGTCTCTAAGATCATTAAGTTGGATTCTGATTATTTCCTTAATCTCTTTACGCAATAGGGGCTGAAACATAATCACTTCATCAATCCTGTTTAAAAACTCAGGCCTTATAGTTTGCCTCAGCAACTCCAGTACTTCCGTTTTAGTTTGTTCAACCACTTCGTCCCTATTTTCTTCTGTAACATTATCAAGGTTAGCCTGTATAATATGGCTGCCCATATTGCTCGTCATAATAATGATGGTGTTTTTAAAATTCACCACACGGCCTTTATTATCTGTCAACCTTCCATCATCTAACACCTGTAATAAGATGTTGAAAACATCAGGGTGCGCTTTTTCAATTTCATCAAGCAATACCACACTATATGGTTTACGCCTAACCGCTTCTGTGAGCTGCCCACCTTCATCGTAACCAACATACCCGGGAGGCGCACCAACCAGCCGGCTTACTGAATGTTTTTCCTGGTACTCACTCATGTCAATTCTTGTCATCATGCTATCATCATCAAACAAATATTCGGCTAAAGCTTTCGCCAGTTCTGTTTTACCTACACCTGTAGTGCCAAGAAAAATGAATGAACCGATGGGCTTTTTGGGATCGTGCAAACCGGCACTGCTCCTGCGTATGGCGTCAGCAACTGCTTCGATAGCTTCATCCTGGCCAATCACTCTTTTATGCAGTTCGTCTTCAAGATTTAATAATTTATCTTTTTCACTTTGCAACATTTTATTTACGGGAATGCCTGTTGCTTTTGCCACACTTTCTGCAATATCTTCGGCATCCACTTCTTCCTTCAGTAACCTTTTTTCACTTATTTCATCAAGCTGTGCGGTGAAATCTGCGATTATTTTTTCCTGGTCCTGGAGCTTGCCGTATCTAATTTCAGCCACTTTCCCATAATCACCTTCACGCTCAGCTTTCTCTGCAGCCATTTTCAAACTTTCAATTTCAGCCTTGGCATTCTGTACTTTTTCTACTATTTCTTTTTCCTGTTGCCACTTGGCTTTGAAGGTGTCTCTCTCTACGGAGAGGTTAGCTATTTCTGTATTTAGCTCTTTTAATTTTACTTCATCTTTTTCTCTCTTTATCGCTTCTCTTTCAATTTCCAATTGCCTTATCGCTCTTTCAAGTTTATCCAATTCTTCCGGCATAGAATTCATTTCAAGTCTGAGCTTTGCAGCGCTTTCATCAATAAGATCAATAGCTTTATCCGGAAGGAAACGATCGGTTATATATCTGTGTGACAGTTCCACAGCGGCAATAATTGCCTCATCCTTTATCCTTACGTGGTGATGTGTCTCGTACTTATCTTTTATTCCACGCAATATCGAAATTGCATCTTCCACAGATGGTTCATCTATCAATACTTTTTGAAATCTTCTTTCGAGCGCCTTGTCTTTTTCAAAAAATTTCTGGTACTCATTTAAAGTGGTTGCACCAATTGCACGTAACTCGCCGCGGGCGAGAGCAGGTTTCAAAATATTTGCTGCATCCATAGCACCATCACCGCCGCCGGCACCAACCAGGGTATGAATTTCATCGATGAATAAAACGATTTCCCCATCGCTTTCACTTACTTCTTTAATCACCGATTTCAACCTTTCTTCAAACTCACCTTTATACTTTGCACCCGCAATGAGCAATCCCATATCAAGCGCAAAAATTATTTTAGATTTCAAATTTTCAGGGACATCACCGTTTACAATACGGTGCGCTAATCCCTCGGCAATTGCCGTTTTACCTACTCCGGGTTCACCTACAAGAATGGGATTGTTTTTGGTTCTTCTTGAAAGAATATGCAGCGTTCTTCTTATCTCTTCATCACGTCCTATCACAGGATCAAGTTTGTTGCTTCTTGCAAGCTCATTGAGGTTTTTAGCATATTTATTAAGGGCGTTGAACTGCGTCTCGGAAGTCTGCGAAGAAACGGTAGATCCTTTTTTTAATTCTTTAATTGCAGCAATCAGGCCTTTTTCTGTGAGGCCTGCATCCTTTAAAATTTTTGCTGAATTATCATTTCCCTGGACAATCGCAAGTAAAAGATGCTCCACACTTACGAATTCATCATTAAAAGTTTTCAAGGTTGAAGAAGCACGCAACAAAACATTATTCAGATCCCTGCTTACTACTTGTGCTGGTTCCCCATCTGCAATTTCTGGAAGCTTTTTTAAGCTCTCATCAATTTTATTTTCTACAAAATTTACATTAACATTATTCTTTTTCAGCAGGTAATCAACAGGACTATCTTCATCACTAAGCAACGCTTTTAGCATGTGCTCTGTTTCGATATTTGGATTCTTTTCATTAAAAGCCATTTGCTGTGCCTTCTGAAAAATCTCCTGCGATTTTATCGTTAAACTATTTGGGTTCATATATATCTAATTATTCTTTTAATAAATTTATCAGTAAGCATCAAATTTTACACCAACCCTCCAAACAGAGATAATCAGTAATTATGTCTTGTAAATTTCAACAAAACTGCCGCAAATTCAGTCTCTTGCTGTCTTTCATGCTTTATTTGCAGGCAGCTTTTGCCCAGGATAATTTTAGTAAAGCCGATAAATGGCTGAATAATAATTTAAAAAATCTTGGCGGCCGTGCGGTGTTGCTGATTTTAAAAGATGGAAAGATAGTTTATGAAAAAGAAGAGAATGATCTTTCACATAAGCAAAAAGTGGTAGGAAAATTTATAGCGAAAAGACAAGGCAAAGATGCGGATGAAAGGTTGCAGGATTATACAATTGATACGCATGGCGCCATTGCGAGTTGCAGCAAATGGCTTAGTGCTGCATTGGTGATGACCTTTGTTGACGAAGGCAAATTGAATCTTGACGACACTTTAGGCAAATTTTTATCAGTTATGACCCGGCATCAAAAAGGGAATATCACTATATGGGAATGCCTTTCGCACCTTACAGCTATTGATGCAGGAAATTTAAAAGATTCCCGGGAAATCATTAATACAGGAACAACCATGAATGAAGTGATTGAAAAAATCGCTGAGCAACCCATGGAAGGTGAACCGGGCAAAGTATTTCATTACAGCAGCGTAGGCTTGCAAATAGCTGCTGCGGTTATTGAAAAAATAAGTAGTACAGATTTTAAAACATTATTCAAAGAAAGAATTGCCGTACCATGTGGAATGACCAATACTGGTTTTGGAGAAAAAAAAGTTCCATTAGCGGCAGGCGGCGCATTCAGTACGCCGGTGGATTATATTCATTTTTTACAGATGATTTTGCAAGATGGAATATATAATGGAAAGCAAGTACTTTCAAAAGAATCTGTGGCTCTTATGCAGCATAATTACACAAAAGGAGCCAAGGTTGCTTATTCACCGGCAGAGGCCGGAAACTGGTGCTATGGCCTTGGTGAGTGGGTTATGGATAATGCCGTAAACAGATCGTCTGCTGTTACAAGTCCGGGGTTATTTGGAAGTTTCCCGTGGGTAGATAATGAAAGAAAATATGCGGGTTTCCTCTTTGTATTTAATTTGAAAAATAAAGGGCGTGGCGAAAAGTATAAGGAACTAAAGGCCATAATTGATAGTGAAATTAACTACTAAGCGATTTCTCCTTTTGAATAAAAAATTATCTAAAAGAAATAGAACAGCAATTAGTCAGCCTTTACCAATACCAATTTACTTCTGTCAGACTTATAAACCTGGTCATAAAATTTAACTACTTCGCTAAATTCTTTTGCAGGAAAACGGCCGCTATTCTGGTCCATCGATCTGTAATACATGATCTTGTCATCTATTATTTTTACTGATGAAGTATAGTTTCCATATTTGGTTTGCAGTGCCATATCTTTCGGCACACTTTCAGGTTTATAGCCGGCAGGAATTTTTATTTCGATTGAATCAACATTCCTGTAAGAATCTTTAACGATGTAATCGTTTTGCCTAGCCGTATCAGGCAAAACTTTCTCGGTAGCCCCACCGAAAATATTAGGATTAATAAAAAGCCGTTTCCCTGTAATGTTAGCATAATTGTTCAATTGTATTTCCATTGATTCATCCACGGAAGGGAGAATTCCTTTATGCTCTTTGTAATTATTTTTTTTCACCTGGTAGGTTGGCAGATTAAACATTTGGTTCAAATATTTTTCTCTTTCTTCTTTTGATGCGCTATTAATAAGTGCATGAGGCAAGTCCTGCTGAAGGCCATAGTAGGTATTGGTAATTTCTGCGCTTATGTTGCCCTGATCATCGGCGACGGCTTTTACTATTCCTTTTTTAAAATTATCGGCTACCTTATAAACAGGAGTTTGTACTACATGTCCGCCTGTTTCGTCAATTAAAAGCCCTTTTCTATTGCCTGTAAAACTTCCCATATAGCCCGCAGATACTGTCTGGCTAGTACATTCGAGCCATACGGTATCTTTATTAAGAGGTACACATGCAATCACATGATTAAATTGCGAACAGGAAAAATCTTCTCTAAAAGGCGGAGGAGATTCGCCCCCATATATTTCAACGTATTTGCCGGTAATACCGGCTTCTTTAAGCAGGGCAATCATAAAATTCGAGAGCGCTTTGCAATCACCGTATTTTTTTTCTGCAACATAAGATGCTTCAAAAGGTTGCCATCCCCCGATGCCGAGTTGTATGCTAATGTACCTGGTATTCTTCTGAAGGAAATCATATAAAACAAATATTTTTTCCTTTTCGTCTTTTAGATTGTCAGTAAGGTCATGCACTTTCTTTTTTACGTCATCAGGAAGCACGTCCCTCCCTTTCAGTAACTGGTACATAAATTTTCCATAACCTTCCCATGTGGACATGTCTCCACTGTATCCCTGTACCTCGAATTTGGAAGGGGCAAAAAATACAATGGGTGTAAGTTCAGAAAAGGAAGGAGCATCTTCTTCATATTTTTTTGCGGGAATATTTTTTAGCTCCCACGTATAGGTTTTTTGATCACCCTTTTGAGTAATCACTGGTTCCGAATTATAGTTTGATTGCTTATATCTTAGTATATAGTCTGCCGGTGCAATTATGGTAAACTTACTACTTTGAACAGACATCCAGGGGTTGCTCTGGGGCATCCAATTGGGGAAACCTTGAGTGCCGGTGCAATCATCTTCTTCTTCAAACTCTACTGTATAAGGATAGTCAGCGGAATAAAACTCATTCATTTTATACCGGGCATCCGACAATAAACTAAACCCATCATAAGCGCTGTTATCTGTCCATTCATTTTTTTTTGTATGCTTTATTTCTTTTCCCATGCTATTGTATAGCTTACCCGAAACGGAATTAATACTGGAAAATTTGTCGTAGCTCGTCCTATACGTTGCATATTTAGCTGCCGAAGAATTTAAAATCGTATATACGTGTTTTTCATAGAGCGTGAACTTAGCAGGCGATTTTATGGTTAAGATATATTCCTCATTGCGCTTTACTACATTAGCGCCTTTTCGTAAAGAATCAGGGATAAAAAAGGCACTGTTGTCCTGGGCGGTTGCAAGGCACGAAAAGAAAACAGAAAAAATCAGGATGGTAATTTTCATAGTTAGTTTATCTTTTTAAATACTATTTGCTCCGCTTCTTTTTTTACTATCAACGCATAAAAATCCCGGAGCGTTTGATAATCTTCTGAACTAAAGGTTGCTTTATTAACTTCAAGGATGCATCGCATCTGTATATTGTTGGCGTCGGCACTTATTAAATATTCGAACATGCCTTCCTTGTCATTAAGTAAAGCACGGGAAGATTTGGGGAGTTCATCTACCTTGTAACCTTTTGGTATTTCCATGTTTAAGGTATAGGTGTTATGCGTCTTATAGGGCATTTCAACCGGGTACATTCTTTCTGCTGCATAGAAGGGATTTTCTTTCACGGCTTCTCCCATGAATGGGTTAAAATAAATAATATCACTGTTTTCTGAAAATGAAAGTTTGAAATTAAACTTCAATGATACAGGGTATTCAATCAAGTCGAGCGAGTCTATTTTAAGATCCGATAATGAAATATCTTCAGGGTAGGATGACTTTATCTTTTTTTCATAAGCCTGCAAATCAGACTTATCAATATTAGTTCTTGCATCTAATGATTCGAAAAAGCCCATTTCGCGGGCAAATGTCCCATCCATTTCTTTGTTATCATTATTGAAAATAAACAAGCTTACTCTGCTGTTCTCTTTCAATGAATCAGGTTCAAAATAAACGGCCGTAGTATCTGACGCAATAACCCTCGCATGGCCGTTGTAACAATTTAAGGGTAACTTACCAAAGGGTAAAAAGGGAATTGTTGCATCGAGATAATAATCCCTGGAATTGATTTTCGTTCTGCTAATAACATAATTCAACTTTTCCATTAGGGGATAAGTCGGGGAGTTCCATCCGAATTCCCGGGTACTCAGCAGTACCGGAGATGCTTCTATTTTTTCATGCTTGAGCATCGCAATAAGCAACAGGTTTAGGTCACCCACGGTGCCACTCTTTTTCTTTACTACGTCCTGCAAAGATGTTTTGATGTATTTGTCGTAGTGGTCAACGCACGAATAATTTTTTTGTATATAGTAATAAATTTTCTGAGCTTTTTGCAAGGTGTTGTCGTTATTCTGCAACAGCGGTTCAACTATTTTGTCGAGCCAGTTATTTTCTTCAACGAGGGGTTCTCCAAAATCCTCCCGCTTCATCAATTCCTCGGTGACTTTCTCCCAGTTATTTGCAACATCATGATAAGTTTCACCATCGTAAGTTTTACTTAATTGAAATCTTATTTTGTCAATAAAATTAGAAGGAGATGAAATGTAATTTTCGACATTAAAAGTGGGGACATCTTTCATCACCCACCTGTGTAAGATGGTTTGAGTTGATACAGAAAGCCTTTCTGCCTCTCGGGAAGTAAGTGCCCCGCCATTGTCTGCAACCCTGCTTACGCTATAAACTTTGAATCCTTCCCCGCTCTTGTTAATGTAGTATGTATGAGAACCCTGAAAGGAGGACATGTAAGTTAATAAGCCCGGAATGTTTACACTGAATTCGCTCCATAACGTCGGGCATTCCGCACTTTGAAATTCCCATGCAGGAATATTAAATATAAAATCAGATTTGATTGTGTACGAATATTCAATGATGCAGCCTGCTTTTATTGCCGGTAAAGCGAATTTTTTGTAAAAATGATTTTTATCAAATTTTTCATCCAGAAAATCGCCTGAGCTTAGCCTGGTTTCACTAATTATTCCATTATCGTCATTATAGGTAGTGCCGGTTAGATTTTCAACCTTTTCTTTATTTTGACCATCCTGGTACAATAAAAGTTTTACAGTAGCAAGGTCAAAACCTTTGTTATTAATGATTTTTATTCTCTTGCTTTTTTTAAATACATAGCTAAACCAGCCTTTTTGATTTCCTTCAAATGTAATCTCGCCCTTGTCAAGAACTACTACGGCGTTGCTGTTGGAATCTATTACCGGGGAGTTTAGTGTAAAATCTTCCGCCTTTACTTTACCAAATTTTACAGGGGCATTGCCCTGTGCGATGCTTTTGAGATTAGCAAGAAAAAGTATCGCAATAAGTAAGAGGATGCCTGTATGGCATCCTCTATAGGCTTTAAGTTTTATAAGAATCACGGGTGTCTTATTTTATCTTCTTAAATACAATTTGCTCTGCTTCTTTTGATACCACAAACGCGTAAAAATCTCTTAGTGTCTGGTAATCTTCATTAATAAAATTCGCTTTCTTAAAAATCAACCGGCAACGCATCTGGATTAATTCTTTATCCGCAGAGATCAGGTACTCAAACATTCCTTCATCCTCATTAAAATTAACCCTGGCGGATTTTGGAAGTTCATCGACCTGGTAGCCTTTTGGTATCTGCATGGCCAGGTTATAAACGGTTTCCCTTGTATAAGGCATTTCTACCGGATAAAATCTTTCCGCAGCAACAAAGGGATTCTTTTTTATTGCTTCGTCCAACATAGGGCTGAAATAAACGATATCAGCTTCGCCAAAAGATTTAAGTTTTAAATCATACTTCAAGCCAACCGGTTCATTCAATAATTTTAAGGAATCAATTTGCAGATTTTCTATCGTAATTTCTTCCGTATATTCCGTTTGCAACGCTTTCGTAAATTCCTCGTTTAATGTCTTCGTCATTTTTTTTCTAAGATCTAATGATTCATACTTCCCGAAGTTATGGGTCAAACTACCTTCTACGCCCCCATCATCTAATTGAGAAATATAAACATTTGTAAAATCCGACTCCTTGAGTGAATCAGCCACAAAATAAACGGGCATTGCAAAAGATTTGGTTATTTCCCTTGCCTGGCCGTTGTAAAGTTTTGTTGAAAGCACTCCAAAGTCTGCCTGGGGAGTAGTTGCATCGAGGTAATAAGAAGTCTCGTCAATCAAAACTTTTGCAATTACATAATTATACCTGTCAATCAGTGGATATAATTCATGGGTAAAACCATGGTCCCTGGTGCTTAAAATAACCGGGTTTGCGTCGATTTTTTGATTCCTCAACATTGCAATCAATAGCATGTTGATATCTGCGACTGAGCCACTTTTATTTTTAAGCACATCTTTTAAATTAGTTGTCAGGTATATTCCACGATCATCATTGCAAGTAAAATTATCCCTCACATACTCAAAGATTTTTTGAGCTTTTTCCTTTGGAGCAACCGCCCCTCTCACAATATCATTCACATTATTGTCGAGCCAGTTGTTGGGCCTTTCAATTGGAGCACCGAATTCATCTTCAAGCATTAGGTCACTGGCTACTTTTTCCCACGAATCCATATAAGCCCGTGGGGCAGTATTAGGAAAGGCAACCATGTTTAATTGAAATTCCACTTTAGCAACTGAATTTCTCAAAGTTGTGGTGAACGCCTCTTCTTTTAGAGCCGGTATATTTTTCATTACCCAGGTATGGTAATCAATTGCACAATCTAGTTTAACAGTATTTATCTTGGAACTGTTATCCGGAGCTTCACCGAATCCGGTTGAACGTCTTTCACCATGTTCAATAAAAGAGTAACTGATTTGTGAGCTACTAACTTTGTTAATAACAAATGGCTGATAGCCTTGTGAAAGAATTACATATTTGAAAAAATCCGGAATACCTGCTTCATATTGGCTCCATAGTACCGGGTATTCACCCTGGAATGTCCATGGCTGCAGGTTAAAAAAGAAATCGGATTTTACCTGGTAAGAATATTCAATAATACTTCCTTCTTTCAGATCAGGAAAAGTAAACTTATTATATATCAAATGTTTACTATGCTTCTCGGTAAAAACAGAGGACTTTGATACCTTGGTTTCAACAACTTTCCCGTTTTCAAGATTGTACGTGTAAGCATTAAGGTCGCTAAGTTTTTCCATTTTATTATTGTCACCTACGTATAGAGGAATAATAATGGTTGCCGCATCAAACCCGTTTTTATTAATAACCTTTATCCTTTTCTTTTCTGTAAATATCAAAGAAAAAGTAAAATCATTTGGATTAGAGATGAACTGTGATTTGCCTACATCTGCAACCACAACTGCGTTGGTGTTGGAGTCTATCAATTCTGATTTAATATCAAAATCTGCGGGCTTCACGTTCCCGAATTTAATGGCTAATTTGTCCTGGGCTGATGAGTTGATTTGCGCTAATAATAATACCAGTAAAAAGCTGGTGTTTCTTTTGGAAAGCATGGTTGTAGTTTTGGTATAAAGATGTTTAGGGGGTGAATATATATATTAAGATTAATAAACTAAAACAATTTTGATTGTCTTTTAAAAAAAATAAGTATTCCCGATTAATAAAGGAAATCGCGGGTAAATCGGGCTTCGATTATTGCGGAATAGCAGAAGCGCAAAAACTCGATGACGACGCCCGGCGCCTCGAAAACTGGCTTCATAAGGGCCTTCACGGAAAGATGAACTACATGGAAAATTATTTTGAGCTAAGGGTTGATCCAACAAAATTGGTTCCCGGCGCAAAATCAGTGATTACTTTATTGCTGAATTATTTTCCTTCTGAAAAGCAAAATCCTACAGCTCCGCAAATTTCCAAATATGCCTATGGAAAAGATTACCATGAGGTAATAAAAGGAAAGCTGAAAAATTTTTTCCAGTGCATAAAAGAAGAAATTGGTGACGTTCATGGAAGGGGATTTGTTGACAGCGCCCCGGTACTTGAAAAAAGCTGGGCACAAAAAAGCGGATTGGGCTGGATAGGTAAAAATGGTAACCTGATCACGAAAAGCGCAGGATCATTTTTTTTTATCGCGACGTTGATTACCGATCTTGATCTTGATGCGGATGATCCCTTTGCAAAAGATTATTGTGGTACCTGTACGAAATGTATAGACAGTTGCCCAACCGATGCTATTTTACCCGACAAGGTTATTAATGGAAGTAAATGCATTTCTTATTTTACGATTGAATTAAAAGACCTCCTTATTCCCGATGAGATGAAGGGAAAATTTGAAAATAAAATGTTTGGATGCGATATCTGCCAGGACGTATGCCCGTGGAATCGTTTTTCCACTCCACATTCAGAAAATCAATTCACACCAATTCCGGAAATTTTAGATTTTAGTAAAAATGATTGGGAAGAATTAACTGAAGAATCTTTTAAAATAATTTTTAAAGACTCACCATTAAAGAGGGCAAAGTTTGCAGGGATAAAAAGGAATTTAAAATTTTTAGACGTAGGGTTTTGATGAATTCATTAAAATTCCAGGCCGGCCTTAAACAAGATCCTTCCATAGCCCAGCGTGTAATAATAAGATTGAGGCTTACATTCAGAACATAAGGGAATTATCTGTGTGGTTTTAAATTGCAATTGCTTGTAACTATGCCCCAGGCTGAATAACAATGAAGTTTTATTGATAAATTTAGTCCTAATGCCTATCCCAAAATCAGTGTAAACGTCTCCTTTTACATGGTAATAATTATAACTACCTATTTCCATCCCGGGCTTATCATGCAGAGGAAAATCATAACCAAGATTTCCATATAAAAACCACTTGTGATTTTTTCCAAAGAAATTTCTTGCATCAAAAAATAATGGAAGCGTTTTATATTGGTAATAGTCAACTCCAACTCCAACACCCAAAAACCAATCATGGACACTTATTCCATTTACTGTTTGAAAAACTGCATTCGCCTCACTTTCTCCAATGGTAACGCCGCCGTTTTCTATCGAATGAAATTTTACTTTTGCGATTTGTGCCTGCACTGGAGAGCAAAGAACACAGTAAAAAATCAAACCACAAATTATCCTCAATTTCATAAAAAGTTATTTAGAGATTGTGATCTTGCTTAACAAGTGAATATTATTTGCATCAGAATAATCATATTGATAAAGGCCATCAACGGCGACTACTAACGCCTTGTTGTTAAAAGCAATTACATCATAAGTTTCCGAACCAGGGAGTTGTTTTATTAGCTTTAAATTATTTACATCCTTCGCATTATAAATCTTCAAACCATCTGCGCCATCGCAAATAAACAAAAGGTTTCCATCTTTTGATAAACCACGCGGGTTGGTGAGGCTATAAGTCTTTACGAGCTGAGGATTTGTAAAATTATTCAACTTCAAAACGTCTAATTCATTAGTAAATCCCTGGCACGCAGTCCCCGAGCGTAATGTTACGTATGCGTAAGAGTTATCAGCAATAACCGGGTCGCAACTTTGCACATGCCCAAATTGGCCATCAAGAGCCGGGTGATCAGGATCGTTAATATTATAAACGAACATGCCGCTTTGCGAGCCGATAAACAATTTATTTCCGAAGGGGAAAATTGTTTCAATGCCCCAACTGTTAATGTTCACTGTATTGGAAAATGTTGGCTTATCTGAAACAGATATGTCGAACACATTAAGATCATAAGTTGACACTGTATAAATTTTATTATTTACTATGGCGAACCTTGCAGTTGAACCGCCCTGTCCAATTGGTGAGGCAGAAATATTTTTTGATCCTGAATTTTGTGGGCCAGAATTACTAGCGATGGCAGAATAATAAATACCTCCACTATCGTACCAGCGAGACCCACTGCTGCAATCTTCAATTACCGTGGTATCTCTTTCTTCCCAATCTACTAATACTTTATTCGAGTCGGAATAAAAACCGTTACTGTATATGCGGTTGGGAAATACACCATCATTATATTGTTGTATAGCTACATTTAATGGATTACTTATATCAAGCGTCACCAGGTCAGTATATAAATCAGCGTACAGTGTATTTCCTTTCACGGCAATATCTTCATTGCCAGGTATGTCTATAAATGCAATGTTAACAGGTGCTTCCGGATTTGAATTATCAATTACATGAATGCCTTTATCGATTTCATTTAAAAAAATATAATTACCCATTATAAATATTTTACCTGGATTCTGTATCGTCCTGGGAGCATTGCTTTTAATATTTGACCTCACTTCTGCTGTCGTTTTGTACAACGGCTTATAGTAAGTATAGGAGTAAGGATGTTTACAAGAAATAGTGTCTTTAAGGCAACCACTAAATAAAAAAGAAACGAAGAATACAATAATAATATAGAGGGGAATGGCCAATAACTTTTTCATGGTAGATAATTTGATGGCTTGACAGCAGGTAATTTCAAACCGTTGCTTTATGAGTTACTTTTTTCCGAAAATAATTTCAGTGCGCAAACCAAAAAACACAAAATGTTTTTTGTTATACAATCCTTCGCTAGCAAGTTGAGAAGCCGAATAATAAATATATGGGCCAAACAAAAAAGAGGTTTTTTGATTTTGAAAGAGAGCGGCTGAAAGTCCTGTGCTCAGTCCAATCTGGGTTTTATTAAACAGCGAATTGTCTTTATAATAAATTCCGGAACCGGCATCAAATTGTAGCGCATTACTTTTTAGCAATTGAGAGAGCAGAATACCGCCACTCCAAAAAATAGGAAAGTTTTTATTATCTCCCAACTGTACTTTTATGCTTAAAGGTAATTCCATAAACTTGAAATTATTATTATACTGCTTCCTGGCATTCGAATTCCTTGAATAGTAGTTATAGTAAACTCCACCAGAAAGTAATCCAGTCGTATCATTTTTTTTACCCACTACATTTGAGGTATTGAACTCTTTATAGTTTACTCCAAACGAAACTTTAATTTTTTTGGAAATGTTTTTTTCCAGAAAAATACCCGCAACATAACCTGCTGAATTTTTAATTTGAGAAGGGCTTGGAATGACGGTCCCGCCCGTTGATCCGTTGTTTCCCGGGCTTTGGGAATAATCTGCACTTGCTGAGTTGGCAAGCCCCAGGAATTGATTGCCCACATGTGAAATTCCACCGGCGATAAAAATTCCTGCATGCCATTTATTTTTAGAAGAAATATTTGCAGATCTCTTTGCAACAATATTTTTTGCTGTTGTATATTTTTTATTCTTTGATTCAATCGTTGAATCGCCGATAATTGCAATATCTTTTTCAACCTTATTGGAATCAATTTTTACATCGGCCAACACTTTATCATTCGCATTATCGATGTTGTTTTCAATATTTGGTTGCCGGGTCACCTCGCTGTCGTTACTTTCTTTTTCCACCGGCATTGTTGCGACTTCAGAAGAAGCTACAATCGCGACCAAATTTTCCTTTGTCTTCTTTTTAAAAACGTTTCTGTTTACATTTTCGTTAATGGGCTCATGCGATTCAATAAAATTTTTATTCCCGCCTTTTACTTTTTCCGAAGAATTATTTAATACTTTCTTTTGATCTGTTGCTAACTGCCCTGTTGCAGTTTTGTCTTGTCTTACAATATTTTGATTATCAATTGCTGAGTCTTCAATTTGTTTTTCGGTAATAATGTTTACAGCTTCTTTGTTTTTTGAAAGGGCATAATCAGATGAAGTTAAAAACCAATATCCGCCTGTTAATACAGTTATGAAAAGAAGGAAGAAAATCAAAAGCCCCCACTTTCTGTCTTTTCTTTTTTCAATGCGATTCTTTATGTTTTCCCATACGGATTCTGATGGATCTAATCTTAAATTCTCCATCTTTTGCTGCACCTGCTTTTCAAATTTATTTTCTTCCATAGTGCTCATGTTGCTCTTGTGATGAAATTTTTTTTATCCACTCAATAAGTAATGACCGTCCCCTTGCATATTGCGATCTCGACGTACCATCGGTTATTCCAAGCATCTCCCCAATCTCTACATGACTATAGCCCTCCACGGCATGCAAGTTGAAAATAGTTTGATAGCCTGTCGGTAATTGTCTTATAAGTTCTGATAGTTCTTTGGCCTGTAATTGTATTTGTGGATCATCATTAAACACGGGGTGCAGCGTCATTTCATTATACATTAAATCATTCTGATACTTTTTATTTGTTTTCAGGAAATTCAATGCCGTATTCACCATTATCTTTCTTATCCATCCGCCGAGCTCGCCTTCCGATTTATATTGATGGAGGTACTTAAATACTTTCACAAAACCGTCTTGCAAAACATCTTCAGCATCGGACATACTTTTGGTGTAGCGGAAGCATATCCCCAACATAACCGGTGCGAAATGCTCATACAGCTCACGCTGAGCCTCGGGCTTCAATTTCAGGACATCTCTTACGAGTTTGTTATAATCCATTTGTAATATTGCAAGTTCTTTGACAATCGTATTTTATGTAACGTTGCATTGAAGAATTTTTATCATCGAAAACGAACCTATAGTAATGAATTTAACTCAAAAAGATAACTTGTATATATGGCATCCTTACACACATCAAAAAGACAGGTTGCCTGCTATTCCGGTTGTAAAAGGTAAAAAGGCTTTGCTATATGACGACCGGGGAAATACATACATTGATGGGGTAAGCAGCTGGTGGGTAAATATTCATGGCCATGGAAATAAGTTTATCGCAAAAAAAGTATATAAGCAGTCGAAGAAACTGCAGCAGGTGATCTTCGCGGGGTTTACGCATGTTCCTGCTGTAAAGCTGGCGGAAAAATTAGTAAAGGTTCTGCCGGGAGATTTTTCAAAAATATTTTATAGCGATAATGGATCCACTGCAACTGAAGTCGCTATTAAAATGGCCCTGCAATATTGGTTGAATCAAAATGTACCTGAGCGGAATAAGATTCTTGCCTTCCATCACTCTTATCATGGCGATACATTCGGCGCAATGAGTATAAGTGAGCGGGGAACCTATACTGTTGCCTTTCGGGATAAATTATTTGAAGTGATTTTTATTGAAACTCCTGGTGAAAGCAATGCTGAAATTATAACGGCAACTATTGAAAAATATAAAAACCAAATAGCCTGTTTTATTTACGAGCCTCTTTTGCAAGGCGCCGGTGGCATGAAGATGTATGAGCCGGAAAAATTAAATAAACTTTTGTCAGCTTTGAAAAAAGAAGAAATTATTTGCATTGCGGATGAGGTGCTCACCGGTTTTTATCGAACGGGAAAATTTTTTGCAGGGGATTATCTTTTGGAAAAAGCAGATATCATTTGCCTTAGTAAAGCCCTCACAGGAGGCACAATGGCTTTGGGCGTTACCGCGTGTACAAAAAAGATTTATGAGACGTTTGTAAGTGATGATAAAACGAAAACATTATTTCATGGCCACTCCTTTACAGCCAACCCGCTGGCCTGCACAGCTTCGCTGGCAAGCCTCGGGTTGCTTCAGGAAAAAAAATGCAAAAGAAAAATTGATAAAATAGTTTTATCGCAGAAAGCTTTTGCCGGCAAAATGGAAATATTCCAGGAGAAAAAAATTATTAAGAACTTACGACATCTAGGTACCATAATTGCATTTGAAGTTATTACCTCTGAAGTGGACGGTTACCTGCATAATATTTCCGCAAATTTTACAAAGTTTTGCATGGAGAGAGGAGTCTATTTACGATCACTTGGAAACACAATTTATATAATGCCTCCTTACTGTATCAAGCAAAAAGAGCTCAATAAAATTTACGAAGTAATTGAAGAATTTTTACAAAAAATTATTTAGCCTGAGTTTGCGTGGCGCCGTTCTCTGTAACTTTTTTTAAATTCTGTAATGCAGCTACAAATCCTGGCCCGGTAACTTTATCCATTAGTATGCCCTGAATTCTTTGCCACGGATACCAACCCAAATCTGTATTTATATTCCAAACAACTTGCGTGTAACCGGCGCTGTGGCGGGAAATAATAAACTGGTATTTTATCGCTCTTTTATTATTAGGTTGCAGCTTAACTATTATACTGTCCATAGAGTTTGAAACTATATGGAACATAATCTCATGACCTTGTTTATCCCGCAATGTCGCCGTGTTGATTGGTGAAACATTTTGGGAGCCTGCAATTGATATCGATATTTCTTTGTCCATGAAAGCAGGATACCAGTTCTTCCAATTATTAAAATCCTTTATTTCCCTTTCAACATCGGCAACTGAGGTATTTATTTCTATAGATCTAGACACGGTAACTTTTGACGGAAGAAATAATATAATTACAAAAAGGAAACAAAATATCAGGAGGAGCCCGGCTATTAGTAGTTTTACTTTTCGCATTGGTGAATGTTTTTTATTCCCATTTAAAAACTTTTACAGCGACTGCATATACAGCTATGCCCCATAATAATAAAATTCCTATCTCCGCTTTTACATCCCACAGATTTTGTCCCTCGAACGCAACTTCCCGCAGCGCAGTATTTAAGTGGGTAAGAGGTAATGCCTTGGAAATTGGTTGCAGCCATTTAGGGAATACATCAATTGAAAAAAATGTACCTCCTATTAGAAACTGCGGCAGGGTAATTATATTAGCAAGCGGAGGAATGGTGCTGTCATTTTTTGCAAGTCCGCTAACGATGAAGCCGAAACCCATGAATACTATAAGGCCAATAAAGCTAAGAAACAGCATTTCCATAAAAGTTTCGAAGCCATGTATTAAAGTAAATCCAAAGAAATAATATCCCATAAGAATAATGACGATAGCGGTGAGCATTTGAAAAATGACCCGGCTGAACATTTCTCCCAGGATAATATAGGTCCTGCTGATGGGCGTAGCAAAAAACCTTTTTAAAACCAGTGTGTTCCGAAGATTGAAAAACATAAAAGCAACACCAAATACGCCTGATGCAAGCAGGGAAAATCCAAGCTGACCCGGAAGAATAAAATCTATTGTTTTATACTCACGAATCTCCGCGATATCCTTTTTGTAATCAAAATCGAAGCTTGCATATTTTGGCCTTCCCTTATAATAATTTTCACTTACATCATTTATGATGCCCTCTGCAATTGATTTAAATTGAGGCCATTGGTCATTGCTTGACGTGCTGCTCTTTAGAGTAAAAATATAGGGCGGATTGTCAGATTCATTTTTTTGAATATTTATTATGCCCGCTATCTTTCCTTTTTGTTCGTCTTCAGTAAGTAATTTTCTATTAGTATATCGCTTAATAATTACCTGTTTATTTTTTTTAAATGCATTGAATAAAAGGTTGGAGGTGTCAATGTTGTCGGCGAGTGCTATTTTATAACCTCTTATTCCGCTGCTATTTCCAATAAAACCAAAGACGAGAATAAAAATAAACGGAAATGCGAATCCAAAGACAACCGCGGAAGGGCTCCTGAAGATTGCTATCAAACTGGCTTTGGTAATCGAAATCATTGCCCTGAACTGGCTGTACGGTTTCATGAAGTAAATTTAGATTTGTACAAAAGACTTAATTTGAAGATGGCAAAACTATTCGAGAAAAAAAAAACAATAAAAAATAATAGTTTCAAGACAAATGACGTACATTAGTATGACAAATGGCAGTTATGAAAAAAAAATTAAATAGTTCAAAAATCGAATTAAATAAAAGTCTTAAGGCAGGAAAAGTTGAAGAAGCAGGAATAATCTACAACACAAAACCAAGCCGTCTTACTAAAGAATTCACTTTCAGCGAATTTAAAAAAATTGCCGATAAGGTTGATCTTACTCAAAAGGAATGGTCGGATATTCTTCATATTTCTGAAAGGACTTTGCAGCGTTATTCGAAAGAGAACAGCACTTTTAATTTTGGAGTTATAGATAGAATACTATTAATTGATAAAGTGTTTAAAAAGGGCATTGATGTATTTGGCAATGCCAGGGATTTTTTAGCCTGGTTGAAAGGCGGGCCTGTAAGTATAGAGGGCAAATTGAGTTTTGGATCGCTCGCAAGTTTTGACGGTACTAACAAAATTTTAAACCAGTTGGGAAGAATTGAACACGGCATTTTAGCATAAATGATATCTTACCGCTTAGCCATCGCAAAATACGCAAGGGATCTTTCGGGAGAAGGTGCGGCAATTTTTGGAGGCCGTTGGAACCCCATTGGCTTGAGGGCTGTATATACTTCTCAATATATTTCTTTGAGTATTTTAGAGATACTGGCGCGAACACAATTGAATATTAATCCTCCGGATTACCAGCTTATCACTATTGATTTTCCTGAAACAGATGTAACATTGATTAAGTTATCTGAACTTAAAGCGGGGTGGAAGCAACACATTGAATATACACAATGGATTGGTGAAGAATTTTTAAAGAGTAATAAATCTTTAGCGCTCCAGGTTCCCTCTGCAGTAGTAGAAAGAGAAAATAATTTTTTACTAAACCCTCTCTACAAAAAATACCGCAACGTGAAAATAGTAAGTGTAGAACCACTTGACCTGGATGCGAGATTAATGCAAATTTAATTTTCAATGAATAAAGTATACGTGCTTACAGGTGGTAATATCGGAGACCGGTTCGTTAATCTTACCACGGCACAAAAATATCTCGAAGAAGAGATAGGGAAAATAGAAAAATCATCTTCAATTTACGAGACTGCTGCATGGGGAAATAATGATCAACCTGATTTTTACAACCAGGTTCATATTCTAAAAACAACTTTAAGCGCTGACAAAATCATGCAGGTAATTTTAAAGATTGAAGAAAAGATGGGAAGGGTAAGAACAACCAAAAATGCGGCAAGGATTATTGATATTGATATATTATTTTTTAATAAAGAAATTATCAACGAGGCCGGACTTATTATCCCACATGCAGAAATTGCCAACAGGCGTTTTGTGCTGGAGCCTCTGAATGAACTATCTCCAAACATGATTCATCCTATACTTAACGAGAGCATATCCGGATTATTGGCCACATGCGGGGATACGCTAAAGGTCTCAAAGGTTTCAGCTTTATAACTTGTCAACAAAATTCGAAGCTGTTTCAAATTCAATTACATTATTTCAGTTTTCAGTCGCTATTTTTGAAACGTAGCGTTTCCTTGAAAAAATTAAATCTTCAGAAATGTTACCAGGCTATTGTTTGGTAATAGGAATAAATCATGAAATATAATTTCATAACCATTGAAGGGAATATTGGTGCGGGCAAAACGACCCTTGCTTATTTACTTAGCAAGCGACTAAATGCGAGATTGATTCTGGAAGAATTTGCTGACAATCCATTTCTCCCTAAATTTTATGAAAATCAACAGCAGTACGCTTTTCCCTTGGAACTTTTTTTTATGGCCGAAAGGTATAAGCAATTGAAAGATTTGTTACAAACAAAGGATATGTTTCAGAATGTAACTATATCAGACTATCTATTTACAAAGTGCCTGCTATTTGCAAAAGTTAATTTGCCTGAAGAGGAATTTTTATTGTACCAAAAATTATTCGACATAATAAATCCGCAGTTGATTCAGCCTGACCTTCTAATATACCTGCATGCACCCGTAGCCAAATTAAAAGAGAACATAAGAAAACGAAACCGGGATTATGAACAGGCAATCGCTTCGGAATATCTTTTTTCTTTGCAGGAAACATATACTCAATACATAAAGCAACATAATATTAAGACGCTGTTTATTGATACTTCTGCTGCAGATTTTTTGGGAAATAACAAACATTTGGATGCAGTGTTGGATGCCCTTGACAAAGAATATGAACAAGGCCAGCACTATTTAATACTGCCTTAAATGCAAACAATGAATGCCGTTAAAAATGATCCATTTGTTGCAGTAAGAATTCCTGAATACCGTAATCTTCTACAAGGCAGGTTCATTTTCATTATGGGCCTTCGCATGATGGGGACTCTGGTGGGGTGGTGGATTTATCAACTCACTAATGATCCATTTGCAATCGGGCTCGTTGGTCTCTCTGAAGTTATTCCTGCAGTATCGTTAGCGCTTTATGCCGGGCATGTAATCGACCAAAGTGAAAAAAGAAAATTATTGCTTAAGGGAGTTGTCCTTTATTTCGTTGCAGTTTGTCTATTGGCTTTTATTTCAAGCAGGTTCACAGCAAATCATTTGAGTAATCACTGGATTGCCATTTGTATTTACATTGTAATTTTTGGTACCGGTGTTGTTCGATCTTTTACTGGTCCTGTATTTGGAGCTATGATCGCCTATATTGTTCCCCGCGATGATTTGCAAAATGCCACTACATGGAGCCAGGGCACATGGCTTTCTGCCTCGGTAACCGGGCATGCACTGGGAGGATTTTTAATTGCCGGGCTTGGCATCACGGGTACTCTCATCGCAATAACCGGCTTTATTGTTATCGCATTTTTCTTTTTATTTAAGGTGAAACCAAAGCCTGCATCAAATATAAAGGGAGCCACACGTACCTGGGAAAGCGTAAAGGAAGGTTTGCGTTTTGTTATTAAGACTAAAGAATTACTTGGCGCATTCTCGCTCGATCTTTTTGCCGTTTTATTTGGAGGTGCAGTAGCATTGATACCAATTTATGCACGTGATATTTTAAAGGTTGGGCCGCAAGGCTTTGGTTTTTTAAACGGTGCTGCTGACCTTGGTTCTATAATAGTTGTAATTATTCTTACATTATTTCCAATGAAGCGGCATCATGGAAAAAAGATGCTGATCGCTGTTGGCGGATTTGGTATTTGTATTATTGTGTTTGGTATCTCAAAAATTTTCTTTTTATCATTTGCTGCACTCTTATTATCAGGGTTGCTTGATGGTATAAGCGTGGTAGTGAGAGGAACTATTACCCAGCTTAAAACACCAGACAATATGCGTGGAAGGGTAATTAGTGTAAGCTCTATGTTCGTTAATTCCAGCAACGAATTGGGCCAATTCGAAAGTGGCGTTACCGCAAAGCTTTTTGGAACCATTCAATCGGTAGTAATCGGCGGAAGTTTGACTTTACTGGTAGTTATTGCTACCTGGTTTAAAGCGCCAAGTTTACGGAAAATGGAGTATTAAGCCTATCCTCAAGAGCCCATCTCAACCCTTCCCCAAAGCGGAAGAAGGGGCTAACTTGAATGCCCCGGCTGCGCGGAAATTAAGTGGCTGCTATTTCCACAAGCTCAATATCAAAAATTAGCTCTTTGCCGGCAAGCTCATGATTGGCATCCAATTCTACTACTTCTTCTTTTATATCCGTAACCACAACCGGAAAAGGTTGTCCTGCCTCATTGCGTAATTGGAGTTTCATTCCAGGCTCCAGCTTCATATCAGCAGGTATATTTGTTTTTGGAAATTCAATAATAGCTTCCTCTTTCTTTTCACCGTATGCGTCTTCAGGAGAAATGGTAATCGTCTTTTTTTCGCCAATGTTCATGCCGCGTATTGCAGCATCAAATCCTGGAATCATTTGTCCCGCTCCAACAGTGAATTCAAGAGGGCTTCTTCCTGCACTCGAATCAAACTGGTCGCCGGAGGTTAGTTTTCCTGTGTAATGCACTTTCACTTTGTCACCTTTTTTTGCTGTAGTCATAATTTTTGTTTGTATAGATTCAATTAAAAAATAGAAACTTTTAAGTTTCAAAACTTTTACTGATGCGGGTAAAGTAACTAATAAATGAGGGTTCAGAAAAGTGAAAATTTTATTTACATTTTTTTATGCTGATAATCTCATCCGATGGCAACGTATAACTGTCTTAACTAAAATCATTTGTATAAAAAAAACTTTACTGACATTTGTCCAATGAAAAGATTCATTTTTATTTTCTGCGTAGCAATTTTTTCTCTTTCCATTTCTGCCCAGGAGCACATTATTCCCGGCGCTGAAAGAGTGAATGTATATGTGCCACTTTTGAAAGGTAAGGCTGTAGCTGTGTTTGCCAATCAAACCTCCGTGATTAACGGGACACACCTTGTTGATATTTTATTAAAAAACGGTGTTAAAGTGGTTAAAATATTTGGCCCGGAACATGGATTTAGAGGAAATGTTAACGATGGCGAAAAAGTCGAAAACTTTGTAAATAAGAAAACCGGTATTGAAATTGTGAGCCTCTATGGTAAACATAATAAGCCCACTGCCGCGGATCTTAAAGGAGTAGATATAATGATATTTGATATCCAGGATGTAGGGACAAGATTCTATACTTATATCTCTTCACTAGAATATTATATGGAGGCGGCATTTGAAAATTCAAAGCCGCTGCTTATTCTCGACAGGCCTAACCCAAATGGCTTTTATGTTGACGGTCCCGTGCTCGATCCAAAATTTAAAAGCTTTGTAGGAATGCAACCAGTACCCATTGTGTATGGAATGACTATTGGCGAGTATGCGTTTATGATAGCAGGGGAGAAGTGGCTGAATGATGATGCTAATAAGAAATATTCTTATTACCTGCATGCTGAAAATTCTGTTGATACACCCTTTCATTTCCTGGTAATAAAATGCCTGAATTACGATCACAACAGCAAATATATTTTGCCCGTAAAACCATCGCCTAATCTGCCATCGATAGAATCTATTTACTGGTATCCCTCTACTTGTTTTTTTGAAGGGACTGTCTTAAGTGAAGGCCGTGGAACCGATAAGCCTTTTATGCTATTTGGACATCCAAAACTCCCGAAGACTTTAATATCGTTTACCCCGAAACCCAGGGAGGGCGCGACTGATCCAAAATTGAACGGACAGGCTTGTTATGGATGGGATATTTCCGGAACAAGGGAAGATGTATTAAAAAAAATAGATAATAAAATTCAACTCAGGTGGATTATTAAGGCTTATAAGCTATTTCCTGACAAAGAAAATTTCTTTTTAAACTCTGAACACTTTAATCATCTTGCCGGTAATGATATTTTAATGCAACAAATAAAAGATGGCATATCAGAAGATGAAATAAGAAAAAGCTGGGAGCCTGGCTTAAGTGAGTTCAAGAAAATAAGGAAGAAGTATTTGTTGTATAAAGATTTTGAATAAAATGGTCACTCTCTTCCCGCCTAAGACTTAGCATGAAAAAACTTCGTATCATTTTTATGGGAACGCCGGATTTTGCTGTCCCTTCTTTGAAAATACTTTTGGATAATGGTTATGATATTGTCGCAGTAGTTACGGCGCCGGACAAACCAGCCGGACGGGGAATGAAAATTTCTGAAAGTGATATTAAAAAGTTTGCAGCAGCCCAAAATCTCAGAATCCTGCAGCCGGAAAAACTAAAAAATCCTGAATTTGTTGACGAGCTAAGATCTCTTAATGCAGACCTGCAGATCGTAGTAGCTTTTCGGATGTTGCCGGAAATAGTGTGGAGTATGCCACCGATGGGTACTATCAATCTTCATGGATCTTTATTGCCTCAATATCGTGGCGCAGCCCCTATTAATTGGGCAATAATTAATGGAGAAAAAGAAACCGGTGTAACTACATTTAAATTAAAACATGAAATTGATACAGGTGATATACTCTTGCAGAAAAAAATAGACATAGGGGAAACTGAAACTGCGGGTGAATTATACGATCGTATGAAAGAAATTGGCGCGGAATTATTATTGCAGACAATAAATAATATCACAGAAAATAAAATACAGGAAGTACCACAAACCCAGGCCGGTACTGGTGAAAATGTAAACCTTCATCATGCGCCAAAAATATCCGTTGAAACCTGCGAGATAAAGTGGGGAGAAAATACAAATGATATCTATAATCTTATAAGGGGATTATCTCCATACCCAGCAGCCTTCACTTTTTTAAAGGGCAAAAAACTAAAGATATTTAGTGTTGTAAAAGAACGGGTAGCAATTACAAATCTTCCGGGTGAAATTGAATCAGACAATAAATCCTTTTTGAAATTTGCCTGCAAAGATGGCTACATATCAATAAGAGAATTACAACTTGAGGGAAAGAAAAGAATGAATGTTGAAGATTTTTTAAGAGGTTGGAGGAATTAATTTAATAGAATTTTTACTGAAGTAACTAATTCAAATACTTTTTTAGGAATAGCCCCAATTTTTCAATATTGTTTTCATTATTTGAAGTCCAGATTATTTTACCGCTTTCATCAATTAAAATTTCAGAAGGAATTGGTAATGTCGTATTCCGGTAATTATTTCTGATCGTAGCGTTGACCAATACATTAATCCAATCTCCGACCTTTTGCTGATCTACAGCTTTCATCCAATCCTCATTGCTTCTATCAATCGAAATAGCTACAATTTCAAATCCCTTAGTATGATATTGACGGTATAGATTTTTTAAATATGGAAAATTTTCGATGCAGGGTATACACCAGCTTGCCCAAAAGTCCAATAACACTAATCGTCCTCTTAAATTATAAAGAGATATCTTTTTATCATTTATATCCTTCGCATCAAACTCCGGAGCAGTGCTTCCTATAGAAGTTTGTTTTATTTTCTCAATTTCTTCAAAATCCCATTTTCCAAATCGACTATTTTTTATTCTTGAAGTGAATCGGCTATATAATAATTCCAGCGAATCAATAGAGAGCTGGTTGAGATAAATACCTAAAAAATAAGCACTCACATAAGAGTCAGGATGTTGACCGATGAAAGATATCCCGGCATGTGTGATAGTATTGTACTTTGGCTGTAATTTTTTATATAAAATATTGTATTTTTTTTGAACGAGACTATCGCCCTGATGTGCTATTGCATTCTTTTTTGCCTCCAGGAATTCATCATTTTCCGGCTTCCATTTCAATTCTATTGAATTAAGACTATTTCTTAAAATATCATATTCTTTCTGCGAAATTGATCCCTTCGTATCCGCATTTTGATAATCATTTTCTTTAAGTGAAATTTTTTGAAAAGTTGGCTCCAGGAAAATCCCTACATAATTTACTTCATCAAAATTTATTTCCTTATCATATCCTTTTAAACTTGCGTATGTGGGTTCATTAATCTGTCCTTGAAATTTAAAATTACCTTTTTTCAGGTTAGTGGTGTCCTGCACCCATTTTTCATGACTGTCATAATATCTTAAGACAATCCATCCTGTGTCTCTGCCTTGCAGATGCCCGGCCAAATTGAATGTTTGACTTTTTATAGTTTGAGAAAGAAGAACTAAAGAGGATATAATTATTATAAATAGGAGTGCTTTCATACTTATAACATGTTTAGCAAGAAGGAAGGTAAACTATTATTCCAGAATTATGAAGTGTATCAAACCAGCCTATTTTACAAAACTCAAACCGCAATCAAATTTACTGTCTCCGATACCCAATTCTTCAGCAGCAGAATTACTTACTATGATTGCCAGACCGTCGTTTTGCTTTATTTCGGGAATAATATCCAACACCTTCGCGAATACGCTTTTGCCGGAAGTATTATCGGTTATCTTAATAATTGTTCCCGGAGGCGCATCATTATTAAAACAATAATATTTACCATCCTGCCATCCGCTTGTTGACTTGAATACACTTCCGCTTCCACTTTCATTTACAGGTGATTTTTTTTCTACCTGGTTATTATATAAGTTCTTAAAATAGCCACCGGAAAAATTAATATTACTTTTAGTCCTTACAGTTTCAACTGTTTTTGACTGTTCAGTTTCCGCCGGCCTCACAACTACATCTTCTTTTTTTTCAATAGCCGGTTTCTTAACCGGCGGTAATGCTTCGGAAGTAATGTCCGGTTTTGCTGGGTCCTGCTTGCTTTCTGTTTTAGCGACAGAATTTACTACTGCAGTACTGCGGGAGCCGGCAGATGCAAGCCGTGATTGATCTTTACTTACTTTAAGATAGCCAACAATTAAAGGAGCGCCATCGCTTATCTCATCAGACTGAAGATGGTTCCATTTTTTTATAGAAGTTAAAGGCACTTTATTGTAGTTGATACTTATCCTGTAAAGTCCTTCCTTCGGCTCCACTGAATGGTGCACCGGCACTAACACTTCATTACGTGCCGAAGTGCCTGACTGCGAAAAATTATTTTTATTAAGAGGGATTTTTATTGTTTGGCCAACACTTAAACCATTTTCAAATTGAAGATTATTATATGCCGCAATATCTTTCGGAGGCAAATTGTACATTCTTCCAATGCTGTAAAAATTTTCTTTAGGCACAACTGCATGCTCAAGATATAATTTGGATCCTGTTCCTTTTATTTCCAGGTCATCCTGTTGAGCGAGAGAAATATTTGCAGAGAAAAATATAACTGAGATTAGAAGGAGGAATTTGGACATAAATACAAGTTTACTAAAGTATACTATGAGACGTATTTCTTTAAAAAATATTGTTCAAAATATTGCTTACAAAGATGAGTTAAAAATAATTATTCTGAAACATGGAATGCTTCATTGGAAGTTAAACTTAAACAACTTTTAACAACAGCATGATTTTACAATCGTTGCTGCCATTTTATAATCATTTCATTTTTCCAGGGCAAGAAACTTCCTGAAATAATATTTTCTCTTGCTTTGGTGACGATATCGAGATAAAATGCAAGGTTGTGAATGCTTGCTATTTGTAGTCCCAGGATCTCTTTTGATTTAACCAGGTGCCTAAGGTACGCTTTGCTGTAATGGTTACTCACATCACATTCAATACCGTTATCAAGTGGTGAAAAATCTTTTTCCCATTTTTTATTATCAATATTAATTACACCGCTGCTGGTAAACAGCATAGCGTTTCTTCCATTGCGGGTTGGCATCACGCAATCAAACATATCTATACCCAACGAAATGCATTCGAGAATATTCCACGGCGTGCCTACACCCATCAAATATCTCGGTTTATTTGCCGGAAGATTATCACAACATAATTCGCATATTTCATACATTTTTTCGGTTGGTTCGCCTACACTCAGCCCGCCAATTGCATTACCGGTCGCATTTTTTGATGAAATATAATCACACGAAATTTTGCGCAGATCATGATGAATGCCGCCTTGCACAATTGGAAACAAATTCTGCGAGTAGCCATATTTATCAGTTGTTTCGTTGAATCGATTAAAACACCTGTCGAGCCAGCGATGCGTTAAATCCATCGATGTTTTTGCATAATCATATTCGCTGCCTCCGGGAGGGCATTCATCAAATGCCATAATGATATCACCACCTATTGTTCTTTGGATATCCATTACAATTTCCGGGGAAAACAAATGTTTGCTTCCATCGATATGGCTTTGAAATATTGCCCCCTCTTCGGTTAACTTACGGGTGCCGCTAAGCGAAAATACCTGGTAACCACCGCTATCGGTTAGTATTGGTCTATCCCAGCCCATAAACTTATGCAAGCCACCTGCTGCTTCCAATACTTCAAGCCCGGGGCGCAAGTATAAATGATAAGTATTGCCCAGAATGATCTGTGCTTTTACATCTTCATTTAATTGTCTTTGTGTTACTGCTTTTACACTGCCCACAGTACCGACAGGCATAAAAATGGGAGTGAGTATTTCCCCATGATCGGTGCTGATCTTGCCCACTCTGGCTTTGGAATTTCCATCAGTTGATTGCAAATCAAATTTTAATGCAGCCATAAATATCTTTATTTAAAAAAGACTAATGGCAAATATAACCTGAAGAATCTTTTTGGTAAGATGGCGAATATTTTGCCTGGCAATGTCGTTATAGACAGAGGAAACAGCAAATACAATTTCATCTAACTCACTTATTTTTGTCGCTTATGAACTGGACCGAACTAACTTCACACTTGTGGAACTGGATTTTTATTTTGTTCTGCCTGGTAACTATTATCCAGCTTTATTATTATCTATTTTTCTTTTTGCGCCTTGCGGTTTTTAACCAAAAAGCGAGAGGGATGTCTCAAACACACCCCGTTTCAGTAATTATCTGCGCAAAAGATGAAGCGGCAAACCTTGTAAAAAACCTGCCCGGTTCATTAGTCCAGAGATATAGAACTACTCATGAAGTAATTGTTGTAAACGATAATTCTTTTGATGAAAGCAAATATATACTCGAAGAATATCAAAGGACATTCAAGCAATTGCAGCTAATAGAATTAAAGCAGGAGGCCCAGTTTATACAAGGCAAAAAATTTCCCTTAAGTATAGGTATTAAAACTGCAAAACATGAAATTGTTTTACTTACTGATGCAGATTGCGTTCCCGCCAGTGAATCGTGGATAAAGAAAATGCAGGAAGGTTATCGCGATGGTATAGAAATTGTTTTGGGATACGGAGCGTTACATAAAAAGAAAGGATTTTTTAATAAAATAGTACGTTGGGAAACATTTCATACAGCCTTACAATATCTTTCTTATGCCATGGCAGGATTACCTTACATGGGTGTGGGCAGAAATTTAAGCTATAAAAAATCGGTCTTTTTCAGGCATAAAGGATTTTCATCGCACAATAATGTTCCTGGCGGAGATGATGATCTTTTTATAAATAAAGCCGCTACGAAAAGTAATACTAATATCATAATTGATAAAGATGCTTTCACCCTGTCCGAACCAGCTACTTCCTGGGAGCATTGGAAAAAGCAAAAAGCACGGCATTATACAACAAGTAAATATTACAAAGCATCCCACAAATTTTTGCTTGGATTGTATGCCCTGTCGCAATTTCTTTTCTACCCTTTATTTATTGCGGCGCTTATATTTTTTAGCTGGAAATGGGCTTTATCTGTTTTTATTCTTCGTTTCGCTTTGCAAAGTTTTGTGTTATATAAGGTAACAGATAAGCTTGATGAAAAAGATTTGTTTCCCTGGTTTTTATTCTTTGATCTGTGGATGTTCTTTTATTATATTTTATTTGCTTCTGCGCTTTACAAAAAGCCGGCAAAAAAATGGAAGTGAGGCCACTATTAAAACGGAAACTTTATGATCAGGATTTTCACGAATGGTATCAAACATAAATTAATTCGTGTTAATTCATGAAATTCGCGGCAGATGGAAATTCTATTAAAATATTTTTCTGCATTTACTGAAAAGCAATTAAAACAATTTGCAGCTCTGCAATCTCTGTACACAGAATGGAATCAGAAGATCAACGTGATTTCAAGAAAAGATCTTGATAATTTTTACGAGCATCATGTGTTACATTCACTTGCAATTGTAACACAATTTAATTTTCCTGGTGGGTTTGAAATTATGGATCTCGGTGCCGGTGGTGGTTTTCCGGGAATTCCGCTTGCTATATTTTTTCCTGAAGTACATTTTCACCTTGTAGATAGTATCAATAAAAAATTAAAAGTTGTGGAAGCGGTGGTCTCTGAAATTGGATTGGAAAATGTAACAGTACAGCATTCGAGAGCGGAAGATATTCACAACAGGAAATTTGATCTTGTACTGTCGAGAGCCGTAGCACCTTTAAAAGACTTATGGTTTTGGAGTAAACCACTTTTGAAAAAGAAACCAATAGATCAGCCAAGAAAACTAACAGGCCTTATCTGCCTGAAAGGAGGTGATCTCTCAAAAGAAATTTCTGAAAGCGGTTGTCGCCCACGCATCTGGGAAATTGAAAAAATATTTGAGGAACCTTTTTTCAAAGAAAAGTTTATTCTGCACGTTTCTCAATAAGCTTAACTAACCAGTTATCAGTTTGCGGTGTGCTGCCAATTGGGAATGGATGCTTAACTCCTGTATCCCTGAAGCCGAATTTTTCATAAAAGGTCAGTGCCTTTTCGTTATGCTCCCATACACCTAACCATAATAATTCATATTCATTTTCTGCCGCGAAATCCAAAGCAAATTGCATCAGCCGGGCGCCAATCTTTTGCGAATGAAACTCCTTCAATACATAGATTCTTTTCAACTCAATACCCTTGCGGTTTTTGATTTCAACTACGTCGCTTTCCTCCTCTTTCATTCTTATATATCCAAGTGCTGTATCATTTTGAAATGCGATAAAATAGAAATCATCAGGATTCTCTAACTCTTCATAAACCTGCTTTTGATTGAAAAACTCGTTAATAAATCCTTCCATATCTTCTCGCGTACAAGTATCATGAAAAGTATCAAAAAAAGTTACCTCACTTAACCGGGAGATTAATTTAGCATCGGCACCAGTTGCCCTTCGAATATGCAAAGCCTCTTTTACCAATTTAATTTAAGTGTATTGTTTCTTTGATCAATATCCGCCATTCTTTTTGTGGGATCAATTTCGGCAAGAATTAGATCGGTAAGCGGGTGTTTGAATTCAACAACATAAGTTGGATTTGTCCAGTTCCATTCTTCATGAACCGTCCTTGGTTCATCGGTTTCTGCTGGTTTGCCTCCAAACATTAAATCCATCGGAACATAATGCATCTCTTTTGAACTGTCTTTAAAAGTAAGCTCCAGGTCAATAGGCATAGGCATTTGACCAGTCCTTCTTAATCTTATTTTTGAAATTCCATTTTCTTCCCACAAACTATCAATGCTATAGTCTATGCTTTTTGTTGTGTATACCCAATACTCCTTGTACCAGTCGAGTTGGATGCCACTTACATCCTGCGCAACTTTCACAAAATCGGATGCATTAGGATGTTTAAATCTCCAAAGCCGGTAATATTCCAATAAAATTTTATCCCTTACAGAATCACTAACAATATAGCCTAATTGCTCTAAAAAAATATCTCCCCTTGAATACGCATTAATGCTGTAGCCAAAATTGGTATTGTAATGATCGGAATGAGTACTAAGAGGTTCATCGAGTTTCTGCCTCAATAAATAATAATAGCTATTATAAGAATCAGCATGATCTTTTGGAAATTTCTCCGCTTTCGGATTACTTATATTCGTCACCTTATCATAATAAGCACTTACCTCTCCTTCGGCAAAAGTAGTAAAACCCTCATCCATCCATGGGTACAGGCTTTCATTGGTACCCAACATCATCTGGTACCAGCTATGCATCCATTCGTGAAAAACAGTTCCCAGGCTCGGCCCCTTTAGTAATGTCGCCATGGGATATTCCATACCGCCATCGCCACCCTGGATAAAAGAATATTGAGGATATGGATATTTTCCAAAACGCTTTTCTATATAAGGCAGAACAGTAACCGCCGCGTCTGCAACTCTTTCCCAGTTTTTTTGCAAGGAATCTACTTTTTTATAGACAACATTAAGAGTTACGCCATCTTGCTTTCTTACAAGATGCTCATAGTTTGGATCGGCTGCCCAAACAAAATCGTGTATGTTATCTCCTACAAAATGCCACGTGCGTTGCGTCGAAGAAATATTTTTTAAAGGAGTACCTGGTTTATCGTAGCCCCATCCAATTTCGGATGCGTTTTGTAAGACGCCTGTACCTGCAAGTTTATACGATTTGTCAATTTTTATAGTAACATCATAATCTCCCCAAACACCATAAAACTCCCTTGCGATATAAGGCGTAGGATGCCAGCCTTCATAATCATATTCACAGATTTTAGGATACCACTGGCTCATACTGTAACGAATGCCCTCTGCATTATCCCGGCCACTTCTTCTCACCTGGAGCGGAACCTGGGCTTCAAAATCAATCAAAAAATTTACGGTGCTTTTTGGTGAAATCTGTTTAGTAAGATCAACTTCTAAAATAGTTCCGTACAATTTTATGGGCTGCTCAACTCCGTTAAGTTTTATTGATTTTATTTTTTGATACCCTATTTCATTTGGTGTTAACTTAGAAATACGATCTTTAACTCTCTCATCCCAGTCAGGCCTTCCGTTGATAATAATTTTACCAAGTTCCTGGCTTCTTACATCCATTTCACTGCCCGGTTGAAAAGCATTCCAGTACAAATGAATAAACAACCGATCGAGTTTATCCGGTGAATTATTAGTATAACCAATTTTTTCTATCCCGGTAAAACGATTTGTTTTTACGTCAACATCAATATCCATATCATACTTTACACGTTGCTGCCAACGGTCAGGCTGAGCCGAAAGGAAAAGTAAAAAGCAAAAAGTAAAAAGCAATAAAAGACTAAGTTTTTTCATAAAGCTGGGTAATTAATTTAGAGCAGCAAACTTCGTAAAATAGAAGTTATGAAAAAAACAAAGTTGAGATAGGAATTAAGCTAAAGTTGAAATGCACAGCGATTAGCTACTCCTTTTTCTTCCCATCAACTACAATCACAATCTCGCCTTTCACATTTTTTTCGCTAAAATAATCATGCACTTCCTGTAGGGTTCCCCGTTTATTTTCTTCGAATATTTTAGTGAGTTCCCTGCTGACAGAACACTGCCTTTCGACCCCAAAATATTCAATAAGGTCTTTTAAAGTTTTTACGAGTCGCATGGGGCTTTCGTAAAATACCATCGTACGCTCTTCTTCAGCCATTCGTTTCAAAAAAGTCTGCCTGCCTTTTTTAAGAGGCAAGAACCCTTCGAAACAAAAACTATTTATAGGCAATCCACTGTTTACCAAAGCAGGCACAAAAGCCGTTGCCCCGGGAAGGCATTCAACTTTAATTTCATTTTTGATACATTCCCGAACCAATAGAAATGCGGGATCGCTTATGCCGGGTGTACCGGCATCAGTGAGCAATGCCATTGTTTTACCGGAGCCTAATTGCTCAATAAGATGATTGTAAATTTTGTGTTCGTTGTGCTGATGGTATGGTGTTGTGGGCTTCTCAATATTGTAATACCGTAACAGCTTAGCCGAAGTTCGGGTATCTTCCGCCAATATTAAGTCCACTGATTTAAGTATTTCGATTGCTCTAAATGTAATGTCAGCGAGATTACCTATTGGAGATGGAACAAGGTAGAGCATTAATAATGTACGATTTACAATGTATGATGAACGATGTAAAAGACAACATCAACTTATAGAGATAGTATATTCTTCCATCACCGGGTTTGCCAATAATTTTTTCGCAGCTTCCTCGGCAATGCTTTTTGCGTCGCCCTCATCACTTGCATCAATTTGCAATTGTATGTGCTTGCCAATTCTCACGTCTTCAATTTTTTTTATTCCGAGATTGGAAAGCCCACCCATTACGGCTTTTCCCTGTGGATCAAGCAATTCTTTCAGCGGCATCACTTTTATTTCTGCAACAAAATTCATGGGGTTTTTATTTTTGAAGTTGATAATGATATTAAAATATAAAAAAGGAAAATGACCGGAACGGCAAGCCAGTGTAAAAAGATAGCTGTAATTATCGCTATAAGGAGTAATACTATTTTAGGCATATTATTCTTCACGGTGTAGTCTGGAAATTTAAATGCCATCATACGAATCCCCGACATCATAAGATAGCTCAGCAAAATAATCAAAGCATATAAAAGCCATTTGTTGATCAATAAATTATTGATGCTGCCAATAGTGTTGAAATGAAGAATAAGAGGGAATGAAGCGATCAATAAACCAACTGCTGGCACAGGCACACCTTTAAAACTCATGCTTTGAGATTCATCTAAATTAAATTTTGCGAGCCGGTATGCCGCGGCGCAACTCAAAATGAATGCTGGAGCCAGCCAAAGAATTGAAACGTCCAGCCCGTTTTCTTCTCTTGCAAAACTAAACTTTAGCAACTGGTATAAAATTACACCCGGTGCAACTCCAAAACTTACCACATCACTCAATGAATCCAATTGTTTTCCCAGTAAACTCGTCGCATTCATCATGCGGGCGACAAAACCATCCAGGAAATCTATACAGGCAGCAATGATTATGCAAATAGCAGCCCAGGTAAGTTTCTCAGGAATATTAAAGCTGCTGCTAAAATCATCATTTACATAAATAATTACTGTATTTGTTTGCAAAGCAAATACCACGGCCATGCATCCAAAAAATAAATTGAGTAAGGTGAAAATGTTAGGGATTGAACCCCTAACCCCTAACGGGGAATGTGGGCCACTTAATTTATATCGATTGTCTTCCATTTAATTAAAATATGATTAACATAACACTCGCTGAAAGATATGTCGCTTTGTGGAGAATGCGATTCTTCTCTCCCCTTTAGGGGCTGGGGGTTTTCATTCCTGCTTCAATTTCCTCCACAGTTATTGGGATATTTTTCATCAAATCTTTATTACCGTTTCTTGTTATCCAAAAATTATTTTCGATTCTCACGCCCATTTGTTCTTGCTCAATATAAATGCCGGGTTCAATTGTAAAAACCATTCCTGCTTTTATAGGTTTATTCCTGGTGCCGAGATCGTGCACATCGATACCAAGGTGATGAGAAATTCCGTGATATAAATATTTTCTATAAGCCTTATTATCTGGGTCTTCATTTTTGATATCAGATTTTTTTAACAGGCCTATTTTTTGAAATATAACAGTTGCTTCGTCGCCAATCTTTTCAGTATAATCAACAATGCTGATGCCTGGCTTTAATATGCTTGCTGCAAATTGATGTAAGTGCAGGCAGGCATTATAAACAGTTTTCTGTCTTCTTGAAAATTTACCATTCACAGGCACTGTGCGGGTAAGGTCAGCTGCATAATTGCCATAGCTCGCACCAAAGTCCATTAATATTAATTCGCCATCCTTACATTCGTTGTTGTTGCTCACATAATGCAGTGTTCTTGCCCGGTCACCACTTGCTATAATACTTCCATAAGCCGGGCCAGTAGCTCGTTGGGAAAGAAATGAGTGCCAAATCTCTGCATCAATTTCATATTCCATTACTCCGGGTTTTATGAATTTTAATAAGCGCAGGAAAGTATGGTCAGTAATGTCAATTGCTTTTTGCATTACTTCTATCTCGAGGGGAGTTTTTATAGCCCTAAGTTCTTTCGTAATTTTTGCACTTCGTTTATAGTTGTGTAAGGGATAACGCTCACACATTTCAGCAGCATACCTA
Organism: Ginsengibacter sp.; assembly: GCA_040007435.1. GTDB lineage: Bacteria > Bacteroidota > Bacteroidia > Chitinophagales > Chitinophagaceae > Ginsengibacter. Next base: position 72,123 of record JBDTUZ010000005.1, on the reverse strand, counting down.
TAATCTCTTACCTGCAGAAGGTTTGCTTTGCGATCGTTTTCATTTGTGTTTAAATAAATACTATCAGCGTGGTGTATCCAGGTTTGCAGGAGAGCATCATGCGTATCGAGCCATACTACTGTTTCCATTCCTGAAATATCTTTTCCTTCTTTTGCAGTTAACCTATGCCCGTCCCACTTTTCTTTTAATTCATTGGGCATTACTAAAACCAATACCTCCCTGAATTTCACATCCGGGTTATCAGGATATAAAATTACCATAGTGTCTTCCTGTTCAATGCCACTCAACCAAAAGAGATCAGAATTCTGTTTGAAAGCATGTAACGCATCTCCATTCATGGGCAACTCGTCATTGCTGTTAAAAATGGCAATCGAATTTTTTTCCATTTTTCCGATAAACCTTTTCCTGTTTTGAATAAAAATCTCAGGATTGAGAGGGAGGTATTTCATTTATAAAAATTTTGTGGTTTGCAATATACACGATTAAAAGATTTTCAAAGTTTAGCATCTTGACGTAAATAATACACTTTGAAAATTTAAAGTTTTTACGATGTTTAACGAAAGGCCATTTACCGAAAAGAAATTCTAATCAATTTTGATTTTGATTAAAAATAAATATTCATAATTTAGATATTATAAAATTTATTTTCGCTTTTTGGCTCCATTTTAAATAAGATCAAAAATTTGAATTTATATCTTTGCTTGTATCATTAACGAAAACTTGTACATGTCAATACCAACAATGTTTGCTATCCCCGGTAAAACGTTATTTAACCTGGGCCTTAAATCTGCTGAAAATATTTTTTATCAACTGTCTCCTGAAGAACTTATTAACCAATCTGTAAAAAAAGGTGAAGGAGTACTAAGCGATACCGGTGCGCTGGTGATAGATACCGGCGAATTTACCGGCAGAAGCCCGGAAGATAAGTTTATTGTGAAAGACGACATGACAGCATCAACCATTGACTGGAACAAATTTAATCTGCCAATTGAAGAAAAATATTTTGAGCTGCTCTATGTTAAGATGATGGATTACCTCACCGATAAAAAATTATGGATAAGAGATTGTTATGCTTGTGCCCATCCGGATTATCGTTTAAATATCAGGATGATTAACGAAAATCCATGTTGTAATTTATTTGCCTATAATATGTTTTTGCGACCTGAAGAAAAAGAGCTTGACGATATTGAAATTGAATGGCACTTAATACAGGTTCCACATTTTTTTGCAGATCCTTTAGTCGATGGCGTGCCTCACAAGAATTTTGTTATCGTAAATTTTTCTAAAAAAATAATCCTTATTGGAGGCACTCAATACACAGGCGAGATAAAGAAGGCAATATTTAGCATTCTCAATTACATCCTTCCACACGACAGGAATATGCTTAGTATGCATTGTTCAGCAAACGTGGGAAAGAAGGGCGATACTGCTGTATTTTTTGGCTTAAGCGGAACCGGAAAAACAACTCTTAGTGCTGATCCAAACAGGATGTTAATAGGAGATGATGAGCATGGTTGGAACGAAGATTCCGTTTTTAATTTTGAGGGAGGCTGTTATGCAAAAACTATTGATCTAAGTGAAGAAAAAGAACCTGATATATTTAATGCAATTAGATACGGAGCTATCGTCGAAAACGTAACCTTTATTGATGGGAGAAATAGGATTGATTTTACCAGCAGAAAAATAACAGAGAATACGCGGGTAAGTTATCCGATAAGTTATATACCTAATGCCTTGGAGCCATCTATTGGTAAAAGGCCGAAAAACATTTTCTTTCTTACGGCTGATGCTTATGGAATATTGCCTCCAATAAGTAAGCTTACACCCGGACAGGCTATGTACCATTTTATCAGCGGCTACACCGCAAAAGTGGCAGGCACTGAAAATGGCGTGAAAGAGCCAAAGCCTACATTCAGCGCTTGTTTTGGGGCTCCGTTTTTACCTTTGCATCCAACAAAATATGCTGAAATGCTTGGTAATAAAATGAAAGAGCACAATGTAAATATTTGGATGGTTAATACGGGGTGGAATGGTGGTGGATATGGAGTAGGCAACCGGATGAAGCTTGAATATACAAGAGCTATGATAACGGCAGCGTTAGACGGAAAATTAGATGCCGTTACATATCATCCGCATTCGGTGTTTGGAATGATGATGCCTGAAGAGTGTCCGGGTGTGCCATCAGAAATGCTAAGCGCTAAATTTACATGGAATGATAAAGATGCATACGTGAAGACAGCTCATAAACTTGCAGACTATTTCATTGCGAATTTTGAAAAATATAAGGATTTCGCGAGTGACGAAATTTTAGCCGGCGCTCCAAAATATGAAAGCTAAACCGTAAATAAAAAGCACCGCTTTTGCAGGGGCTTTTTATTTAAGAAACTTTATTGAACGTTTTAAAGGCTATCGAAGATATTGCTGATCCAATTGATCTTTGAGTTCGGGATGTCTTTTTAAATACACAGCTACAAAAGGGCAGTAAACCATCACAGGTTTTTTAGTTTCTTCTGCATATTGAAAGGCATAAGCAGCCAATGCTGAAGCTACTCCCTTCCCACCCATGTTATCGGGAACTTCAGTATGCATTAAGGCAATATCTTTTTTGTAAAACCGATATTCAAGAAATGCAATTGAGTCACTATCGTGAATTTCAAATTGCATTAATTTCTCGTTGTTTACGATCTTATATAATTCAGCCATTTGTTCTATTTTAATTCAATACGCCAAACTTTCCAGCCTGGTATTCCCTGAAAGTTTCTTGTAATTCCTCCTGGGTGTTCATTACAAATGGCCCGTACTGCGCAACAGGTTCGTTGATTGGTACGCCACTCAAGAGAAGCAACACACTTTTTTCGGTTGCTTTAATGGTAATAGTTTCTCCTTCATTTTTAAACAAAACAAAGTCGTGCAATTTTGCGCTTTCCCCATTCACTTCAATTTCTCCTTCCACAACTAAAATGGCCGTATTATGTGCCGCCTCAATATTAGTTGTCATTTCACCATTCTTATTCAGGCGAATGTTGAGCATATTTATCTCTGTAAATGTTGAAGCCGATCCTTTAACACCGTTAAAACTTCCTGCGATTACACTTACTTCTCCGCTATCATCAGGAAGAGTTATTTTATTCATTTCTGAGGCTACGAGCGACTGGTATTTCGGAGTAGTGAGCTTATCCTTCTTAGGAAGGTTTACCCAAAGCTGAATCATTTCAAATGGCCCACCTTTTTTTGAAAATTCCCTTTCATGAAATTCTTTATGCAGAATTCCAGAGCCCGCCGTCATCCATTGCACGTCACCCGGATTAATTACGCCACTGTTGCCTGAGCTGTCATAGTGTTCAACGCTTCCCTTATAGGCGATGGTCACCGTTTCGAAGCCTTTGTGCGGGTGCACATCAACCCCTCTTGGGGTATTGGATGTACCAAAGTCAAAAGCCGGGTTAAAGTCCAGCATTAAAAACGGGCTTATTCTTTCACGGATTTTATATCCTGACGGGAAATAATTATACACCCTAAAGCCGTCTCCCACCATACCTGGATTTGCAGGGCGGTGAAAGACTTTTTCGATTTGCTTGATTTCATTCATCTGTTTTTATTTTAAATTATTCGTATCAAAATTTTATAACACTGCAAAGTTACTAAATTGGTATATATTTGTAACCGATTTACATTTATAAATCGGTTACCTTTTTGAAACCACTAAAATAGAAATAGTAATGGCGGATAAAAAAATACTTCAATCCAAAGATATGCAGGCATTGCGGGATGCTATGGACATTTTAAACGGCAAATGGAAAATTGCCATTATGTGTTCATTAAATGAGGAGAAGAAGCGGTTTAAAGAGTTACAGCGGCATGTCGGCAAAATCTCCGGTAAAATGTTGTCCAAAGAACTAAAGGAGCTTGAAATGAATGAGCTCGTGGAACGTATTGTTTTTAATACTAAACCCGTTACCGTTGAATATGAACTCACTTCTTACGGCGCCTCCCTTGAAAAAGTTATTGAAGAGTTGGTGAATTGGGGAATGAAGCACCGCAAAAGAATCTTAAGAAAGAAATAATGAATGATTGATTCAAATATAGCATTAGAAATTATGCAGACAGGTTAATGAATGTTACCTTGTAGATTCTTTCCCGATGATCGCCGAAACTTTGTTGTTAGCCTTTGGATTAATAAAAAATATATTTCTTATTTAACTCCAACGATTATGTACCGCCGGCTTGGTAAGTTCAGCGTTCTATGCTACTGTCTTATATTTTTTTCTATAAATTTATATGCGCAAAAAGAGCCTTCGAATGTTCTGGCTGAAAAAGAAAGAAGTACTGCTGAAGCCGAAGGACTTTTCGGGAGTGATGACATTCTCCATTTAAAACTTTCAGGTAAACTAAATGAGCTATACAATGACAGGAAAGAAAATATGGCTTACCATCCCCTACTGCTACAGTACAAATCTAAAGACAGCAGCCTTCATTCCATTCATATAAAAGCAAAAGCAAGAGGAAATTTCAGGCGCCTGAAAGAGAATTGTAAACTGCCTCCTTTGCTCTTAAATTTTCCTAAGGCTGAAAAAATGACCCATACTCCTTTTGAAAAACAAAACAAGCTGAAGCTGGTTATGCCCTGCCAGGGAGATGAGTATGTGATAAGAGAATGGCTTGTTTACAAATTGTATAATCTTCTTACAGAAAAAAGTTTTAGAGCCAGGTTGGTTGAGGTAGAATTTCAAGATTCTGCCGGTCAAAGAAAAACCGAAACGCAGTACTGCATATTAATTGAGGATGAAGAAGCTTTAGCTAAACGAAATAAGGCATCGTTATTGAAAACTAAGCAATTTCAAATGGAAAAAACCAACAGAATGGAGTTTACTAAAATGGCAGTATTTCAATACCTGATTGCAAATACTGATTGGTCTGTTCCTTACATGCAAAATATCAAACTACTATCAATCGATTCAATGCAATCTCCTTACGCTGTTCCTTACGATTTTGACCATGCTGGAATTGTAGACGCACCTTATGCAGGGGCGGCGCCGGAATTAGAAATTTCTTCTGTTCGTGACAGAATTTACCGCGGTTATTGCAATCAGCTTAATATGGACTTTATTGAAACTTTCGAATTGTTTAATCAGAAGAAAAATGATATCTATAATTTATACACGAGCTGTTCAATGCTCAGCCCTAAATACTTAAAATTTATTACCAGGTTCCTGGATGATTTTTACAAAACGATCAATAACAATAAATCAATACAAAACGTTTTTCAAAAACCTTGTACCACAAATGTGCGTATTGAATTGAAAGGATTGAAGGATTAAAAATAAAATAATCGATACAATGAATTATAATAATTGAGGCAGGCACCAAACTTTTTTGGTTACCTGCCTAACTAATTTACATGGCGCCCAACTGATGAAGAAATTTCTCCGAATTTGCTTTCACATTTGCAGCAGGATTCATACTTAGCGCCTTTTTAAAATTGATGATTGCATTTTTTTTATCGCCTTTTATAGCGTATGCCTCTCCAAGGCTATCCCAGGTATTAGCGCTGGAAGGATGTTTTTGGGTATTTAGTAAGAGTATTTCAATTGCCTTATCATGATTCCCTCCATTGAGTAATTGATATCCATAATTATTTAACTCAAACTCTGTTGCAGCTGCAGTTGCATCTTTCATAATTTTATCTGCTTCCGCAGTATTGCCCATTTCTTTTAAAATATTTGATTTGGTAGCAAGATTATTGAAATTACTGTTTTGAGCAATCGCTTGGTTTATCCAAATAAGCCCTTTATCAAGATTTACTTTATTCTGCAACGCATAATTAGCAGCAGTTGAAAATCCGATAGAGTTAAATCCTATTGCACCCTTTAATTCTTCTGCTGCATTTTCCATTACAATTTTATCTACATCAAATTCTATTTTTACCGGAAATTGTTTCTTTTCCCAATTAAGTACCAGTTCGGAAGAAGTCTTTGTATCATTTATAAAATCGTAAGTAAGCATTTCTGTTTCAGGTATCTGGCGTGTTGTTATTTTGGCTCTTAAAAGGTCGTGAGCAGGATCATAAAAAAAGCTTCCCCATGATTTGTAATCCTTGGATAAGATCACTTCGCCGGTATTGTCTTTGTTGATAACAAACGTTAATCCATAGGAACCGGCTGGAACAGGCTGTCCTTCTACCATTGCATCGTTTGAGAATTGAATTACCGTATTTTCATTGGCACCTGCACGCCAGGGTGCTGAGTTACCTGCTCCAAACGCCTGAACATTCCACCCATAAGGAACCAGGCTCCCCCAAATTTCGCGTCCCTTTACAGAGGGTCTTGAATATTTTACTGATACACTAGATATTCCTATAGTTTGCTGAACCATTGCCGCCGGGCTCGGCGTACGTGGTGTTGTAATTTGTGAATAGCCGGTAATTGATATCAATCCAATCAGCATTATAACCATCGACCCCTTTGAAAGTATTATCTGTTTCATACATTTTAATTTTGGTAAAAGTTTTGAAATATTAAAATACGATTATCCAAAAGTATTTGTGATGAAATATGGGTTAACGGCGTTATTTGCGGGCAAAAGGCACGAATAAAATTTCAGTAGCTAAAAATGCGGCTTCATCAGAACAATCCAAATAACTGGGCATCTATCTGGTTGATTATCGTTCCAAGGTCTTCCTCATTTTCCGAGAATTTATTGGTATCTGCATTGATAATAAGAAGAGGCCCTTCATCGTAACTGTTGATCCATTTGTTGTAAAACTCATTGAGTTTTTTTAGATAATCCAGGCGAATATTTTCTTCATATTCACGGCCTCTTTTTTGTATTTGGGCTACAAGGGTAGGTACGGATGCATTCAGGTAAATTAGAAGATCCGGGGGCTTAACCATTGTTTTAAGCGTTTCAAAAAAAGTATAGTAATTGCTAAAATCTCTTTTCGTCATCAGGCCCATATCATGAAGGTTGGGAGCAAAAATATTGGCATCTTCATAGATAGTTCTGTCTTGTATAACGGTTTCGGTGCCACGCTGAATTTCGAGAAGCTGGTTGAGCCGGCTGTTTAAAAAATAAACCTGCAGGTTAAAACTCCACCTCGGCATATCTTCATAAAAATCGTTAAGATATGGGTTGTGGTCAACATCCTCAAACTGGGGAATCCATTTATAATGCTTGCTCAATAATTCGGTCAAAGTAGTTTTTCCCGCCCCGATATTTCCCGCAACTGCTATATGTTTTGCTTTCTTTGATTTTGCCATTTATCTTGTCAGATTTAGATTGTGTGATGAATGTAAGCTGCCAGATAAAATGGCTTTTTATTATGGAAAAGGTATTAATAAAAGTAAATCTAAAATGCTGAAATCTAAAAATAATTAAGGCCCATTGCGTTTCGTGCTATCTGCATGGTGACCCCGGCACTTGCGATTGCCTTTTCAGCCCCCTTCTTCATTACTTGTTGTAAATATTTTTCGTCTGCCAGTATTTCATTTACTCGGTGACGTATGGGAGCGATGAATTTTACCATTTCTTCGGCGAGTTGTTTTTTCATATCGCCATATCGAATCGTACAATTATTATATTGTTCTTCGTAATTTAATATTTCCTCCTCACTGCTTACCAGCTTTTTTAGTAAAAACAGGTTTTCAATATATCCCGGTTTTGAGGAGTTTTTCTCTGTAGGGCCACTATCAGTTTTTGCCTTCATTACTTTTTTTCTGATGATGTCATCATCATCGGCGAGATATAAGGTAGCCATTTGATTTTCACTTTTGCTCATTTTTCCTCCGCCATCGAGCGAAGGCACTTTTACAAGATCGTTGCTAAAATTAAATGCCACAGGTTCCGGAAAAACATCTTCCTGCGAATCGGACTTATACCTGTGATTAAATCTTTTAGCGAAATTCCTCGACATCTCAAGATGTTGCTCCTGGTCTTTTCCTACTGGAACGTAATGCGCTCTGTGTAAAAGAATATCGGCTGCCTGTAATACAGGATAAGTAAGTAATCCTGCATTCACATTTTGCGGTGAAAGTCTTACCTTCTCTTTGAAGGTGGCTGTTTTTTCAAGTTCCCCCTTGTAGGCAAGCATATTTAAAAACAGGTACAATTCGCTTGTTTCGTGTACGTGGCTTTGGCAATATAAAGCTACTTTGTCCGGGTCAAGGCCACAGGCTATGTTTTCTGCAAGAACTCTATGTACATTGTTTTTTAGTTCTTTTGTATCAGGATGAGTTGTGAGAGAATGCAAATCGGCAACCATGAAAAAGCATTCATAGTCGTCTTGCATTTTTACATAATTTCTAATGGCTCCAAAATAATTTCCAAGGTGTAAAAACCCCGTGGGCCTTATTCCGCTCATTACAACCTCCCTGCTGGTTGGCAAGGTTTCTTTCTTCTTATCCATAAGGCGGCGAAGATAAATAATTCAAATAGTTTCTAAACGGTGAAGTTATTCTATTAGGGAAGTTCGCTGACCGGGCAAAGTGCTTGACTCCGTTTATCATTTGCCGCCGCTTACCTCTCAAACTATGTTTTATATTTGCTAAATGAATGTAAATGACGAATTAATTGACAAGCTTGCAAATCTTGCCCGCCTTGAATTTAATGCCGAAGAAAAAGAAGAAATAAAAAACGACTTGCAGCAGATGATCGGTTTTATAGATAAGCTCAATGAACTTGATACTACTGGTGTTGAGCCCTTGCGACACATGAGCGAAAACATAAATATTTTACGGGATGATGAGGTAAGCGGAATGATAGGCAGGGAAGATACTTTTAAAAATGCTCCGCTTCACGACGATCAATTTTTTAAAGTGCCGAAAGTGATACGGAAATAAATTGCCTTAAGGCGTTGTAAGTATCATGTTTTATACTCGCACGATTTTTACATGATGCTCTGATATGGTATATTCGTTTTAATGAATTAAAAATTAAACAATAAAATAAGAAATGGCCCCAATAATAAAACTGGAAAATATTCAAAAGAGCTACATCATGGGGAAGCAGGAACTCCGGGTTTTGAAAGGGATTTCACTGGAAATTTTTAAGAATGAATATGTCGCTTTAATGGGGCCAAGCGGAAGTGGTAAGTCTACGCTCATGAATTTACTGGGCTGCCTTGATTCACCTACTTCCGGCAGGTATATACTTAATGGCAAAGATGTAAGTAAAACGACTGATGATGAACTTGCAGAAGTGCGGAACAAGGAGATCGGTTTTGTATTTCAGCAATTTAATTTATTGCCAAGGCTCACCGCTGCGGAAAATGTAGCACTGCCACTTATTTACAATGGCTCCAAAAAGAAGATACGCACGGAACACTCCCTGGAAATGCTGGACAGGGTTGGTCTTTCGGATAGGAGCCATCACAAGCCAAACGAGTTGTCAGGGGGGCAGAACCAGCGGGTTGCCATTGCCCGCGCATTGGTAAACAATCCCTCCATAATTCTTGCGGATGAACCCACGGGGAATCTCGATTCCAAAACATCAGTGGAGATTATGAAAATTTTTGACAAAATACAGGCCGATGGAAACACGGTAATTCTTGTAACTCATGAAGAGGATATCGCCCACTACGCTCATAGAATTATCAGGCTAAAAGATGGATTGATCGAAAGTGATAACATGAGGCAGGAAACAATGGCTGTTAGTCATTAAGCATTTATTTGTTCCTTTTCTTTCACTACTTATTTTTCTTAACTACAATTTTAATGTCTCAAAAAATTTATACTAAAACAGGGGATGAAGGCAAAACCAGCCTTATAGGCGGAACAAAATTATTGAAAAGTGATCTGCGTATTGAGGCTTATGGAACAGTGGATGAGCTTAATTCATTTATTGGCCTGGTTGGTGATCACACCACGATCTCTCATTCAAAATCTATTTTAAAAGAAATCCAGGACCGGTTATTTACTATCGGGTCTTCACTGGCCTGCGATCCACATAAAGAAACCAAACTTCATATTCCCGATCTCCATGAAACTGATGTAGTGCTACTTGAAAATGAAATGGATAATATGAATGACGAACTGCCTGAGATGAAACATTTTGTTTTGCCCGGCGGCCATCCTGCTGTTTCTACGGCCCATATTGCCAGGTGTGTCTGCCGACGTGCAGAGAGGTGTTGTGTTCATTTAAAAGTTATTGATGATAGTGTTGAGCCCTTAATTATTAAATACCTCAACCGGCTAAGTGATTATCTATTTATCCTTAGCAGATTTTTTTCACATCGCCTTAATGTATCGGAAGTTATTTGGAAGCCGCGTCTGTAAATTTGAACCAGGTATTTTTAAAAAGATTACCGGTAATGTATTGCAGGTGGAGGTAAAAAAAGAAATTATTTGGCTACCTGGAACTTTCCGGCTTCTACAATGGAGCCTTGCTTGTCTTTGAGTTGGAAAATATATACACCGCGATAAAAGTCCGTTAATGGCACAATTATCTTTTTGTCTGAAAGCTTTATATCAGCAACTTTTCTTCCAATAAAATTATAAATCTCGAGTGAGTAAGATTGATCGTAACTTTTTAAGAATTCAAAGTTAATGAGGTTTACTGCAGGATTCGGATAAAATTTAACGGTCTTCATAACAAATGCAGAAGGTAAAGAAGACTTAACCTGTGCTTGACTGCTAAAACTAAAACCGACAATAAGAAAAAGTATGTAGAAAATTCTTTTCAATATTTCAAAAATATAAACTTTAATTTTAAAATTACAACTTTTAAAGTATAATTAAGCGCCTTTCTAAAATTTATGATGGCCTTGTAAAAAAGTGTCCAAATGACTAACGTAACCGTAATAAGTTAATTGTCCCAAACTACAAAAGTTAAGAAAAAAACTACAACCAATGAATTAAGAGACAGTTAATTGAGAGATGCCAATGCATTTTCTATGGCCGTATAATTTGGCTCCTCGCCGGCATTATCGAGCACTTCAGCATAGCAAACGATGCCATTGCCGTCAATCACAAAAGCGCTTCTTTTACTTACACCCTTCATGTCAAGTGAAAAAGTTTCATATAGACTTCCGTATGCTGCTGAAACTGTTTTGTTGAAATCACTTAGCAATGGAAAATTGAGATGCTGGTCTTCTTTAAATCTCGCAAGTGTTTGAGGAGAATCTACTGATATGGCAAGTACTTTGGCCTTGCTGTTGTTATAAATACCGATATTATCCCGCACATTACAGAGTTCTTTAGTACAAACACCCGTAAATGCGAGAGGGAAAAACAGCAAGACTACGTTCTTCCCTTTATAATCACTTAGAGATACTTTTTCTTTTTCTGAACTGTATAAGCTAAAATCCGGAGCTGGTGTGCCTGCTTCAATTGCCATTATAAGTATTTATGTGTCAGCGAAAATAATTAATATTTTTTCTTTAGGAGAGGTAAAAATATTTGCATTTAGAAATCTTTGTAGCGAAATTATTAACTATCGCAGTTTTGTATTTGTAATGTAGGTTGGAAAGTTTTACCAAAACTTTGATAATCTGTCAATAAATAATCTTGAAAAAAATCGAAGAGTTCTATTACCAAACCTCGTAGGAAAGTAATTCATTCTCCATTTTTATACGTTTCCCTTCTTTTATAATAAATACAAACGCCAGCGCAGTAATCGTTGCGACTGTCACAAAGTATAAAGCGCCTTTTGCTTTTTTCTTAGTTTTTAATTTTGCCATAAGAAAACTTTTCGATCAGAATTTCGGGACGTAAATTAATTAAAATCATCCTATTTAGAATAGGGAAATAGATTATTTTAACTTTAATCAGGCATTTTGCCGCAACTTTATTTACGGGCTTTTTGATCTGATTTTTTTAGGTAACTCTTACTGATTGAAAATATTTACCGGTAAAATTATTTCCCAACGGCTACTGCCGCTATTTCCAAATAAGTCATTATTAAACAAATGACTATATCTAAAACCAATGGATACATTACCCTGGTTCCACCATTTTGTATCAAAATTAATTTCAACCCCGGCAGAATTAAAATTAGTGTTATAGGAGTTCCCATTTCTAAAAAAATCTTTTACAAAAGTGTTATCGTAAAATAGGTTGCCACGTACTCTTAATAAATAGAATATATTTCCAAATCCTGCACCCGGGTATAGAAGTGGTGCATGATAATTTATCCCCCATTTATACATCCTGAAAAAATTGGCGGCTCCATAACCTCTTGAAAAAGGAAACCCGCTCGAAAAACTTATTTCTCTTGAAGAATCCTTGGTTAGGAACGCTGCGTTTAAGACAATGCTATGAGTATTTAACAATCCTGGTAAATAAATAGTTCCATTGGCCAGGAACTGGTTGCCATTGTATTGGGTTAATGCAGATTTAAATGCAAGATTAAAGGATTGGGCAAAACGCGGAAAGATTTGCTGTTTTGCCCTTTGAACCTGATTACTAAAAGAAAAAAAACTACTAACATAACTGTAAGAAATATTTCCAATTGTGTCTTTATAGACGCCTTTATAAAAGCTTTCATTATAAACATATTGGCTTCCAAAATTTAAAAAAGCAAAGGTGCGGCCCTTGCTAAAATTTAGGGGAATATTAAATCCTGCATAAGGCTCGAGTTCATTAAAATAAACAGAGCTCTGACTGGCATTATATACACGGCGATCAATCGTATAACTAATACCCACTGATAAAAAAGGGAAGAAGCCCCCGTAGGTTGCCTGGAAACCTAATTTTTTAAATTGCTCAGCCCTGTCGTAAGCGAATAGTAATTGCGACTGCATTGTGTTCAGTATATTTTCACTTAGTACTGCCAGGCTATATTCAAGATCATCAATGGTAGGCTCAATACTATGAAAATTAAACAGCCTGAATATTTTGGAATATTTTTTTACAACTAAGGAATCATTCGGCACACTGTAAAGCAAGTTTGAATTGATGTTATTTAATGATGTAATCCCAAAACTGGAGGTATTTTTATCAATCGTTTTTGGATTTAATTCTTCAAATACAACGTCTTTTTTCGCAACCACAATGAGTTTATAGCCCATCGCCGTAAATGTCGCCCACGCAAGTGATGAATCATTTGCAACTGGTTCATATTTTCCTAAGCCACTGTCATTATCAGAAACAACTTTCCACAACTTTTTGTCTGCTAAGGTGCAGGCAAATAACTCGTCGGTTTTGTGAATAGAATTGGTGAAATAAACCGTGTCTTTCTGGATGGTGGGGAATCCAATAACATTGTAGGAAAGGGGAGTAAGATATTTTGTGCTACCTGTTGAAATATCAATTTCTGCTAAAGACATTTTGCCCAAAGTATCTCTCACGGCGGAAAGTATTTTATCAGGGCTTAAGAATTTAGGATAGGTGTAGAACAATTGATCCGGATTAGGGATTTTGTAAACTACCTTTCCCATGACCGCATCTAAAATATGTAAAGTCGATTTTCCACTTATAGATTGATCGACAGCAACTACACTTTTACCATCGGCACTAATATCCGGCGAAAAATATTTTGTGTGATTCGTTATCGTTTTTTGTTTACCGGTTTTAACATCAAGAATTTGTAGGTCGCTAAAGTCACGGTAACCCCATCTTATGTCAGACCTGTAAGATGCATAAACGATCTTACCGTTTTTCAGGCTAAAATGATTATCTAATGAGTAATCTTTTACTCGAAGCCTGGTCTCTTTGTTGCCGTGCCTTATAATAAATTCGGGTATCTGTTTATATCCGCTTTTAACATATACTATGTCATTTTCAACAAATGCAGGATATTCTTCATCAATATAAGTTTGCTTTTTAATAATATTTCCGGGTTTTATATCAAACTGGCTTTTAAAAAAATCAATTGCATTTTTTCGGAAAGTGGTATAATCGGTGCCTGAGTATTTTTTTATAGCTTTCTGAAATGGATAAAATAATCCTTTAAAAGATGCTGCATCCTTCGTTACCTTCTCCCAGAATTTGTTGCCATACTTTTCCGTTCCGTAAGAAACAAGCATGTAACCGAGCTTGTAATGATCAGGCACAAAATCTTTGAACGATCCATTTCTGAGTTTCATCCAGCTATAGTTTTTCCCTGCCTTCCAAAGAGAGCCGTAGCCATTAAAGAAAAACGGTAAACTTCCACGGCCCTGCTTGCTCACATTTGTTTCGTTATAAACCGCATCACCTTCGAAAAACCAGTTTGGTATCGCTGTATTGTTAGCAAGCGCTTGTCCCTCTTCACCAAATAATGAACGCAATACCCGCGATGCCCCTACATTAAAATTATTAAATTGTTCTACGTGCCGGTATTCATGAATCGTTAGCTGATCGGGCCACGGCAGGCTTCCCAACTCGAAACTATTTTGAGTCGGGTTTAGGTAAAATTCACTCCGGTAAGGGCCAAGCCCAACATAACCATTTGAGATGGTGGTTTGGTTTTGAAGAACAATATTTATTTTTTTCGAAGCAAAGCCTATTGTTTTTTCGGTAGGTTCTTTTATGAAATTGATAATATTAGTTACTCGTAGAGCAGTAGAATCAAGGCCTGAAGGGAAAATCACTCTTGAAGCGCCTGTATTTATTTGCTTCCATTTTATTAAAGGCGGGTTACCTCCAAATATTTGAGAAAAGCCCTGCTTGCAAAATAGCAGCACGCAAATAGATAACAAGCCTCTTCGAAATAAGTGCATATTTTTTTTATTGAATGAAGTTATGATTTAGAGGGCTTATTTCGGCTGGAAGCATTGTTATCCTTGTATAATATCCCAGTCGATTTTCCGTTCTTTCTTTTGCAGCCTTTCGTTGCAATTTATTAGTTTTAAGGAATGGAATTAAATGACAAATGGTACAATTAAAAAATATCCCGCTCACCATACTTTCCGTTTTGCTATTATGTGCTTCCTGCAAAAAGGCGGGAGATCTTGCTAACAATCCACTTTTGGAACAATATTTTGAAACCAATGTTCTCAACCGCGACTTTATAGTGAGCCTTGCAACTGATAATAGTTCGGATCTTACCGCAAACTACACCGGCTATACATTTGTCCTGCTAAAGACCGACTATTATCATGGCCCTCTGAAAGCGACTATTGGCAGTACTGTTTACATGGGCACCTGGACTAGCAATGAGGATTATAGTAAACTCGACATCAGCTTACCTATCCCGCCGGCTGAATTCGCTTTTTTAAGCAGGTCATGGCGTTTTACCAGTAAAAATTTCCCTACGCTCAAACTGTCACCATGGGGAAGCACCGAAGCTCTGGAACTTAATATGTACAGGCAATAAGCCCGACTTCAATCTAAGAAGAATTCCTTTCAAAAGTACAGTCATTTGCATCCAAATCAATTGTAAAAAATTGGCTTTTACAAACATCTTATCTTTAGAAAAAAATGAATGAAAATAAGTGTTGTAATTGAGTGCCTGGAAAACTTTGCCCCGCTGAGTTTGCAGGAAGACTATGATAATGCAGGCCTGATAGTTGGAAATAAACAAGATGAATGTACCGGGATTATTACCGCGCTTGACGTTACCGAAAAAGTGGTGCAGGAAGCGGTAAGCAAAAAGTGTAATCTTATAGTAGCCCATCATCCCATCATTTTCAAAGGATTGAAAAGATTAAACGGTGCTAATTATGTGGAGCGTACAGTTATTTCTGCCATTAAAAACAATATCGCGGTGTATGCAATTCATACCAATCTTGATAATGTGATAGCTGGGGTTAATAAACAGATTGCTGAAAAATTAGGACTTCAGAATTTACAAGTACTTGAGCCAAAAGAAAAGATCCTGAAAAAAATGGTAACGTTTTCACCTAAAGGAAATGCCGACGCGGTAAGAAATGCTTTGTTTAAATCGGGTGGAAAGCTTGGAAATTATAGCGAATGTAGTTTTAATACCGAAGGTGTCGGGACATTTAAAGCGGAGCCTGGCGCACATCCTTACATCGGCGATATTAGAAAAAGACATGAAGAAAATGAAACCAGGATAGAAGTAATTTTTCCGGCCCATTTACAAAAGCAAATAGTGGCATCTTTAAAAGCGGCTCATCCTTATGAGGAGGTAGCCTACGATATATATCCATTGGATACTAATCTAACTGACTTTGGTAGTGGTTTATTCGGTGATTTACCCAAGCCTCTTTCCGAAAAAAAGCTGCTTTTAGTACTTAAAACTGCTTTCAAATTACAGACTATTCGCCACTCCCCGTTTCTTAAAAACAAGATTTCAAGAATAGCGGTGTGTGGTGGTGCCGGAAGTTTTTTAATTTCGCAAGCTAAAGCATCGGGGGCACAGGCTTTTATAACTTCGGATATCAAATACCATGAATTTTTTGATGCAGACTCAGAAATTTTAATGGCAGACATAGGTCATTTTGAAAGCGAGCAATATACTATAGCCCTTTTAGCTGATATTTTGACGGAAAAATTTCCTAACTTTGCCGTCCTAAAAACAAAAATTAATACCAATCCTGTCAACTATTATATCTGAAAGCAGAATTGGATTTGCAAGTTTGATAAAATACAAAATCATACATCATATATGTCACAAGTAAAAGATTATTCTGTAGAAGAAAAATTGTCATCTCTTGTTAAGCTGCAAAAAGTAGATAGCAAGTTAGATGGAATCCAGATCTTAAAGGGCGAGCTACCAATAGAGGTTAGTGACCTTGAAGATGAAATTGAGGGTTTGCATGCACGCCAAAATCGTATTGAAGAAGAGATAAATGGTATGCAGCAGTTTATTGAGGATAAGAAGACTTTAATTAAAGATGCGCAGGATCTCATAAAAAAGTATGAAAAACAAAGCGATAATGTGAAGAACAATCGTGAGTTTGAAGCAATCAACAAAGAAATTGAAATGCAAACGCTTGAGACCAAGCTTGCAGAAAAGCATATAAAAGATGCAACAGAGGATATTGGTGAGAAGGGAAAGCAGCTTGAATTAGCTAAAAAGGCAGTTGCCACCAAAGAGGCAAATCTCAAAGGGAAAAAGGGCGAGTTGGAAAAGATTATTGCAGAAACTGATAAAGAAGAGAAAAATTATAACAAGCAGGCTGAGTCGGCAAGAGAGCATGTTGATGAAAGGCTATTAGTAAGCTACGACAGGATACGTAAAAACTATAGGAATGGCCTCGCGGTTGTCCCCGTAGAGAGAGATGCTTGCGGAGGTTGTTTTAATGCAATTCCGCCCCAGAAACAAAGTGATATCAAGCAGCGAAAAAAAATAATTGTATGTGAAAACTGCGGCCGTATTCTTGTTGATGACGAGTTGAACAATGCAGTTGAAGTGAAATAAGAATGAACAAAATACTACATTAAGGGGTGCCAAAAGCATCCCTTTTTTATTGCTCGCTCCTAATGTAAATAGAACTCATTCAGCCAAAGCATAAATATCGTAATTTGCCTTTTAGAAATGCTTAAGCAATTACACATACAGAATTACGCCATAATTGATTCCATTAAAATACATTTTTCGCCCCATTTAAATATTATAACCGGGGAAACCGGAGCGGGAAAAAGTATTCTAATGGGAGCGTTAAGCTTGATTCTGGGAGATAGAGTTGACACTTCAGTTCTGCTTAGCAAAGACAAGAAATGTTTTGTTGAGGGTCTTTTCAGCACAAGCAATTCTTCAGTAAAGGAGTTTTTGCAAAATAATGAACTTGATTTTGAGGAAGAAATTGTGATAAGAAGGGAGATTTCTGTAAACGGAAAATCGAGGGCTTTCATTAATGACACTCCGGTAAATCTTAATCAGTTAAAAGAATTGTCTCAATTACTTGTTGACCTCCACCGGCAATTTGATTCGTTGGAGTTGGGTGATAATCATTTTCAACGCGAGGTGATTGATGCCCTTGCTGGGAATAGCAAGGACATAATTCAATACCAAATCGTTTATAAAAACTATCTCGATACTTCTCAACAACTCGGGCTTATGAGAGAGGAACAGGCTTCGGCTAATAGAGAATACGATTATAATAAATTTCTATTTGATGAACTTGAAGAAGCCCATTTTTCAGAAAGCGAAATAGAAAATGTGGATGCGGAAATTAAATTAATGAGTAATTCAGAAAATATCAAGTCGGTTCTTTCTGAAGTCAGTTTTCAGATGCAGGACAACGAGGAACCGATCATTCAGCAAGTAAAGCTGATAATTAGCAAACTAAGAGGGCTGCGTGATTTTCATCCTGCTATAAATACCTTAACCGAAAGGTTACAGTCTGCCGAGATAGAGTTACAGGATATTGCCTCAGAGATCGATCAAATAAACGATGGAGTAAATTATGATGCAAAAAAAATAGATGAACTAAATGATCGCATGGGAGAAGGATATCGCCTGCTTAAAAAACATAATGTACAAACTACGGCTGAGCTCATTGAAATAAAAAATACGCTTTCGAAAGAACTTGAAAAAGTTACCAATCTTACTGATGGAATTGTAGCCGTTGAAAATAAGCTAAAAGAATATTACAGCGAAGCAATTAAAATTGCGGAAAAGATTTCAGAGAAAAGGAAAAAGCAGGTTAGCATATTTGAAGAAAAAGTAAGCGATCTTTTAACACAGGTAGGAATGCCGAATGCACATATAAAAGTTGAAATCAAAACAGAAAAGGTTTTAAACGCCTTTGGTATCGATTCCATAGAATTTTTATTCGATGCTAATTTGCCCCAGGGCCTTTCGGGAAAGATGGCACATTTTGAGCCATTGCGTAAGGTTGCCAGCGGAGGAGAATTAAGTCGTTTGATGCTAAGCATCAAATCGCTTGTCGCAAAAAGTATACAATTGCCTACTTTGATTTTCGATGAAATTGATAGCGGTATAAGCGGAGAGGCTGCACGACAGGTTGGCCTTATTATGAAGGAACTTGCGGGCGGCCACCAGGTAATTTCCATAACCCATCAGCCGCAAATCGCATCGAAGGCAGAAACTCATTTTTTTGTGTATAAAGAAATTAAGAATGATAAAATAACTACCGCAATAAAAGAATTAAATAATGATGAACGAATTACTACAATTGCAACGATGCTTAGTGGTGAAAAGCCAACAGCAGCTGCATTTGAAAATGCTAAAGAAATGATAGGGAATTGATGAAAATGAATCAAGGAGCAAAAGATAATTACAAAAAAATATGAGGCAGTAAATAAGCTAACCCAACTATTTAACTAATAAACCAATTAACCAACCATGTCTTACAATTTATTGAAAGGGAAAAAGGGAATTATTTTTGGTGCGCTTGATGAAAATTCAATCGCGTGGAAAACAGCGCTACGCTGCCATGAAGAAGGTGCCGAAATATTACTCACTAATGCTCCTGTAGCAATGCGGATGGGAGAAATAAATAAACTTGCCGAAAAAATAAGCGCCCCTATCGTTGCCTGTGATGTAACCAGCAATGATGACTTGCTCAATTTAATTACCAAAGCAAAAGATCATTTCGGTGGAGGTGTTGATTTCATTTTACATTCGGTAGGTATGAGCGTTAATATGCGTAAGGGAAAACACTACACCGAAATTGATTATGGGTTTAATCAAAAGACGCTCGACATTTCTGCCATGAGTCTGCATCGCTTACTCGCGACCGCAATGAAACAAGATGCCATAAATGAATGGGGAAGTGTGGTGGCACTTACTTACATTGCTGCACAAAGAGTATTTCCTGATTATAGTGAAATGGCGGATGCTAAAGCTTTATTGGAGAGTGTAACCCGAAGTTTTGGATATCACTACGCACTTAAGAAGCACGTAAGAGTAAATACAATTTCACAATCGCCCACGCGTACCACTGCAGGAAGTGGCGTAAAAGGTTTTGATGGATTTATAAATTATGCCGAAAAAATGAGCCCTCTCGGCAATGCTACTGCAGAAGATTGCGCTAATTATTGCGTTACACTATTCAGTGATTTTACAAAGTATGTTACTATGCAAAACCTTTTCCATGACGGAGGATTTTCTTTTACCGGTGTTACAGAAAGCGTAATTGAACAGATGGAAAAATAGCGATATTAAATTTTTATTGGAAGGATAACAAAATAGCGGGAGTAGTTGTAAAATTTCTTCCTTATATTTCCAGCGTATTTTTTAAAACACAACCGCCCAGTTGCTGAGCGGTTTTTGTTTATATTCTAAAAAGATTTTAATATCCCTCTTGTCAGTATTCATCTTCATTAAAAAAGAAATCTTCCTGGCTGGGATAATCTGGCCATATATCTTCAAGTCCCTCATAAATTTCTCCACCTTCATCTTCAAGTTCCTGCAGGTTCTCCACCACTTCAATGGGAGCACCGCTACGAATTGAGAAATCTATTAACTCATCTTTTGTAGCAGGCCATGGAGCATCTTCAAGGTGTGAGGCTAGTTCTAAAGTCCAAAACATATATATTCCTTTTTCTTTTTTATAAATTGAAACGGGTAACCAAATTTTCCGCAAAAGTAAAAGTTATATCGGTATTACCAAATAATGTTTTACTTACAGTCAGCTGTCTTTTGGTGAATAATATAACGCAATAGGTGAATAGTAAGTATTTTATTTTTGTCTTTTCGAAATTGTATTTTAACCTTTACATTTAAGCATGTTAAAAGCCACTGGTATTTATAAAAATTATGGTTCTCTTCCCGTTTTAAAGGGCGTTGATATCGAAATAACAAAAGGAGAAATTGTAAGCATAGCTGGGTCTTCCGGAGCGGGTAAAAGTACTTTGTTGCATATTTTAGGTACGCTTGATATGGCAGATGAAGGTGAAATTTATTTGGATGATACGACTGTGTCCAAATTGAGTGGAAAGAAGCTTGCTGAGTTTAGAAATAAAAATATTGGTTTTGTTTTTCAGTTCCACCATCTTTTGCCTGAATTTACAGCATTGGAAAATATATGTGTACCCGGCTGGATCGCCGGGCATAAAACCAGCGAGATCGAAGAGAGAGCATTATCTTTATTAGACTTACTTAATCTTAGCGAAAGAGCATCTCACAAGCCTGGAGAGTTATCGGGCGGCGAACAGCAAAGAGTTGCAGTTGCAAGGGCATTGATTAATAATCCTTCCATAGTAATGGCGGATGAACCTACAGGTAATCTTGACTCATCAAATGCAAAAGAACTTCATAATTTATTTATTGACTTGCGGAATCGCTTTCAGCAAAGCTTTCTAATAGTAACGCATAATGAAGAACTGGCACAGCTAAGTGATCGCATTTTGCACATGAAAGATGGTAAGATTTTAATGTAAAAATTTAATGCATGAAACGTAAAAGCCCCATCATTTTAACAGGGCTTTTTCTTTAAGGCGATAAAGATTTTTTTATCTTAAAAAAAGCATTTCACGATACTTTGGTAATTCCCAATATTCATCGTCCACCAGTAACTCCAGTTTATCTACGTGATAACGTATCTCATCGAAATAACTTTTTACACTATCACAATATGCAATTGCTCTTTCCCGTGCGCCTGCGATTCCATTTGCAACTTTTCTTGCTTCAATCATGGATTCCACGCGAGTGCTTATGTATGAAATATGTTCAGAAATTTTTGAGGCAATTTGCATTTGGCTTGAATAGCTTTTATCATCCAAACCAATCTCCTTTAAACCTCTGATATTCTTTATCAGCACATTTTGATATTTTATTGCCGCAGGGAGGATATAAGTGCTAGCCAGGTCGCCGATCATTCTTGCTTCTATCTGAACTTTCTTAATATAATTTTCCAGTAATATTTCGTGCCTTGCTTCAAGTTCACTATGTGAATATATATTATGGCTTTCAAATAATTTTTTAGCCTTATCAGTTACTAAGGCATCCAATGCAAGTGGAGTGGTCTTCACGTTAGGCAATCCCCTTTTTTCAGCCTCAGTTGCCCATTCTTCACTATAGCCATCTCCTTCAAATAACACAGATTTACTCTCGACAATATATTTCTGAATGATTTGCATGAGCGCTATCTCTTTCTTCTCGCCACCATCGATTAAAGAATCAACATCTTTTTTGAATTGGGTAAGAGTCTCACACATTATAGAATTTAATACAGTCATTGCTACGGCACAATTGGCCGCAGAGCCAACCGCCCTAAATTCAAATTTATTTCCTGTGAAAGCGAATGGTGAAGTACGGTTTCTATCAGTGTTGTCAAGCATTAGCTCAGGAATACTTTTATGGATATCCAGTTTAAGCATTGCTTCATCTTGCTCATCGAAATTATCACCTACTCTTTTTTCAATCTGGTTCAAAACGTCGGTTAAATATTCTCCAATAAAAATTGAAATAATAGCCGGTGGTGCTTCGTTAGCGCCTAGCCTGTGATCGTTTCCGGCACTTGCTATTGAGGCTCTTAAAATATCCGAATAATCATGAACTGCCTTTATTGTATTTACAAAAAAAGCAAGAAACATTAGGTTTGTCTTCGGCGTTTTTCCAGGCGCTAACAAATTGACGCCTGTATTGGTAGCCATGCTCCAGTTGTTATGTTTTCCGCTTCCATTTATGCCAGCAAATGGTTTCTCATGAAGCAGTACCATAAGCCCATGCCTTCTTGCAACTCGAGTCATCACATCCATCAATAATGTATTATGATCTACAGCAAGATTTACTTCTTCAAAAATAGGGGCACACTCAAACTGTGACGGAGCAACTTCATTATGCCTTGTGCGCAAAGGAATTCCTAATTTGTATGCCTCCTGCTCATAATCTCTCATAAATGCGTAGATCCTTTCCGGGATTGAAGCAAAATAATGGTCTTCAAGTTGCTGCCCTTTCGCAGGTGGATGGCCAAAAACAGTACGACCTGTCATTACAATATCAGGACGGGCATTTGCTATTGCTGCATCTACAACAAAATATTCCTGCTCCCAACCAAGTGTAGGAGTAACAGAGGTGACGTTTTTATCAAAATATTGACACACGTCAATAGCTGCTTTATCAAGTGCTACCAGTGCTTTTAAGAGGGGCGTTTTTGCATCGAGTGATTCACCTGTATAAGAAACGAAGATGGTAGGAATACATAAGGTTTTGCCGTTTCCAATTTCCATAATAAATGGCGGTGATAACGGATCCCACGCAGTATAGCCTCTTGCTTCAAATGTAGCCCTCAATCCTCCGCTTGGAAAGGATGAAGCATCGGGCTCTTGTTGTATAAGAGCAGCACCGTCAAATTCTTCGATTTCAGTGCCATCACTCTTTAAAGTGAAAAATGAATCATGTTTTTCAGCAGTTGCTTCTGTTAAAGGTTGAAACCAATGTGTAAAATGTGTTACATCTTTTGTTTCCGCCCACGCCTTAAGGCCAGCAGCAATTTGGTCACCCATACGGCGGTCAATTTTGCTTTGGGTTTTTATAGATGAAAGCAAGCTTTTGTAGGCCTCCTCACTTAGAAACTTCCGCGCCTTTTTAATGGTAAAGACGTTGTCACCAAAAATTGCGGTGATTTTTTGAGGTTTTGGCCCCTGTGGATTTTTCGTATTTGAGAGTAAGTTGTGTAAAGCATTTAGTCTTAAAGATTGCATTATTTTGAGTTTTAGATGGCAAAAAAAAGATTTATCCGTAATAAAAACAAAGATTTTTTATAAAATGTGGTTAATTCTTGCTTATTTGTGGAAAATAATTCACATGTCATTTTTTAGTTATATAAAATCGAGGCTTTATTTTCTCCCAATCTGTAAGATAGATTATTGGAATTAAAAGCAAGGGAAAATAAATGCTTCTATACCTTACGATAGCACCCAATATGGGAATTGTGTATCCAATCACCAAAAACATACTTATGCTAAAAAAGAAGCAGAAGTAAATAAACGGAGTTAGCGGCGTCTTTTTTCTAAAAAAGAGGAACAAAAGGAAAAGTACTTCATATACCAAAATCTCCACTGCCAATGGTGTATATAAAAAATTGAACTTTTCACTAAGATATGGACGCATAAGAGAATGATTGAGTGCCTGAGGTGCGTTATGTAAAAAGCTTCCGATATTAGCGTGTAGTGGTTTTATAGCAATTGCAGAACCGCCGTCTTTGGATAGCTCTATAAACTCAATCTGCTTTGATGCGACATGTTCCGGCAGGTTAAATGCCTGCGGTAGCGTAGCGGAAAGGAAGAATAAAACTGCCACTACGCTATAGACTCCAAGAAAACTAATAAAAGCATATTTAGGGAAACGTTCGGCTATTAGCCAGGCCAGCAAGGCAGGAGCTAATGTTATAAACACGAAATTTCTCAAAAGTAGAATGATGCAAAGAAAAATTAGTATAGAAAAAATAAATCGTGATAGGTGCTTTTTTTGCTCTATTAATCTTTGTGCATTATAAATAACAATCGAAAGACATAGGAAGATAAATCCATCCCGATGGATACCACTTGTGAAATATATAACAGAAGGCAAAAGGAAAATGCAGGTAGTAATTACAAAGCTGTGCTTTGGCATTAATTTTATAAAAATCTTATAAAAGTAAACTGCACCAAAGAAGATTAGAAAATTGAAAAACAGCGTATTGATGAAGAAGTTTTTTCCACTGAAAATATCGAAGATGGAAAGTATTTTAGCTATAATATTTGTTCTGAGGTCATTCCAGAATGAATCAGAACTTTCAAAGAAATTTGAATAGTTATGGTAATTGCTACGAAAAATATTGGTCAGGTATTCGTCAGGATTGTTGAACAGCAAATCAAACTCAGCAATTCCCTGCCTGTGAAATTCTCTCGCATCAGCAACGGGATAATAATAGAGGCTAATGCACCCATTTACAAGCCCAACAAGTAATCTTATAAGAAAAAGAATGATTAATACTTTGCTGCTCAAGCCGCAATTTCTAAAAAATCTTAACCGGGTTATCAGCCAACATGAAAGAGCCGTGTAAAAAATAAATAATAAATAACCCATTAATCTATTTTGATTGTGGGAAGTTAGTTAAAATATTTACATAGGAATTGGCTAAGAAAGTTCAGGACATTGTAAGTTTGCGCCTTATAAATAATCATGGAAATTACATTTGAGATTGCAGATAAATTAGGGCTTAAAAAGGACGAATTTGAAAAAATCATTTCCATACTTGGGCGTGTTCCAAATTTTACGGAGTTAAGCGCTTACTCAGTAATGTGGAGTGAGCATTGCAGTTATAAAAACTCTATAAAATGGCTTAAAACTTTACCAAGGGAAGGATCAAGACTTCTTGTAAAGGCCGGCGAGGAAAACGCCGGGCTCATGGATATAGGCGATGGACTTGGAGTAGTTTTTAAAATTGAAAGCCATAACCACCCTTCGGCAATAGAGCCATTCCAGGGTGCTGCAACAGGTGTTGGAGGCATTCACAGAGATATTTTTACTATGGGAGCCCGACCAATTGCCACGTTAAATTCACTGCGCTTTGGAGATTTGGAAAAAGAAAAGACACGCCATTTGTTAAGCGGCGTGGTGCATGGAATTGCTCATTATGGTAATTGTTTTGGAGTACCTACCGTAGGCGGCGAAATTTATTTTGAAGATTGCTATCATACCAATCCATTGGTAAATGCAATGAGTGCGGGTATAGTTCATATTGGGGAAACCGTTAGCGCAACTGCGACTGGTAAGGGCAACCCGGTTTTCATTGCTGGAAGTGCTACTGGTAAAGATGGTATGGGTGGAGCTGCATTTGCCTCTGCTGACATTACAGACAACAGCGCGGAAGATTTACCTGCAGTTCAAGTAGGTGATCCCTTCCAGGAGAAAAAATTACTTGAGGCATGCATCGAAGTTCTTGCAACAGGGGCGATTATAGGCATGCAGGATATGGGTGCCGCTGGTATTATTTGTTCCACAGCTGAGACTAGTGCAAAAGGCGGAGTAGGAATGAAAATAAATCTCGATAAAGTTCCGACCCGGCAAAAAAATATGAGGCCATGGGAATTATTATTGAGTGAAAGCCAGGAAAGGATGCTGCTTACTATTAAGAAAGGGAGAGAAAAAGAAGTTATTGAGATTTTTGAAAAATGGGATCTTCCGTGTTCTGAAATTGGAGAAGTAATAGATGGCGGGTTGCTGAAGTTCTATATGAATGATGAACTCGAAGCAGAAATACCTGCAGAAAGCCTTGTCCTCGGTGGCGGAGCTCCTGTCTACGAGAGGGAATATAGTGCACCAGGCTATCTTGACAAAACAAGAAATTTCGATATTAGTAAAATCCCTTTGCCAGATAATATTAAAGCAATTGCGGAAAAAATAATACAGTTACCAAACATTGCATCAAAGAAATGGGTGTATGATCAGTACGACAGTATGGTAGGCACTTCCAATCTCAATACTAATGCTCCATCCGATGCTTCAGTGGTTGCTGTGGAAGGAACAACAAAGGCTCTTTCGCTTACTACCGATTGTAATAGCCGCTATGTATTTGCCGATCCCTACATAGGTTGTATGATAGCTGTGAGTGAAGCAGCCCGCAATATTGTATGTAGTGGCGGCAAGCCTTTAGGGGTAACAAATTGCCTCAACTTTGGAAACCCTTATGACCCTGAGGTTTACTACCAGTTTGTTGAAAGTATAAAAGGCATGAGCGAAGCTTGTACAAAATTTGAAACACCCGTTACCGGAGGAAATGTGAGTTTTTATAATCAGTCGCCCGGTGGCCCGGTATATCCCACGCCAGTTATTGGTATGGTTGGACTTCTCGAGAATTTTGAAAATAAAATGACACTTGATTTTAAAAATGAGGAAGATGTAATTTATTTGCTTGGCGTCAATAAAAATGATATCAATTGTTCTGAATACCTTCATAAAATATGCGGAGTAGAATACTCACCCGCGCCATATTTTAGTCTTGAAGAAGAATTTAATTTGCACAAAACCGTAAGTGAGCTCATTGATAAAAAAATAATTGAATCGGCTCATGATGTGAGTGAGGGAGGTATTTTTGTTACGCTCTCCGAAAGTTGCTTTTCAAAAATGCTTGGTTTTGAAATAGTAACAGACAGTGCTGAAGTCCGCAAAGATGCTTTTTTATTTGGCGAAGCTCAGGGAAGAGTGATTGTCTCGATATTAAAAAAGAATATTAATGAGTTTGAATCTTTGATAGACATTCCTTTTCAAAAATTAGGTAGTGTTACTTCAGGAGAAATAATTGTCGATAAAGAAAAATGGGGTAATGTCAGTCATTGGAATGAAAAATATAATGATGCAATTGGGAATCATTTTAAAAATTACATGCCGGAGTAATGGATAAAAAATCAAGCATAGTAGTAACAGGCGCTGCGGGATTTATAGGTAGTTGTCTTGTACGGTTTTTAAATGACAAAGGTTACAAACAGCTTATTCTTGTTGATGATTTCAGTAGTATTGAAAAGGAAAAAAATCTTGAAGGGAGGGATTTTCTGAAGAAGATTGAGAGAGAAAATTTTTTCGTTTGGTTACAGGAAGAAAAGCCGGAGATTGCTTTTGTCTTTCATATTGGAGCAAGAACAGATACTACTGAATTTAATTACTCAATTCATGAGCATTTAAATGTAGAATATTCACAAAAAGTGTGGAACTATTGTACTTTGAATAAAATACCTCTGGTGTATGCATCCTCGGCAGCCACGTATGGCTCAGGAGAATTAGGCTACAGTGATGACCATTCAATAATTAAGGATCTTAAGCCATTGAATCCTTATGGCGTTTCCAAAAATGAATTTGATAATTGGGTTTTGGAAAAGGTAAAAGATGAAGATCCGTTAAAAGTTACCACTGCCCCACCGGCGTGGGCAGGACTAAAGTTTTTTAATGTATATGGCCCAAATGAATACCACAAAGGAAGAATGGCAAGCGTGATTTTTCATTCTCATAATCAAATAATCGAAAAAGGTTTTGTAAAGCTTTTTAAATCCCATAAAAAGGAATACAAAGACGGGAAACAATTGAGAGATTTTATCTACGTAAAGGATGTATTGAAAATCTGTTTTTGGTTTTTAGAATGTTGGAATAGCGACCCGGTTACCTTTGTTTCCGGAATATATAATGTGGGTACGGGCGAAGCCCGAACATTCAACGACTTGGTAAAATCAACATTTCAGGGCATGGATAGGAAGACTAATATCCAATATATAGACATGCCCGAAGACATCAGGGAAACGTATCAATATTATACCCAGGCTGAAATGAAAAAATTAAGAGATGCGGGTTATTCAGATGCTGTTTATTCACTTGAAGATGGGGTGGATGATTACGTGAGAAATTATCTTTCCAAAAAAGAAATATATTAATGTGCGAGAGGTATACAATAAGAAGCGGTACTATTTAAGTTATCTTAAAGTTCAGAAAATATTGACCGTTTTTCCACAAATCAAATTTTGCTTTTTTACCATCAATTATTAGCTGTAAGTTTGCATGACCTCACGGATTTTACAGCATTATTTTCTTTCCGCTGGTCATCTTTGTTTAAGAAACTTACTTAAAAGAATTAGCAGGTAACATTTTTTGTTACTTTTTTAATTATTATATATTTTTTTTAAAAAAATTAATCGCAAAAAATGGCCAAGTATATTTTTGTTACGGGAGGTGTTACTTCTTCTTTGGGTAAAGGAATTATCGCCGCATCTCTTGCCAAATTGCTTCAAGCAAGAGGTTTGAAGGCAACGATACAAAAATTTGATCCTTATATTAATGTTGATCCAGGTACCTTAAATCCATACGAACATGGAGAGTGTTATGTGACCGAAGATGGTGCAGAAACAGACCTTGACCTTGGCCACTATGAACGTTTCCTTAACATTCATACATCGCAGGCTAACAATGTAACAACTGGCCGCATTTATCAAACCGTTATCAATAAAGAAAGAGAAGGAGACTACCTTGGTAAAACGGTACAAGTTGTCCCCCATATTACAGATGAGATTAAGCGCCGTATGCTTTTACTTGGCGAGAAAAATGAGTATGATGTGATACTTACTGAAATTGGCGGAACTGTGGGCGATATTGAAAGCCTTCCTTTTATTGAAGCAGTTCGCCAACTGCAATGGGAGATGCCGGAAGAAGATTGCATTGTTGTTCATCTTACATTAATACCTTACCTGAAAGCTGCAAAGGAACTCAAAACAAAGCCTACGCAACACAGTGTGAAATTAATGAGCGAAAATGGGATACATCCTGATATATTGGTATGCAGAACCGAGAGGCCTCTTGGAGACGATCTGAAAAGGAAAATTGCTCTTTTTTGTAATGTAAAAGAAAATGCTGTAATTGAAGCGGCAGATGCATCAACCATCTATGAAGTTCCAATTGCTATGCTGCGTGAGAAGCTTGATTTGATAGTGCTGAAAAAATTGCAGATTACTAATTATAATGAACCTGAGCTTGGAAAATGGAAAGAATTTCTTGAAAAATTAAAACATCCTAGATACAAAGTAACAATAGGTCTCATAGGGAAATATATTGAATTACAGGACGCTTATAAATCTATACTGGAATCTTTCATTCATGCAGGGGCAATGAACGATTGCAAAGTGCAGGTTGTGAACGTTCACAGCGAATATATTTCTGATGAGAATGTTGCAGAGAAGTTGAATGGTCTCGATGGATTGCTCGTTGCTCCCGGCTTTGGCTTTAGAGGAGTGGAAGGGAAAATAATAGCTGTTAAATATGCCAGGGAAAATAGTCTTCCGTTTTTTGGAATATGCTTAGGCATGCAAATGGCTGCTATAGAATTTGCACGAAACGTTCTTGGAATAAAAGATGCGGATTCTACCGAAATGAACGAGAACACGCTTAACCCCGTAATAGATATGATGGAGGAGCAGAAAAAAATTACTATAAAGGGTGGTACTATGCGTTTAGGCTCTTACCCATGTGAGATTAAAGAAGACACACTTGCTTATAGTATTTATGATACTACCACAATAAATGAACGACACAGACATCGTTGGGAGTTTAACAATAAGTACCTGGAGAGATTTGAACAAGTGGGAATGATTGCAAGCGGGATAAATCCACAGACAAACCTTGTTGAGATTATTGAATTATCGAATCATCCTTTCTTCATAGGTGTACAATATCATCCAGAATTAAAAAGTACCGTAGAAAATCCTCATCCTTTATTTGTACACTTTATTAAAGCAGCAAAAGGCCATGCAGATGCAGATAAATTAATAAACCAAGTGAACATGCAGGGCGAAATGAGTAGTTAAGCCTCAATTGCTTATTGATTTAGTCAATATTAACATTATACTATAATCTTACATTAAACCCCCAACAATTAAACTTTGTCTATGATGTATATTTGCCACCGCCAAACGGTGGTCATCTAAATATATATCATGATAAAAAAAATACTATTCAGTCTTCTTCTTTTTTCTGGCTTAAATGCTTTTTCTCAATCATCTTCACTCGGTAAGAGTGATCCTGATGCGAAAAAAATATTAGACAATGTAAGTGCGAAGTTTAAAACATATAAATCGGTAAGTGCAAAATTCACTTTAAAGATCGAAAATTCTGAAGGGAAAGTATTAGGTACTAAGTCTGGAGTCGTAAATATGAAAGGTTCTAAATATAGGATTAGTGTTTCAGGGCAGGAGATTTATAGTGATGGAAATAATATTTGGACTTACGATAATTCTGCTAATGAAGTTCAGATCACAAAATTTGACGGTTCTTCAAATATGATTACCCCGCAGAAAATGTTTACAAATTTTTATGATAAAGATTTTTTGTACAAATTAAATAGGCAATCGAAAGTGGGAAACAGAACCATACAAGAAATCGAGCTTACCCCTGTTGATAAATCAAAGACTTTCTTCAAAGTGCTTGTAGGTATTGATAAGGCAACACAGTCAATTGCAACCACAAAGGTTTTCGAAAAAAATGGCAATAAGTACACTTACGGTGTTGCTAGCATGAAAACAAATACTAATTTACCTGATTCATTATTTGTTTTTGATGCTAAAAGTTATCCTAATGTTGAGGTAGTAGATTTGCGGTAAGAATTTTTTTTACAAGGTAATTTCTGCTTCGGCGATTTTTACGGGTTTAGGAGATTGATCCGTGTATACAATGTGCAAAGTACCTTCCTTATACGAAATGCCTGGGATTTTATTAAGTACAAGTGAAATGTTTCTTTTCAAATTTGGTGAATACACTGCAAGGCCCTTTACCATGCTAACTTCAGTTTTATTACCCTTAGGAGAAACATAGTCCACAGTGATATCTCCATAGGAAGAAATATTCCCAGAGCGATTGAATGTCATTTTTAAGGTTGGAATGCTATCCTTTTCAATGTTAAAAGAAGGATTAGTAATATCAATTTTAAGCGAGGTTTCTCCATTACGAATTATTACAGGAATTGATATTCCGAAGAGAGGAGTTATGTGAATGGAAATGGTTGAATCTTTTGCTGACGAATCATTTTCTTCTCCAAGAGGCTTTGGGTTTTCTGAGGCTCTGAAAAATAAATGAGAGCGATATTCTCCGGACGCAAGCTCACTTTTTCTAATCACTTGTATTTTCACAGATTGCGCTTCATTTGGCCCTAAAGTTACTTTGCGGGGAAAAAAGCGAAGATTTTTATCCGCAAAATTTTGAGCGCTATCACTCTGGTCTGCTGGTCGAAACTTGCCATCGTCATCCATTCTAAATTGCATAAACGAGATCATGTATGTTGCTGTATCCTTACCGATGTTTGCAAGGTTTATTTCTTCTGTTCTTTTGGAGCCTTCAAAAACAACTCTCTTGGGGGTGATTAATAAATTACCTTGGGAAAAGG
This sequence comes from Ginsengibacter sp., assembly GCA_040007435.1. Taxonomy (GTDB): domain Bacteria; phylum Bacteroidota; class Bacteroidia; order Chitinophagales; family Chitinophagaceae; genus Ginsengibacter. Next base: position 40,499 of record JBDTUZ010000005.1, on the reverse strand, counting down.
AATCTTCAGAAAAAAATAATGAAAGAAATAAAAGACAGCAAAGAAAAGCTGGCTGTCTTTTTATATTTATTAATGTGTTCATGCGAATAAGATAATCAAACATAGAGGTCCAAAAATATAAAATGAATGCTGTAAATATAACAGCATTCATTTTATGAGTTTTTGAAAAATAAGTTTAGTTGTAGTTTACTATTACGAAAAACGGAGAACCAGTAGTGTAAACTCCGGCCGGCTGACCTGCGTTCACATTTAAATCTGCACCCACGTAAAAGGTTTCTACGCCAGATCCATCAAGTGTACCTGTAGCAACACTGCTGGTAAAATTATCAGCGACCATGTTGTTACCTGCATTACTTAGAGTTGCAGATACGGGCAAAGAAATGTCGTAAGTAAAATTTGCCTGACCGCTAACAGTAAACTGGGCAGCAGAAACGGTACCGGTAACGGCGGGAAGAGATACTCCTCCACCTCCGTTTGGTGTACGTGTTCCTGACACTGATGGGTCTAATGTAACGATACCACCAGCAAGTGTACTTACTGAAACATTACCAAAGTCCATATCAACATCCTTAACGATGGAAATTGGACTAACGATAGTTGCAGATGCAGTAGCAGATGCACTGGTTTGGGCATTTAAACTTGTGGAAGCTACGATACATGCAACCGCAGCAGAGAAGAGTTTTTTCATTTTTTTCATTTTTGATATAGATTTGATTTATTTTCAAAAACGGTATACGCGATTAGTTATTGTAGAGAATCGAAGATTTAATCGTAAATAAGATGATTGTTATAAAGGCATAAGTGGATAACTAAAGAATTAAATCTCCGGTAAATAAATTTCTAATCCTTTTTTATTGGCGTAAGTATTAAATCGAGCCCATCAACAATGTCTCCTTCCCTTTTTGATTGTATGATAAATTGAATTTCAGGAGTATCAGCCTGCATATCTATTTTTGCTAATTGTGACATGTCAACTGACACAGAGTATTTACCTGGTGCAAGGCCTAAATAATTAAAATATCCATCATATTCGGTAAGGGTTTTGGCTACCAATTGATTGCTGTCATTGTAAATATTAATTATTATTCTTCCAATCCCTTCCTTATCGGCTTTGCCTTTAATATAGACTGTGCCTGAAACCTCACCAACCACAGCAACCGGAACTTCTATTCGGGTGAAATGATTGGGCTCAGCTACTACTTCTATAACTTTGTTTTTAATTTTCCAGGATGTATTTTCAAAGCTATTTTCATCCAGGTCAACAAAGTATTTGTAATGAGCTTCCAACCCTGTAATTCTTATTGCAGATTCATCTTCACTTCTCAATATATTTATACCAGCAACTCTTGCATTTAAACCTTTTACATCTGGCTCATTATTGTCACGCTTACCATTGCAGTTGTAATCCAGAAAAGGCAATATTAATATTCCACTTCTTCCAACATTCTTAATATTGTTTACTGACGTTTTTCCTGTATTCTCGTCGTACATAAAGCCTCCGCTTGCGGATTGTAATAGGCTTGTTGTATGATTGCTTTGCTTTGCGTAAAAAGAGGTGCGGGCAAATGAAAAATTGTACCGTACACCCAAAATATATGAATTGATTCTTGCCGGAATGTTCCTTTCAACAGAAAAATTTAAGAAGCCTTTGTTGAGTATTTGTTTTTCTATCTCTGATCTTACAAGATCAAATCTTTTCTCATGGTATGCATACTGAGCTTGTGGCGTTAGCCTGATTCCTTTTGGTAAGCGGAATGTTGCCGATAGTTTACTGTAAATAATGGGCGTATTGGTAAAAAATGCATTTGTTGTAAGGTTGCAATTTATTCCGGCGGCAACAGCTCCAAGTAAGATTTCGGTGCTTGTAAATTTGCCATCACCAAGTGTAATCCTCCTAAGGGTAAAACGAGAAAAGCCATTAAAGTTTTTACTTCGGAAGGGTACCGACAAGATTGCTTTTTTTTCTTCCAGGTAGTTAATCTTCACTGCATCTTGCCCTGGTTTATATTTTGTGTAGTTAACTTCAAGTTGTAATTTTTTGGCGAAACGATAACTTAAGTTTGCCTTTGTAGCTACATTATAGGTATGTTCTCCTGACAAAATTAAACCAGCTCTTAATCTTACAGATGCATTAATAAATGGCATTAATCTTCCTGATTCAACAGAAGACAAATATTCTACCCCTGAGCCAATCGTAATCCTGCTGTTTAATCCGTAATTGAGATTGGCTCTTGTAAATTTGCTTTTGTCGTTATCTGACAAAATACCTGCACTTAACGAATACTCAAATTGATTTTCGGGCAAAAAAGTATATGGGATATTTATGATCTCCTCACTGGTTCTTTCTTCACCCCATGGACCATAGTAACGAAATTTTATAGCCGAACTTCCATATACCAGCGGTACATCGAAAGTAAAAAAGCCAGAACCATCGGCTTTTGTATAATCCACTAATACATTGTTTACGTAAAGCTCTACAATCCAGTTGGGCTCAGTGCTGTTGCTGATTATAAATGAGCCAAAAGATTTTCTATAGGTAGTAGGCCTGTTAGTTATTTGAATTCCATTCAACGGGGCATATAAAGATGATGTCGATTGGGTGAATATCCTCCCAAGGCTTAACTGCTTAAATAAGGTACCTTGGTTATCTACATATTTCCAGTTATATATTTGATTTTTTAAAGAGAATGGCAATAAGCTATTATAATTAAAGTAAGCACTTGCCTCGCCGCCAGCTACCATTCCACCTAAATCTATATTAACCCTTGTATTAGTGCGGCCTCCTATTTCCTGTAAAGAATTTATCTGCCAGTCTATTGCACCAAAATGAAATGCAGAGAAATTATTTTTAATAACCGTATCGGCTTTTTTTTCCGCTTTTAACTTTGATAAGTTTTGCCGCATGAAAGCTTGTCGCTGTTCCCTAACGACTGGCAATTCGAAATTTGTATGAAGGTTGACGGAAAGGGAACGAAAATTAAACTTACATTCCAGGCCAAAAATTTTTGTGAAGTAGTCGGTTCTTAAAAAAAGGTCATTGTCGGAATAAATCAGCCCCCCAACATCGAGCTTATTCGTCATATTTTCATACGTAATCGTATTATTAACCCTTTCAATAGTAAAAGGTGCATTGGGATCAATGAAAGTTCCATTTATATATCCAAGTCCCGGCTGAATATTGCTATTAATACCCAGGAAATCAAAGAATATTTTTACAGGTAACCAAACTTGCTCTTCATGAATGATTGCCGGTATCTCCAGGTTACCAACGTCTTTTGTAATAAGTGTAATTGAAATTTGCTCGAAGCTGCTATCTGTCTGGCAGTAACTTTTACCCGTTAATATCATTAAGAGAAAAAAAATCGCGGCTCCTTTTGAGAGAAACCTTCTACATAAAAAAATAAAGAAGGAATAGGGGGTAGTCACTGTAAGGGTTTTTAGGGATTGGATATTGAGATGGATATTTTTTTGACTATTCTACAAGAAATAAAACATACAAATTTCCAGTATAATTACCTGGAGGTGATAAAGATGAATTTCCGACAGTTAATGTGGCGCCAACACTTATCTGTGTTTTTGCTGGTGGATCTACAGTGGTATAAAATGGACTAGCAGGGATAGAATTATCTATTTGCAACGTCATGCTGCCCCCATTACTGCCTGTAAGTACTGAATTTTGCCCATCCAACAAGGAAACTACTGATCCTAACGGTGCTTCTATTTCAAATATTGCCTGAGAATAGATATTGCCAAAATTTAGTGGAATTACGCTACCTGTTGCTGATCTTAAACCATCGGCGCTTATGATAACTGAACCTCCGGAAGCGCCCTGGGAAAACGCCCCAAACTGAATATTTTGCAATGTAGTTATGTTAATCGCATCATTTTTATCTAAACTACCGGTTTTTAAAGTCTGGCAAAAGGAGATATTCGGAATGGCGTTGAATATTATTATGTAAAAAAGCCTTCGGCAAAGCAGTTTTTTTATTTTAATAAACACGAGGTAAGTTCTTTTATGATTTATAGACTACAAACGGGCAGAAATAGCTTCTATTGTATTCGTCAATTTACTAATTTTCTAATTTCTCTAAAGTAAGTTTTTACTTGAATTTGGTAAAGTATTTTGATACTAGTCAAGAACTTTATTTACCCCACCTGAAAGTACTAATTTCTAAACCTGCGAGATCAAGAACCCTATCGATTACTGTTAGAGCAACTTCTTCGATGTTCTTTGGTTGGCTATAGAACGAAGGCGTGGCCGGGCAAATTATGCCGCCACATAATGTAACTGTTTCCATATTTCTAATATGAACAAGGTTATAGGGCGTGTCTCTTATAACGCAGATAAGTTTACGTCGCTCCTTGAGTATTACGTCTGCTGCTCTGGTTATTAAATCACCTGAAGTGCCGGTCGCGATGCGTCCCAGGGTTCCCATGCTGCAAGGCGCAATTATCATTATATCATAATCTCCAGATCCGGAAGCAAAGGGAGCCATAAAATCATTCTTTGAATAGTACGCTGCATCGTAATTTTTATATCCCTCATTGTGAAGTTCAGTTTGCCAAACAATTTTTGCGTTGTCTGTGATAACAATACCGAGTTTAGACCACTGATCCTTGATTAAAAAGAGTTTATCCAATAATAATTGGGAATAAATAGAACCACTGGCGCCCGTTATTGCTACGATAATTTTATGCATTATTCAAATGGTTACACTTTAATAAAGTTTTGAAATGAACTCAGAAAATTATTAAATTTATTGTTCTACACAAACCCAATAATATCCCTTTTCGTACGTTTATACAAATATCTATGGCAAAAAACATGAAAATTATCTTAGCTGCCTGCCTGGTCATTCTAACTTCTGCCAAAGTTAATCCAACTCACCGTGAAAAGCTTGATTGGTTGAATATTAATGAACTTTCGGCACAAATGAATACCGAATCTAAACCAGTTCTTATCGATTTATATACTAATTGGTGTTATTGGTGCAAAGTGATGGACAAAAAAACCTATAATAATTCCCTGGTTATTGCTTACATAAGTGAACATTTTTATCCTGTAAAGCTTAATGCTGAGTCTAAAGAAATTGTTTACTGGAAAGAAAAATCATACAACTACAATAATAATTATAAAATAAATGATTTTGCATTGTATGCCACATCAGGTCAAGTCGGGTTTCCAGCGACGATAATTATACCTGATGCGCATTCAGAGCCTATATCGATACCTGGATTTTTAGAGCCAAAGGAGATAGAACCGATTTTAAAGTTTTTTGGAGAAGGGGCATATAAAACTCAAAATTATATAGTGTATAAGTCAACATTTAAATCAACTTGGTAAAAGATACTCAAATTATAAGGAACTGTAATCGCAGTTTCAAACTCGGTTTTTCATAGGATATTGGATTATAACAGGGGTGGATTTTTATCCGGCCCCTTTTATTTTTTACTGATTTAAGGAAAATGCGGTGAAAAAATTACAGAATATTAAATCCCAAATTTCATTAATTACAGTGGAATTGTTAAAGTATCATAAATGAAATAAGCGAAGGCAACTTATTTTATTAACCAGTCGACTTTATTGTAGATTCTAGTCTTAAGATTAAATGGTTAAGATTTTTTGATTATCCCGGGCTTCTATTTAGTTGCCCGGTTTTTATTACATCTCTCCCTTTTGCCCCATGCCTGTATCGGCCATATTTGGTATATTTTCGGCCTGGTAGATTCCGGCATCAAGCTTTTTCTTAGTTTTTTCGAAAGCGTTGAGCGTAATTTGAATGTCTTCATCGGTATGAACAGCAGTTGGGATAAGCCTGAATATTATCTGACCTTTCGGAATAACCGGAAAAACTACCACAGAACAAAAAATATTATAATTCTCCCGTATGTCCATTACCATACCAGTCGCCTCCGGAAGATCGCCTTTCATAAAAACAGGAGTAACAGGGCTATTTGTTGTTCCAATGTCAAAGCCTTTATTTCTTAAGCCTTTTTGGAGTGCATTTACATTGTCCCACAATTTTGTTCTAAGTTCCGGCATTGTTTTCAGCATTTCCATCCTTTTCAGCATCCCCTCAACAATTATTAGCGGCAGACTTTTTGCAAATATCTGGGAGCGCACATTATACTTCAAGTAAGTCATAATAGTTTTTGGGCCGCTTATAAATGCACCGATACTTCCCATACTTTTTACAAAAGTGCTAAAATAGAGATCCACATCCTTTTGGCAGCCTTGCTCTTCATCTGCGCCGGCACCGGTTGGTCCCATAGAACCGAAGCCATGAGCATCGTCAATGAGTATGCGAAAATTATATTTTTTCTTTAAAGCGACAATTTCTTTAATCTTACCCTGGTTGCCACTCATTCCAAAGACACCTTCAGTAATTAATAAAATACCGCCTCCATTCTTTTCGGCCATTTTCTTAGCCCGCTCCAATTGCTTTTCACAATCTTCAATATCATTATGTTTATACTTATAGCTAAATCCCATGTGGAGTCTAACGCCGTCTACAAGACAAGCATGTGCTTCGCCGTCATAGACAATTACATCACGGCGATTTACAAGTGCATCTATACAACTCATAACTCCCTGGTATCCGAAATTGAGCAGCATTGCATCTTCGCGGCCCACAAATTCTGCTAATACCTTTTCCAACTCTTCGTGCATGGTTGATTCCCCGCTCATCATACGTGCTCCCATCGGATTCCCCATTCCCCATTTTGCCGCTGCCCCTGCATCAACCTTTCTTGTTTCAGGATGATTTACAAGACCAAGGTAATTATTAAGGCTCCATACAATTTTTTCTTTCCCCCGAAATTTCATTCTGCTTCCCAATTCACCTTCAAGCTTGGGAAATGCAAAATACCCATGCGCACGCTCAACATGCTGTCCAAGCGGGCCACCATCTTTTACCAGTTTTTCAAAAACATCTATCATCCAAATTATCTTTTTATTAAGAATGACCGCAAAAATAAGTGATTAGCACATACAAAAAGTAGGTCAGTATTTAGTATTTATAATAAAATAGAACCTCTTTATTTAATTATGAAATCCCTTTTTGAAGGACCATCTTTTAAGATAGGCTGGGAATATTGATTAGGCAACAACTTTTGCGGATTTAAAAGGCAATATCAAAATAAAGATGACGGTCGGGGAATATGTACACCTATTTATCATTACCTGATTATTCTGCAAAATATTTGTGAAAATATGGAATGGTTTCTATGCCCTTGTAAAAATTATAAATACCGTATTTTTCATTTGGCGAATGAAGATTATCACTGTCAAGGCCAAAACCCATGAATATTATTTTTATTCCTAATTCCCTTTCGAGAATAGAACAAATAGGAATACTTCCGCCACCTCTCACAGGGATTGGGGTTTTTCCAAAAGTATGTTCAACGGCTTTTGATGCAGCCTTATACCCTTTGCTATCAATAGGAGTCATATATGGCTCGCCGCCATGATGTTCAAAAGCTTTTATGGTAACAGATGGAGGCGCTATGCTATTAAAATAATCGAGGAGAATTTTGGTCATTTTTGCCGAGGATTGATTAGGCACAAGCCTTGCGGAAATCTTAGCGGTGGCTTTGGACGGCAAAACTGTTTTTGCCCCTTCACCCAAATAGCCGCCCCAAATTCCATTTACTTCAAGGGTTGGACGAATACCCGTTCTTTCATTAGTTGTAAAGCCCTTTTCTCCCCACAATTCATTCACACCAACTTCTTTTTTATATTCATTCTCATCATATGGAGCCTTATTCATTAATGCTCGTTCTTCGGCTGATGCATTGACAACATCATCGTAGAATCCCGGGATTGTGATATGATTATTTTCATCATGACAGGATGCGATCATTTGAGCAAGTATTGTTATCGGGTTAGCAACCGCGCCACCATAGGTGCCACTATGCAAATCCCTGTCTGCGCCTGTTACTTCAACTTCGATATATGAAAGGCCTCGAACTCCGATATCAAGAGACGGTGTCTCCATACTTAGCATGGAACTATCGCTAATGAGAATCACATCTGCTTTTAAAAGCTCTTTATTTTCAGACACAAATTTCCCAAGATTCGGGGAACCTATTTCTTCTTCACCTTCAATTATAAATTTAATATTGGTATTCATTGTATCAGTTCTCACAAGTGTTTCAAATGCTTTCACATGCATATAAAACTGTCCTTTATCATCTGCCGACCCGCGAGCGTAAACTTTCCCATCTTTAATAACTGGTTCAAATGGCCCACTGTGCCAAAGTTCCAATGGCTCTGCAGGTTGCACATCGTAGTGTCCGTATACAAGGACTGTAGGTTTATTTTTATCAATTATTTTTTCTCCATACACTACAGGAAATCCATCTGTGGGAAGTATTTCTGCCTTATCAGCCCCGGATGATAAAAGACTTGCTTTTACAGCTTCGGCGCATTCCATCATATCTTTTTTATGCTCGCTTTTTGCACTTACAGATGGTATGCGTAAGAGATCCATCATTTCCGTTAAAAATCTTTCTTTATTTTTTTCCTGGTACTCTTTCCATGCTTCCATTTCAAATTTTTTAGATTGAACGAATATATAACTTTTGAAGAAGATCCGTTTAGCAGCAAACCATTTGGAGCTTTAAAAAAATTAATACGATTTCACTTTTTTTTAAATAATTATTTCCAGAAAGCTCATGTTAATTTATACATTTGCACCAGATTGCTTTTCAAAACATCAGCCTTTGTTTTAGTTGCACTTATTCGTAAAATGTGCCTCTATGCAAAGGCTGAGTCTATTTAATTACATGCGGGTTTAGTTTGTACCACTATTGTTAGTATTGTTGCATATTCGCAAAAAGTGCCGCTCAATTCTTAAAGAATGTTCCGGGTAATTTCTTCGCTGCCACTCTTAAATTTTTAAATAACCGATAATAATATTCTTTATTAAATAATTGTGAGTCGTGCATCGCTTTGTAGGTGAGGAAAAAGCCAACCGGCGATAAAACTATTACCGCAAGCCAAATGCCCGTAACAGTGTTAAGCAAGCCATCTTTAGTAAATTTTTCTCCAAAAATATTTAGGAGATAAAACACCATAAAGAATATTAAAGCCGCAACCAAAGGTAGCCCCAGTCCGCCTTTTCTGATAATAGATCCGAGCGGTGCACCTATAAAAAATAAAACAAGGCAGGCGAATGAAAGAGATAACTTTTTATGCCATTCTACTTTAGTTGACGTGATTTCTCTCAAACGATTGCTATAATCATTGCCGGTTACTTCAAGGTTATTCTTTATGCTGCTTAATGAATTTAGAGCCTGATCCCGTATCATTGTTTGCAGACTGTCAGGAATTAAATCATCGAAAGATTTTACTTTCTTATCGGCAATTTTTATTGAGGAACCGAAATCGTGTTTAGTCGTTACAGGTAATTTTTTCTTTAGCAGATTACTATATTCATAACCTGGGTATTTAAGATATATTTTAAGATCCGACTTGCTTCTTTTTACTAAAGAATCCGGAATTTTTTTTAGTGAATCGATGTCCTTATCTAACTGCCTTAATGTTTTCATTTTCATATTATTCATGAAAAGGCTATCCGAAGTCTTTTGAATGTTCAATTGAGTAAGGTCAAAAAGTTTATTATACTCTTTAAACCCTAATACGATGAATTCGTTTTGTGCTGTATTAAAATTGCCTTTTTCTTCATAGCGATGGCCATTTTGCAAACGAAATTCCAGAAACTTTTTATCGTTACTTACGGTCATTTTACCACTTTCAGAAATAATTGCATTATCCTGCACCCCATACGACTGCTCATAGATGAGAACATTGCGCAGCGTACTTTTATCTTTTTCCTTTTTACCAACCTTTATAGAATATCCCCTGAAGCCATTGTAAAACACTCCGTCTTTTAAATCGAAAGCGGGGCTCTTGCGGTAGATATCGTTGTAGATTACAGCGAATTTTAAGTTTGCAACCGGAGCAATGTAATTTGCAAATAGAAAAGCGACGAAGCTAAGAATAAGTGAAACAAAAAATAACGGCCGCATAAACCGCAACAGAGAGATGCCCGAGGATTTAATGGCCACAAGTTCAAAGTTCTCCCCCAGCTTTCCAAATGTCATTATGGAAGAAAGCAAAATAGCTATAGGGAGTGCAAGCGTTACTAAGGTTGCACTTGCATAGATTAGGAATTTAACAAGTGTAATTATATCAAGGCCCTTACCCACAAGGTCATCTATATACTTCCAAAGTATTTGCATCATAAACACAAACAGTGTAATGAAAAATGTGGCTATAAAAGGCCACACGAAAGCTTTTAAAATAAGTATATCTAATTTCTTAAACATGCAGTTAGCAAGAAGCTTGATTACATTTTAATGTGTTTGTTGTAAATTTCACCTATGAGTAATGAGGCAAAAATACACCTTTCGAAATATGAAACGGAAGTGGTGATGGATACGAAATGGATTTTAACGAAACAGGAAATAATAGAAAAAATATGTTCTTTTTTCGGAGAAATGCATGATGTCTACAAGTCAGTTTCGATACCGGGCAATAAACATATTGGAGAAATTGGGTTTATTAAGAATGGAAAGATTTCAAAAGGGGAAAACTATAAGGGATTACCTTATGTAATACTTGACTACCCAGCAATGTTCCAAAAGGAAAATATATTTGCAATAAGAACCATGTTTTGGTGGGGAAATTTTTTTAGCATTACGCTCCATATTTCCGGCAAAAAGATTATGCAAAACGTAAGGATTCACAGAATTCTCTCACACCTTAAGAAAAGCAATTTCTCTGTATGCATTAATAACGATGAATGGCAACATAATTTTGATGATGTCAATTATATTTTGATATCAGAAATGGATGAGACACAGTACGCAGAAGCTTGTGCAAGGAACTTTTTAAAAATTTCCAAAAAAATTGACTTGTCAAACTGGAATGAAACTGCGCAGTTCCTCGAGAATTCTTACATGGAATTAATTGAGTTAATCAAAATTAGTTTCCCAGCCGGTGAAACAGCTCTTTAACCTGGGTTTCCCAAAGTTGGCTCTGGTCCTTGATTTCTTTTTTTTCTGCAAAATCATTAATTACTAAAATAGTAAGATTGGTAACCTCCGATTTTTCAATACTAAATTCAAAAAATTCATCCTTAGGGCTATGAAGCCAATGAAAGCGGATTGATTTGTTTTCTTCGGTGGCCAATACTTCAGCTTCCTCTGCAGATCCATTCCACGCAAAACTAAATAAGCCATCTTTATCCTCAACCTTATCAGCAAACCACTCCTGGAGCCCAGTAGATGTTGAAAGGAATTCGTATAAAATAACTGGGGAACATCTTACCGGGTACTCAAGTGTGTATTGAACTTTCTTACTCATCTTTTTTGATTAATCTATAATGTATGTGTGCAATAATAGAAAATAATTCTACTAACCGACCTAATTTATACTTTTATTTGGAATTATTTTTTATTTTTTACCATTTAATCAATCAATACTACAGCAGGCTAAAATTCATATATTTTTTTTGGCGGCATACTTAAAACATTCTAAATTACGTTAGGTACTTAGGTTGCACCAAAGTACTAATACCAAACTTAGTAATGTTGTAACCCCCCCCTTAAAAATACAGCTTATGAGTATGCGTCAGCTTAAAATTTCTAAGTCCATTACTAATCGCGAAAGCGAGAGTCTGGAAAAATATTTACAGGAGATTGGAAAAGTTGAACTTATCACCCCCGAAGAGGAAGTAAAACTTGCCCTTCGAATTAAGCAAGGCGACCAGGCGGCACTTGATAAGCTCACAAAAGCGAATTTGCGTTTCGTTGTTTCTGTTGCCAAACAATATCAAAACCAGGGACTTACTTTACCCGATTTAATCAATGAAGGAAATCTTGGCCTTATAAAAGCGGCTCAGCGTTTTGATGAAACAAGGGGATTCAAATTTATTTCTTATGGCGTATGGTGGATACGCCAAAGTATTATGCAGGCGCTTGCGGAACAATCAAGAATAGTAAGGCTACCGCTAAATAAAGTTGGGTTAACCAATCGGATCGCGAGGGCATTTTCTTATCTCGAGCAGGAATTCGAACGCACGCCAACTGCAGAGGAATTAGCTTTTTATCTTGATATTGAAACAGAAGAAGTTGCCGCAACTATGAATGTAGCCGCGAGACATGTGAGCATGGATTCTCCACTTAGTGATGGTGAAGAAAGCACACTTATTGACGTGATGATCAACAGCAATGCTGATAGCGCAGACAAACAAATCATGTTCAAGGACTCTCTAAAACAGGAAATTCAAAGATCTTTAAGTGTACTTACAGAAAGACAAAAGGAAGTAATCTGTTTCTTTTATGGAATTGGCGTTGATCAGCCGCTAAGCCTGGAAGATATTGGAGCAAGATTTTGCCTTACACGGGAAAGAGTAAGACAGATAAAAGATAAAGCACTTACAAAGCTTCGCACTGCCTCAAGATGTAATCTTCTTAAGGAATATATGGGCGTGTAGAAAAATTATAAATTATTTCGCGTGAGCATTCATAACAATGGATGCTCATTTTTTTTATGCTATCCATTCACAAAAAGAATATTATTAATAACATAGTTGTTTATGCGATCTTATGTTTTTAATATTTCTCAAATATCTTTGGCTTCTTTATGAATAATTATTTTAAGATTGGGAAGCTGGCTGGCACATTTGGAATTAGCGGGCAAATAGTGCTTGAGCACAGCTTGGGCAAAAAGACATCTTTGAGAGGACTTGAAAATATTTTTATTGAGGAGAACAAAAACTCCTTACTTCCCTATTTTATTGAATCTGCTAAAATAAAGAATGAGAAAGAAGTCTATTTAAAACTTGAAGGCATTACCTCTAAAGAGACTGCACATCACTTAATAAAAAAGGAGGTTTGGTTAACTGAAAATGATTTCAAAAAACTCGCTGCTTCGGCTGCTCCCATCTCACTCCTGGGTTACATAGTTATAAATGAAAAGGAAGAAATCGGCGAAGTGATTGAAGTAATTGAACAACCCCACCAGGTATTGTGTAAAATTTTAATCGACGGTAAGGAAGCATTACTTCCTGTACATGAAGATTCGCTTGAAAAGATTGATAAAAAAAACCGAAAACTATTTCTGAATTTGCCTAAAGGATTGCTTGATATTTATCGAAATGCCTGATAAATGATCCAGTAAATTTGTATACAGCGTATGCAGCCAACTCAATCAAATATTATAGCTCATTTTGACCTCGATTCCTTTTTTGCGTCTGTTGAGTTAATCAGGGATCCTTCTTTAAAAGGGAAGGCAGTAATAGTTGGAGGCAGCGCCGAAAGAGGCATAGTTACAACTTGTAGCTATGAAGCAAGAAAATTTGGAGTCCATTCTGCAATGCCGATGAAAACCGCAATGCGCTTGTCCCCTCATGCCATAATAGTCAGAGGCAGCTATGCGGAGTACGGAAAATATTCAAGGTGGGTGACTCAAATTATTGCGTCAAAAGCACCGCTTTTTGAAAAAGCTTCTATTGATGAATTTTATATAGACCTAACTGGAATGGATACTTTTTTTGATCCCCTGCAATGGACAATTGATCTCCGTACTTTAATAACTACGGAAACAGGATTACCCATTTCTTTTGGAATTGCCAAAAATAAAATGGTGGCCAAAATGGCTACAAATGAAGCTAAACCAAATGGGTTCTTGCAGGTTCCCATTGGCAAAGAAAAAGACTTTTTGGGCCCGCTGGAGGTTAATAAAATTCCAGGTGTTGGCGATCAAACTAACGAGGTTTTGATGTACAACGGATTTAAATATATAAAGGATATACACCATTCCAGTCCGGAAAAAATGGAAAAGCTTTTCGGTAAATGGGGTTTTGAACTTTGGAACAGGGCACAAGGGATTCATCATTCAAGTATATCTGCATACCATGAAGCAAAATCCATATCTACGGAAAATACATTCGAAGAAAATATTATCCAGGTCGAAATACTTATGAGTGAGATTGTGCGAATGACTGAAAAAATTGCGTTTGAATTAAGAAAAGATGAAAAAGTTTGTGGTTGCATTACTGTAAAAATTCGCTACCCCGATTTTGAGACAACATCAAGGCAAGTAAGTATTCCCTATACAAGTGCAGATGATGAAATAATCCCGGTTGCTAAAGACTTGTTTCATAAATTGTATAAGAAAGGAAAGCCTGTTCGACTGCTTGGCGTTAGGTTAAGCGACTTATCAGGTGATGCGATACAAACAAACCTATTTCAGAATATAGAAAGAAAAAATATTTTGTACAAGGCTATTGATGACGTTAAAAACAGGTTTGGGAAAACGAGTGTAGTAAGGGCTGCGGGAAAACTAAACAGCCGCAAGGATAATATCGTTTAATGTTTTCTTTTCTAATATTTTCAAAGTAGCATCACGTGTTATGGTCATCATTTTTCGCAGGCCACAATGTTCCTCATTACAATCGGCACACTTTTCATAAAAATTAAGGCTAACACAAGGCAACAATGCAATAGGCCCGTTGATAACTCTTATAACTGTTGCAAGGCTTATTTTCCTGGGTGAGATTCTTAAGCTGTATCCACCACCTTTACCTTTTTTGCTTTCGAGAAGGTCAGCCTTCTTTAATTCATTAAGAATATTCTCAAGAAATTTTAATGGAATTTTTTTCTCAGATGAAATACTACTTATTAATACAGGTCCCTTGCCATAATTTTCGGCCAGGTAACTGAGTGCCCTAAAGGCGTATTGTGTTTTTTTTGACAACATTTATACTACAAAATTATTTCTGTAATGCGGATAAAACTAAATGTTTCCGGAATTTATACAAACTTATAACATTATTCCCTACTAATTTGGTAGGTTGTTAATACCTTTGCCTCATTCTTTAATAAAAAATATATTTTATGAGTTTACAATTAGGTGATAAAGCCCCTGATTTTACAGCCGAAACAACGGAAGGTAAAATCAATTTTTACGAATATCTTGGCGATGGCTGGGGAGTTCTCTTTTCTCATCCTGCCGATTACACGCCGGTGTGCACAACAGAATTAGGCAGAACGGCGGCCTTAAAAAAGGAATTTGAAAAGCGCAATGTAAAAGTTCTGGCGGTAAGTGTTGATCCTTTGGATAAGCATCTGGGCTGGAGAAATGACATAAATGAAACACAAAATGTAACGGTGGATTTCCCGATAATAGCAGATGAGGATAAGACGGTTGCAAATCTTTATGGCATGCTGCATCCAAATGCTTCGGCTACTGCTACCGTTAGGTCCCTATTTGTTATAGGGCCAGATAAGACAATAAAGCTGATGATCATTTACCCTGCTTCAACAGGTAGAAATTTTAATGAAGTGTTACGTGTAATTGATTCACTGCAACTTACTGCAAACCATAGCGTGGCAACCCCTGCAGACTGGCAGCATGGAGAGGATGTAATTGTTGTTCCCTCTGTAAGCACAGAAGATGCTCAGAAAAAATTTCCAAAAGGTGTTAAAGTTATTAAGCCTTATTTGCGTTATACACCTCAGCCAAACTTGTAGAGAGATTATGAATGTGAAGGGCAGGATTATTTCCTGCTCTTTTTTAATTGCTGTAAGAGAGCTTTCATATCCTTTGGCAAAGGGGCTTCAATGGAATGATTATTTCCATGCAAATCTTTAAAAGTTAGCTTTTGGGAATGAAGTGCCAGCCTGCTTATCATCGGTCTTTCTTCTTCATCATGCTGGCTCAACTTGTATTTCTTTTTAAAAGAAGATAAAAATACCGGCTTCGCATCCCCGTAGAGAGGATCGCATATTATGGGATGACCGGCAAACTTCATGTGGACACGTATCTGGTGTGTTCTGCCGCTGTGTATATTAAATTGAACCAAAGAGTACATGCTATAATCCTCTATCACATGATAATCTGTAATTGAAGCCTTTCCTTTTTTGCTTACCGTCATCATGCCTTTTTGAAAGGGATGTTCTGCGATCGGTTCATTGATTGAACTTTTTTTTATAGCAAGTGATCCATGTATTATTCCCAGGTAAATTTTTTCAATTTTTCTTTGCTCAAATAATTGAGAAAGATATTTATGCGTTTCTTCTTTTTTTGCAAATAAAACCAGTCCGCCTGTATCCCGGTCGAGTCTGTGAACTATAAAAATCTTTCCATATTCCTGTTGCAAATATTTGTAAAGGGATATCTGCGTTTCATCATGCCGGTCAGGAATCGTAAGCATTCCGGGAGCTTTGTTGATGGCAAGGAAATCATCGTTCTCGAAAATTATTTCTACTCCTTTCAATTTCATATCAGCACAGATTATTTTTCAATAACTTTTTTTTCTTTTGTTGTTTCTGAGCCGCGGATATTTTTCTGTTTGTTCATGTACTTCAGCAGGCGGATCTCTTTTTCAGCGAGGTAACGCCACTTCCCCCGTTCGACATTTTTCTTGGTGAGATTAGCGTACATTACCCTGTCAAGCCCCTTTACGTCATAACCCAAATGCTCAAATATGCGACGAACTATCCTGTTACGGCCACTATGTAATTCAATACCGATTACGGATTTATCTTTTGCATCAGCATACGCGAGTGCATCTGCATAAATTTCACCGTCTTCAAGTTTGATCCCACTCAATATTTTTTCAAAATCGGCTTTATTTAGTGGCTTGTCCAATTTCGCTTCATATACTTTTTTTACATTGAAACTTGGATGAGTAAGCTGTTGAGTAAGATCCCCGTCATTAGTAAGAAGCAGCACACCTGAAGTATTTCTATCCAATCTTCCTACCGGGTAAATCCGTTGGTCGGTTGCATTTTTAGTGAGTTGTAAAACTGTTTTTCTATTTTGAGGATCGTCGGTTGTCGTTATATAATCTTTCGGCTTATTTAGTAATATATACACGAGGTTTTTTGTGACAAATAATCTTTTGCCATTAAAATAAACTTCATCTTTTTCGCTTACTTTAAACGCAGGCTGGGTAATCACAGTTTTATTTACAGTTACTTTTCCATCTATGATTAGTGATACCGCATCTCGCCTGGAAGTGACGCCGCAATGCGCCAAAAATTTATTCAGCGGCATTTGGGAAGTATCAGTATTTTTTTTAAGTTCAGGTTTGGCCCCTGCAGGAAGCTCTTTTTTTTGTGGATATTTTTGTCTTTTATTTGGCTTGAAGGAAGATTCTTGTGCAGGAGGATTATTTGAAAAACCTTTAAAACGTAAAGCTCTCTTCTCTTCAAAGCGTTGTTCAATTGCCTGGGCTTTTTGTTTTTTTGCAGTTTTTTTTTCCTGTTTGTGCTTTTCCTTTACCGCTGCGTTATTCTTTGGATTGATAAACTTCTTGAATGGTTGCTGGCTCATGTGATGTGTTTTGCTGTTTTTTCAACAGTAATAAACAGCAAAAGTAAATTAAAATGAACAGGTGAACCAGCAACTGGTCCACCTGTAATTTTCAGAGGGAAATATATTCTATGATTTTTCAGCATTCTTATTCTTCCAATCGTGTGTTCTTTTGCTTCTCATTTCTTCTTTTTTCTGTAGTTGCCCGGCAGTTAAAATTGTTTTTTCATCTTCTTTGCTGCGCTTTCTTAAATCCATTAAGTTTTCCTTCTTTTGCTCGTCCGTCAAAGCGGTATTTTCTTTTATCGCTTTAGCCTCTGCTTTGAAAGTTTCATGTTGGGTTTTTAGTTTTGAAACCTGGTCATCTGTAAGGCTGAGCGTTGTTTTCATTTTGTCCATCCTGTTTTTGTCCATACCCTTTCTCTTTGCCATTTGATTTTTTCTCTGATCAGCCATTTTTGATTTTTGATCTGCTGTAAGAATTGATTCAAACTTTGATCTCTGCTCTTTTCTGATCTGTTCCTTTTTGGATTGGTAATCCTGCTGGCTCATACTGCTTTTATTTTCATCTAATTGCTTATACTGTACCTTATTGTCTTCCCTGAGAGCTTTGGCCTGCTGTTTTTGTGCATCAGATAAATTCAATTCTTTCATCATCATGCCGTTTTGGTGGCGATGATTTTTTTGTCCCATCTTTCCATAATGAGATACAGTCGTATCATTTGTGGCATTTCTTTTTGTTTGTGCATTTACCGAAACTGTTACTATTGTAAGCGCCGATAATGCAAGAAGGTATTTTTTCATATCTATCATTTTTAATTTGTTTGCCTATCATAGACGCAAACAAATTATCCCGGTTTAATTGCCGGGTTTAATAAAATGTTAAAGAGAGGGAGATTAATTTGTAACTGGCAATTCCAAATTCTTATTGGCGAGCTGACCGCAGGCAGCGTCGATATCTTTTCCGCGGCTTATCCTCAGCCTCACATTTACACGATGGGCAGCGAGGTAATCCATAAACTTCTGCGTAGCATCTTTATCGGGCTTTTCAAAAGAGGCTTTATCGATCGGGTTATATTCAATAATATTTACCAGGTGTACAGGTACCTGCTTATAAATTTTTATCAAATCATCGGCGTCCTGGATCGAATCATTCTCACCTTTAAACAAAATGTATTCAAACGTGATATCATTTTTTGTTTTATCGTAGAAATAATTGAGCGCTTCTATTAATGCCTTAATATTATTAGTTTCATTGATAGGCATTATTTCATTTCTCTTTTTATCATTTGCCGCATGGAGAGAAAGTGCGAGGTTAAATCTTACCCCATCATCGCCCAACTGCCTTATCATTTTGGCAACACCTGCGGTGGAAACAGTAATTCTTTTTGGACTCATAGCCATTCCATCATTTGCTGTTATTCGCTCAATTGCTTTCAGCACGTTTTTGTAGTTAAGCAAAGGTTCGCCCATTCCCATAAAAACGATATTGCTTAATTTTTTGCCAAACGTTTTTTCCGCAACCTGGTTAAGCAGCGCAACCTCGTCATAAATCTCGTCAAAATGAAGATTACGTTTTCTATCCATATAACCTGTTGCACAAAATTTACAGCTTAAACTACAACCGACCTGTGATGAGACACAGGCTGTTTGCCTGCTGTCCACAGGAATAAGAACACCTTCAACCAAATGACCGTCAAAAGTTCTAAATCTTGTTTTGACAGTTCCATCGCTGCTGTATTGGGTTGCATCGGTATTGATTGCAGGTAATGAAAAGCTAACCGATAATGATTCTCTTAACTCTTTGCTGAGGTTGGTCATATCCTCAAAGCTTTTGGCATGTTTCTGCCAAAGCCACTCCCACACTTGCTTTGCACGAAATTTTTTTTCTCCTATGGTTTGAAAATAACTGGTAAGCTCTTCTAATGAAAGTTCCCTGATATTTTTTTGAGTGTTCATTTTGCAAAAATAATGTATTGAGTTTTGAGGAGTGTAGGTTAACGGTTAATAAATACAAAATATTAAAGGGTTAATGAGATAGTTTGGTGGCCTTTATCTAATAAGTATGCGCCTCAGATGAGGCAGATAAAATAACCTGTGCCGATCAATGATCCCATTATGTATTTAACAGCCCTCCTGAAAATTAAAATTCCCGGAACAGATGATCAATCTTCTTTGAAATGCAATGTGATCGTAATGTAAATATCAGATGCTGCTAAAAGATCAGCAGCGAGTGGTAAGAGAATTGCTTTGTAGGTTATGTGATAGCATAACAACTAAAATTTACAAGCCTGACTTGGTGCGTCGGACTCTGATATTATTTTAAGTATTCACTCAAGTTTATTTGGAAGTGATCTTTCAATAAAGTTGGAAGATTGCAATGATCAATACTAAGAATAGTGCAGATCTCCGGTAGCTTCTTAAAGAGCTTATTGTCGTTCTCACTTTTCGTTTCTTCTGTTATTAATATTGGTTTATCTAACTCTAAAGAGTTTTTATCTTTCTCACAAAATAGAATCAATTTCGCATCGGCTGTTTCTAAAAATTTCTTTTGTTCAATTTCAAATTCTGTTGCGGTTAGTTTGTTTCGTTGAGCTCCGTAACAGAGTTCGTTTTCAAGGCGCTTGAAAAATTTTTGTTCGGGAAGCAGTATTTCTGTCTTGATAATCTTCGGTGACTTTGCAAGAAAAGTTAACTCTTTACTTACAATTCCTTTCGCAACAAATTTTGATTCTTCATAAACCTTATCCAACACAATCATTTCTCCTGAATTGAATTTCTTTTCAAGGAGTTTTTTCAGTTTGTCGGCTTTATCAAATGGCAGATAATAGCGAACAAAAGAAACAAGTGATGTTGTGTCTATTACTGCTCTCATTTAAGATAATAGTCAATCCTTTCGGGTTTAATATTTAATCTCCTGCAAAAATCCGCTTCGTTAATTACTCCCTCATAAAATGCCGATTGGATTGTGCTTATATACAAAGGTGAAAGAAGCGGTTTAGCCGCTGCTCCACCTGGTTTTCTTCCTTCCTCCAATGCTTTCATTCTTTCTAATTCATATTTGCGTTGTTCTTCCGCTTCCCTGGCTTTAATGCTGTCTGAAAGTTCTTTGCAAACTTTTCTGTAATTGCTCAGAGAGATTTTTTCATTAATGAGCAACCTTGTATAAAGGGCAAACACACTCAGGTTAGTTTGCGATGCAATGGCATCTAATATGTCGTGGTGATAATCATTGTTGCTAGTTGCAGTTGCAAGTGCCGTTAAAGTTTTGTCTAATTCCCCAACCAGAAAGTAATACGCAAAATCATTACACCATCTTTCTACTTTACTCAACGATTTGTAGTCTGCTGTATCTTCATTAATGCGTTCATCAATTTCTTCCTCGTTTAGCAGATAGTGTCCCAATTCGTGAATAAGCGTAAAAATTTCACGACTGAAAGATTTTTGATTTCGTTTGAGAACAATCGTGTCAGGTTTCAGATAAAAACCATTGATATTAACTTTCTCCTTCTTGTTCCAGTTTTCCACAAATTCAAAAACAAGAATGTTGTGTTCGGCAAATTTTGCAATGAGTGATTTCAGGAATTCTCTTTTCCTGTTGTTGAATTCAGGGTAAAGTTTTTCCCTGATTTCTATTGCAACTTCTTTCGGTTTATCTTTTATAGTGAAAACAGGAAGCAATCTTTCATGCTTCAAATCCGAAAGTTTGGAAAGAGCAGAAAGAGAAATTTTTTCTTCTTCAAAATGATTAACAATTTTCTTCGCACTCAAATTAAGATCAGCATTAAATTTATCTTTTCTGAAAAATATACTTTCTTCTTTTGCTTCCCTTAGTTGCTTCGGATCTATGTAGTAATTCAATCCTTTGCCGAAAACAGTATCAATTTTTTTCAGCAAACTGGGTTTGATTTCACTTTTAAAAACTTCCTCTGCAGTAAACTTCTTTTTTAAACCCTTGCTCACAAGCAATAGGAACTCCTTCTTCTCCAATTTGTAGAGTTTGAGAAGGTGATTTATTCGTTCGATATTTATTTTAATGTTTGTCAAGAAATTTTCCTCTTTAAGATTGAAAACTTATTTATTTTCTGTTTAGTTCCGTTATTGGGTTTGTGAATAAGACGAAAAATACGAAGTATAGTTCAATAATGTAATGGGTGCTGATATGTTTTGATATTTCTCAGCCATTGTTAATCTTCCTCTTTAAATTTAAGAATATCCAAAGCAACAAAAAGAAAGCGCCGATGTAAAATATTGTATGGTGTGTTGCGATGTTCTTTTGGTTGGTAAGTTAGTAAAAGGCCATAATCTTTAACTTGTAGTCAGATGCCACCTTTGGGCTGAGTTGTTGGTGATTGCCGGGCTACAAAACCAGCCGCACAAACACGCAACAAAGGCGACGGTTGGCTTCGGGCTAATTAGGAGAAGACCAATGGGGGCTAAGAATTCATTCTCTTACCCTAATGGATATGTAATAAAATTTCATTTTTGTTTTTAGTTTTCAAAATGAAATGAATTTTAAATATTTATGGCACTGCAACATACCTTGAAACAATGTAGTTAATAAGTGCTCAGATAATAAAATCATTTACAACGCAATCCAAACAGAGTATGGCGTTAGATTATTGAAATTAAGCTTGCAATATTTTTGTTGGCTGTAGTTTGACCGAAAAGTAATCAACAATATCTTGACGAAATCTTGGACTGTCGAACCATTTGGAGTAATTATAACTTTGATATGTTGTTACTTCTTGAGTTTTTTTGTTAACTCGTGTTTTTGTTTCAGCAATATTGTCTTTGTAATGTTCCAAAAAGCCTTTCCAATGTTGGTTTACAATTTTATATGACTTGTCAGCAGTAACGTTATATTCGATAAGTTTTTCAGGTTTAAACAATACAGTCATTACAAAAACTTTTGCATAGGTCGATAGGTCGACTCTTTGCGTAGGTTGTTTCATTTCATCTAGTTTCTGAAAACAGAGATAACCAAAAAATGAATTGTCTAGTTTGTCCCCTTCCGTCAAAGATTGGAAAGATATACCTTGTTTGAGAAATAGTTTCTTCTCTCTTGCCTTTGTGATTTTTCCATTTGAACAATAAAACATTCTAAAGAACAGATTCCTTTCCATGACTGACTCTTGTGGAATATATCCATTAAAGACGCCGTCTGCAAATTCACCCCTCTTTCTTTCATAAAGCAGCCCGTACCTATCAAATAAGCATTTTTGAATTTCAACTTGCAACTTTTCATTTGACATTTTATCAGCGTGAATTACTGGTGTCTGCTTGTTCGTAGCTTCGGAAATATCATTTATTAATTCTATTTTACTTTCATGCTTATTATTTTCAAGGAGTGTAATTATTTTTAATAAAACTTCTTTATTACGAAACACTTTTTCAACATCCTTTTGAATATTCTCTTCATAAATTCTGCTCAATGTATAAGAAGTCTGACCACCATTAATAATTTGTGGATTTTTTACAATTAACTGTGCTTTGTTTTTTTGACCTATTTTTTCATTAATATAAGTCTCATCAGACAACATTGTAATTCCATTATTAAATAGAGCAAATTCGTTAGTGTCTTTCTCAATGATTGTTTCTCGGATAGCACTGTTTACGTTTTTTCCTTCATGCCCTAAGTAACTTCTTGGATTATATTTAAGAATTGAGTTTTTATATTTATACATTATTCTTCCTAATTCAATTGTAGGAACAAATAAAACTGTTATTTCACATTCGCCTTTTTTGGTTTGCACTGTGTAGCTGATTTTACTACCAGCATTTTTGTTGCTCAAATCGATATTAATATTTAAATCAGTAGCATTAAAAAAAGTGCCTGTTATAACCGGAAAAACGAGTTTGTCATAACACTGTTCGAAATCAAAAACCTCACTCGCAAAACCACCGGTCAACTTCCTCAAGTCACTTTGTTTGATGTTAGAGAGATTTGCCAATACTACTACCTGGTTGGAATAACGGGCAATACTTTCTGTAGTTGAAATCTCTCTTTGAAGTTGCTTAATCTTGCCGCTATATTCATTACCGTTTTCATCTAGTTCCTCCCCATCAAGAACTCTATTCACATCCATTACTAAAATCTCCTCTAAGGCTATTTCTTTGTTTTCAAAATTATTGCCGTTTGTTCTAAACTTTGACTGGATAAAATAGACAGTTTTATTCTCTTTATTTATGTAATAACCGTCAATTCCGCCATCATAACTTCCATCGGTAATAAAATGTTCTCTTTCAACAAAGTCAAGAAGTCCAAAACTTACTTTCAAATATAAATGGATAAATGCTCGGGAACGTGCCTGATTTAATTCTTCAATGTTCTTTGGATTTTTGGGATACTTCTTATTCATCGAAGAGGGAGCCTCTTTGATGATTGTGTCAAGGATGTTTAATAAGGTCTCAAATTTTGTCATAAAATTACTGCCATCTCGAATATTTCCAAAAGTAAATAAAAAACTTTCGCAACTACATCCATTGCAGGATGCTTTACGAAATTCTGTTCAGCCTGTTTTCAATTGCAAATATTTTTATCTTAAAAAATATTGACCCAATTAAAATTCAACAAAATTCTTTTCCATAAAAGATTTACAATCTTCTTTCTCTCACTTGAAGATTTTTGCAATAACACGAAACAATTATCTTGCAAAAGTTTAAAAGAAAACTTCAATGGAAACAGTATATGTGATTGATGCATTAAGAACGCCGGTTGGCAGGTATAGCGGATCATTAAGTACAGTACGCCCCGATGATCTGCTGGCTTGTGTGATTGAAGCAATGGTAAAAAAGAATGGTAAAATCGACGTGAATGATATTGAAGATGTAATTGCCGGCGATGCAAACCAGGCGGGTGAGGATAATCGCAATGTGGCCCGAATGGCTACATTGCTGGCGGGCTTACCGGTTTCTATACCCGGCAATACCGTAAACAGGTTGTGTGCAAGTGGTTTGCAGGCCATAATGGATGCGTCCCGGGCGATAATGTGTGGAGATGGAAATCTTTATCTTGCCGGAGGAGTGGAAAGCATGACCCGTGCACCATTTGTTATGAGCAAAGCAGAGGGGCCCTTTACCCGCAAGGCGGAAATTTATGATACTACAATCGGGTGGCGTTTCCCAAATAAAAGATTAAATGAAAAATACTTTCCATATTCCATGGGTGAAACCGCCGAGAATGTAGCAAAGCAATGGAAAATATCAAGACATGCGCAGGATGAATTTGCCTTTGATAGCCAGCAAAAATATTTTGCTGCGCTTGCTGCGGGCAAATGGAAGGATGAGATCGTTCCTGTCGAAATCACTCCCAACAAAACGGATAGAATTATATTCGACACTGATGAACATCCAAGAAAATCTTCGTTGGAGAAATTGTCCCAGTTAAAACCCGCTTTTGTAAAAGAAGGAACCGTAACTGCCGGAAATTCATCGGGCATAAATGACGGTGCTGCTATTTTGTTTTTGGGTAATGAAGCTTCTGTAAAAAAATATGGTATTAAGCCGATGGCAAAAGTCATTAGTATGGCTGTGGCTGGAGTAGATCCCGCGATAATGGGCGTAGGTCCGGTTCCCGCTTCAAGAAAGGCGCTGGAGAGGGCGGGACTCTCTGTAAGTGATCTTGGCTTGATTGAATTGAATGAGGCTTTTGCTTCTCAATCTATTGCCTGTATCCACGAGCTGGGGCTCGATCTTGAAAAGGTAAATGTAAACGGAGGATCCATTGCAATCGGCCATCCGTTGGGATGCAGCGGAGCCCGCATTTCTACTACTCTTCTATACGAAATGAAAAGACGTGGTGTAAAATATGGGCTTGCGACTATGTGCGTAGGAGTGGGGCAGGGGGCTTCTATTATTTATGAAAATATAATTTGAAAAGTTTTCTGCATACGGAGAATACAATTAGAAATTGTGCGGACTCTTATTAAGTCATAAGCTGGTTTTTGGCGATATTAAAGCGATCAAAATTATAATCAAGGTGTCTTGTACTTTTTGATCCTAAACTATTTCACTTAATTCTTTTTTTACCAACCTGGAATTTATATACAAAGTTAAAGCCAGTAAGCCAGCAGCCGTAACGTAAACTACCCAATGCAGCGACCAGCTAAGATCCGAGCTGCCAATAATTGTAAGATTTATAAAGAGGAAATGGAGAAGTTCCGTAATTAAAAGAGCGATGAAAATAATTGATATATAAACGGGAAGCCAGGTTTTTACTACACTATTCCCAAGCCATTTCGGAGAATAACCAAGCGTGAGAAGCAATTGAAGATTGTCTTTACTTTTTGCGATCATTAACTGCAGGTAAAATGAAAAAAGCATAAGAGCAAGCCCTATTACAAGTATGCCGAATATTGCGAGCGCACTTACAATATTTTGAAGTATTCCTTTTACTCTCCCAAATTTGGTCTTGTCTTTATTAAGATGAAAGTTTTGATTCTCCAGGTAGGTTATGAGTTGGGGATTATTTGCATCTTTTGTTTTTATGAAAACTCTTGAAGGGCGAACCTTAGATACTCCGCCGAAATGAAGATTGCTCCATTCAAGAAATGTCTTTGGAACCAACACCGAATTTACGCGATCGCTTAAAGCAACAATATTTCCTTTAAAATTTTGCATACCATCGGGGCCGTAGCATTCAAGAATAATATTCACAGAAGAAATGGTCCTGTCAGAAAGTTGGGGTAGGCCCTGGGCCGGAGCAAATACATTATACATTTCTAAAAAATCCGAAGAGAAAATTATGGGTACTGTAAGCTGACCCGGTTGCCACGTAAAGGATGGAGGCACCGTATCAATAAAATCGTTGTCAAGGCTTTCAAGAAAAAGATCTGTGCTGAAGGGAATGATGTCACCGGCTGTTGCTTTTACCCTGAACTGATTTGCGATCAGGGGAGATATACCCTCAATTTCAGGACGCTTTTCCAGGCCTGCCAGGTCAGAATCATTAAAGGTATTATCCTTCCCCATGTTATCATTAGTTATGGTTTTGGAAATTGATAGGAAATCATAACCATTTTTTCTTGGATTATTTTCTTTAAGTAACTGCTGAATGTTTATAAACATTTGAATTGAAACCAGTAATATCAACACTCCGATGCCTAGCCCGATATAGCCCAGCCATTTGGAGAAAGTGTTTTTCCCTGTAATGAGTAATGGCTGTATATTTTTATATGAAACGGGCATTTTTTATGTGCGATGTTATTTAACTATTGAGCGATTTAGCAATTGAGTCATTGAGTCATTTGTTTATAACATCACCACCTTTTCTCCTTTTAGAAAATCAAGCCTTTTCAAATCCGCAAAAATCATTGCAGCATTTCTTTTTTCGCATTCCTCATATATCAGTTTGGTTGCCTTGAGGCGGTTTGCATCATCAAGATGGCTGTAGGGTTCATCGAGCAGTAAAAAATCGAAAGGCTGCATGAGGGATCGAATAATGGCAATTCGCTGCTGTTCACCATAGCTGCAGGTTTTGGCAGGCTTGTCTAGTTTTGATCTAATGCCTAACCGTTCCGTCATTTCTTCGATTATTTCCGCAGGATGATAAGGATCCAACAGGCGTTTTATTTCAAGATTTTCCCTTACAGTCATTCCTGGAAATAATCTAAGGTCCTGGAATATGATACTGATTTTATTTTGCCTGAATGAAGAAAAGCCTTCCGTAGAAAGCTTTTTAATTTGGGTATCCCCATAAGATATAATTCCGGAGAAATCTTTTCTTAAGCCATATATAAAATGTATTAAAGAAGTTTTGCCACTGCCAGAAGGTGCAACTATATGTATGTGCTCATTTCTGTTTACTAAAAAATCTTGTCCCCATACCTGCGATCCGGCGATTTTTTCCTTTTCAATAAAATCCGGCACAACATCCTGCAGGTGTAATTGCATATTTTCCTCTTTTTATTTTCCCTGCTTATGCTTAATGACCAACGGTGTCTATAGGTGGCGGCATTATTACTGAATCAGGAACATTGAAGCTGGATTTTTCACGCTCTTTTTTTGCAAGCATAACTTTCGCCACTTCATCAAAGTAATGATTAAGTTGTTTCAAACTATTAGTAGATTGATCTACAAAATTAATTTCCGAATTTCCCGTAATTGCATCGCCATCCATATCGCCGCCTGTGTAATACACATTGTTCCATGTTTTCATACTTTCGGCCATAATAGTTTTTGCATCAGCATCTTTAATAAGCATATCGTTATTTAGAACAGAAAGTATTTTTTGAATATCAACAAAAAGTCCAATGCTGTGACCGCTTAGTTTATCGGTAAAGTCATATTTATTCTTACCTCCTGCAAGATATTGGGTTACTACCTGCTGTGTGCTTCCTATCGCAAAGGTTTTATCATTGAGATTAAAAGACACCATATCTCCGCTGCCTCCCATTTCGTTACCTATTTTCTTGCCCGCATCAATAAGCTTTTGAAAACTTTGTTTATCTCCAATGCCAACAGAGAATAGATAATTGACATCCGGCCTTGTATAGCCCGGCGCACCTTCTATACTTTTAGAAGAATCCGATTTTATTTTTAAATCAGTAAATGCAACCAAAAGATCGCCGTTATTTGCTTTTACAAAATCATCCATATTAAAACCCATTTGCCCGGCATACATATTTATGAAACCATCCATGCCGGTAAGCTTAATTAATTCTTTTAATCCTTCAGGTTTATAATTCATCGCCAAAAGACCCACAACATCCTGGGAAGGAATGTTGCCTATCATGCCTGTATTAACATTCCCTCCTTTATATTTTTTTAAAAAATCGGTGAACTCTTTTCCTGCGTAACCTCTTTGGCTTACTTTAATTTTTCCATTGTCAAAATCTACTGTGTACGTACTTATGTTATCTTTAAAAAATACATCCAGCTTAAGCATGCCAAGCATACCCATTGCCGCATTGTTTTTTATAATTTCTTCTGTATTGACCCAGGCGTGAATATCGCCTTTTTCGGAAAGGAGTTTTGAAAATTTATCATTTTTTGCAAGGCTGCTATCAGACTTTAATGAAAAAAGATTTTTACAAAGTGCTGACAGGGCCACATTATTATCAACAGGCCGTGACATGTTCGATTGATTGTCGGCTGAATCCCCGTCTGCGGTATATTTTGGCATGTAGGAACCGCTGTTAGTAACATAAGCAAAATGTTTATCGTCCCACCCAACTACACTATTTTCTTTTATAGTAATCATGGTTATGTCTCCGTCTTTTTTGGAAGTGGCGACCGGATCAAGATTTTTATTGAATTGCTCAAAATCCTTTTCATTTTTCAGTGTTCCCTCAAAGGCAATATCATAGTCGTTCCCGGCACCTTTTTTTACAAAAAATATAATGCCGCCTTTAGTATCTATGCCACTGCTTTCCGGGTTGTCGAGTAATTTTTTCATCCAATCTTTAGTAGTTGTATCTGCATACAACTGTTTGTACCAGCTTGTCTGTTTGATATCATCCCAGGTCAACTTTTCATTCAACGATTTCGTGTTTAAATAGGCGACAAACGCTGCATTTTTTGGTATCATTTTACCTTCTTCGTTGCTTTTGCTGCACGATGAAAATAAAATCCCTCCTATTATTATGGTTAGGCAAAGCCTTAAAAAAGATTTCATAAATGTGATTGATTTTTGAGTTGTTTTGATGTTAATTGCCAGTAAATTTTATAGCTACAAGAAATAGTTTTATTTTAATATTAATTGCAATTTTTTTAAAAAGTAACCATTATTTAATTAAAATAGGAGGTAAGTTTTGCCAGGGGTATTTTTTCTTGGTTTGCGGTTGTCAAATCTTTCACCATACAAGTTTCTTCTTCTATTTCTTTGGATCCGATAATTATTGCAAATTGGATATTTTTTTTAGCAGCATACTTAAACTGCTTATCAAATTTCGTATTCTCATAGAAAATTTCGCAGCTTATTCCTTTGCTGCGTAGGTTTTGCATTTGATGAAAAGCAAATTGGGCTTCTTTTTCACCGAGGTTCAGGAAGAGGGCTGTAGTCGCTTTATTTATATCAACAGGAAATAATTTCAACTCGTCCATTACGTCGTATATCCTGTCTACACCAAAACTAATGCCTATGCCCGGAATTCCTTCCAGCCCGAATAAGCCGGTAAGATCGTCATACCTGCCTCCACCGCCTATGCTGCCCATCTCTGCCTTTTTAGCTTTTACCTCGTAAATTACCCCGGTATAATAATTAAGCCCTCTTGCTAAGGTAAAATCAACGATAATTGATTCGTTTGGTTTTCCATCCGGTTCGGTAATATAGTTAAGAATAAATTCCAGTTCTTCAATGCCTTTTTTTCCCTGTTCCGAACTTCCCAATAGATCTTTTATTGAGGTAAGCTTTTCTTCATTTGTTCCGGAAATTTTTAAATAACTGTCAATTGTCGAAATTTGATCAAGATTTAACCCATTATTCTTAAGCTCTTCAATAACTTTTTCACTGCCGATTTTATCAAGTTTATCAATGGCAACAGTTATCGCAATTATGTTCTCACTTCCACAAATTTCTGCAAGGGCCGAAAGTATTTTCCGACTGTTTATCTTGATGTCGACATCTACTTTTAATTTTCTGAAAACATCAATATATATTTCTGCAAATTCAACGTCACTTATCAATGAATTACTTCCTGCAACGTCTGCATCGCATTGATAAAATTCGCGGTATCTTCCTTTTTGTGGCCTGTCGGCACGCCATACAGGCTGCATTTGGTAGCGTTTAAACGGCATAGTAAGTTTGCCTGAATTCATGGCGACATACCTTGCAAAGGGGATAGTGAGATCGTAGCGAAGTGCCCTCTCAGTAATGTTTTTTTTATTTTTCCCCTCAAGTATTTCTACAAAGCTTTTTTGTATTTCCTCCTTTTTTGCAGGATTATCAAGCCCATTGTTCAAAATCTTAAAAACGAGTTTGTCGCCTTCATCACCATATTTGCCCGTAAGGGTATCAAGGTTTTCAAAAGATGGAGTTTCAAGTGGCTCGAACCCATATAACTCAAAGGTATCTTTGATAGTATCAAGGATATACCTTCTCTTTCTGATCGTTGCGGCATCAAAATCCCTGGTTCCTTGTGGTATTGATGGTTTCATTATTTGGCCTCTGCTACTGATAAAATTTTTATGCGCAAAAATATGATTTTAGATTCTACATTTTGGGGAACCATTTATATTGAGGCGTCTTAAGCACTTTGGAAAACAAAACAGGAGAATCATTGAATAGAACGATGATGTTTATGATCTAAAAGCATTATGGAAAGCAGACATCCGTTGCATCTTATTACATGAAACTATTGTAGTTACGAGCGACCTTTTTAAACGATCTAAACTAAATATTAACAAGTTGGTTGCAACAGAAAAACTTTTTATGCCGTCTGCTTTTTAAGAAAGATTGCTGAAAACGCAGGCGTGGTGAGGAGAATTAGTCATGTGGTTAGATTTTTGATGAAGAAATTAATAGAACTGGAAAGGTTAGAAATATTAACTGCCCACAAAATTGTATAGAGTATTAATTTGCCGGTGTTTTTATTTGTGATGTAAGTGTATAATTTTAGGGATTGACAAGATAAATTTTCATGAAATCGTATTTTAAGAAACAAATTCTGTATTTTAATTTTATCTTGCCAGCACCCGAACAAAAAAAATGATATGAGTCTTGAAGAATTTGAGAACACGCCCGATCCAAAAACAAAGCGATACCTGCAAATGAAAAGCATACTCGATTTTGGAATGGGTTTTATGTACATCGGCGTAGGGGTTGTAATATTTTTTGCAAAAGAATTTCACTTGTATACGAATTTTACTGAAGGCACACCCGCTAAAATATTTGCTGTATTAGTGGTAATTTATGGTTCATGGAGAATTTACAGGGGAATGAAAAAAGATTATTTTAAAGAAAGATGAGCGAGAAACATAAAAAATGGATGGAGGTGTTTGGCTTAATACTATTCACTGTCGTGATCATTATATTGCCAGGTTGCCACGATGAAAATACAAGGACCGATCTTGATACTAATGAAACAGGAACCATACATATAAGTGTAGATGAATCGTTCAAACCGGTAATTGATTCGCAAATCCAGGTGTTCGAAGCGCTATATCCAAAGGCCAAAATAATTGCCGATTATAAGCCGGAGGCTGAGTGTTTTAGGGATTTGATAAAAGACAGTACAAGAATGATTATTGTGACCAGGGGCTTAACACCGGAAGAAGAAAAATTTTACAAGGATAGTTTATCTTATTCGGCCACATGGTCAAAAGTTGCGAACGATGCTGTTGCCGTTTTGGTAAACAACGATGCTGCTGATTCACTTTTTTCATTAAGTGATTTACGTGGTATATTAGAGGGGACAACAGGTGATAAAGAAATTGGCGTTTTTGATGGGCTAAGCGCAACCAGCACTGTACGGTTTGCAATTGACTCTATCTTAAAAGGAAAATCTTTTGATCCTAAAAAAGTATTTGCCGAAAAAAATAGCCAGGCGGTAATCAACTACATATCGAAAAATAAGGATGCGATAGGTTTTGTAGGTGTAAGCTGGATAGGTAATAAAGAGGATACGGCGCAGGTAAGCTTTTTGAAAAGTGTAAGAATAGCTTCCCTTCTATGTACATGTCCGGAAAAAAGTTATGTAAAACCTTACCAGGTAAATATCCTGAGGCATCGTTATCCCTTGGTACGTGGTTTGTATTACATCTTAAAAGAAAACTATAACGGTTTGGGATCTGGTTTTGCAAATTTTTTGGAATACGAAAAGGGGCAACTAATATTCAAGCGTGCATATTTAGCCCCTACAAAAATGAACTTCAACGTAAGAGAGGCAACATTAAATTCACAATAACAAATTAATTCTTTAAATCAAGAAAATTCGAAAAAATGAAAAAAATTAGTCTTTTAGCATCTCTGGTTATTTTGGGAAATGTATTATTTGCCCAGAGTATTGATGAGGGGAAAAAATTTTTAAACTATGAACGATATACCAGTGCCCAGGGTGTGTTTCAGAAACTTCTTGCTGCGAACCCTAACGATATTGAGGCGGCATACTGGCTA
This sequence comes from Ginsengibacter sp., assembly GCA_040007435.1. GTDB lineage: Bacteria > Bacteroidota > Bacteroidia > Chitinophagales > Chitinophagaceae > Ginsengibacter. The sequence goes on along the minus strand of JBDTUZ010000005.1, from coordinate 8,115 downwards.
GGTCAAACTTATCTTCAAAACCAGGACAATCCGGATTCTGTTGCGGCAAAGCAATTGTATCAAAAGACGCTTCAGGCTAATCCAAATGCTACCTTAATGCTTGCAGGAATGGGAGAAATAGATTTGATGGAAGGCAGAAAGGACGAAGCACGAAATAAATTTGAAACGGCTCTTAGTTTAACTAAAAAGAAAGATCTTCCGGACATACTTCTTCCAATAGCACGTGCAAATATTGATGCGAGAAATGGCGATACTCATTATGCTATTGATAAGCTAAATGAAGCTGCAGATAAGGACAAAAAAAATGCTGCAATTCAAATAGCTCTTGGCGATGCATACAGAAAATTAATCGATGGAGCTAATGCTACTGTAGCTTATCAGACTGCCGCATCGCTGGATCCGAAGAATGCCAAGGCTCCTTTTATGATTGGCAGAATTTATGAAACCCAGGGTTATGGCCAGGAAGCCATATATATGAAATACTATAATGATGCAATTGCTGCGGATCCTAATTTTGCTCCTGTTTACTATTGGCTGTATAATTATTATTACCAGCGCGATGTAAATAAATCAAGAGAATACTTAACTAAATATGTTGCCGTAGCAGACAATGATTCCAAAAATTGTTATGCAGAAGCTTCCCTTCTTTATGTTTCCCAGAAATTTCAGGAAGCGATTGATAAGTCAAATCAATGTATTACGACCGCTGGTGAAAAAGCCTTCCCTAACTTGTATGGTTTGAAAGCATATTCTTACGATAAATTAGGCGATTCGTTAAATGCAAAAAAATATTTTGAAGAATTTTTCACTAAAGTAAACCCGGATAAAATTGGCCCTAACGATTATGCAACGTATGGACGGGTGCTTCTTAAACTTGGAGGCAATGATTCTGCAGAGATAGCTAAAAATGATGCGCTTGCATCCGAATATATTGATAAAGCAATAGCTCTCGATACCGTTCCTGCCAATAAATTAGATTATGTGAAGTCAACTGCGGCAAGTCTTTCTGCAGCAAAAAAATATGGTCAGGCAGGTGATTGGTACACAAAAGTTTTGACCCTGAAACCGGATTATGGTAAAGTTGATTTATACTACGCAGGTTATATGGACTACCTTGGGAATAAATACCAAAAGGCAGATTCAATATGGAGCTTGTATCAAACTAAATACCCTGAAGATATCTTTGGATGGTACATGGGGGCAAGAGCAAAAGAGGGGATTGATACATCAGGAGAGCAAGGATTAGCAAAGGCAGATTATCAAAAAGTAATTGAAATTGGTGATACAACAGCCGATAAGGCAACAGTTAAAGATAAATTGATACCGGCTTTTAGGTATATGGTTGCTAATAGCTACAATATTCAAAAAGATAAAGATGCTGCTATTCAATTCAACGGTAAAATTCTCGAGATCGATCCGACTGATGCTACTGCCATTAAAACAGGAGAGGCTTTAGCCGGTATAAAGCAAAAGATAAAGACTGATGATGAAGGTAATGTTACAAAAGAAAAGATGAAGACGGATAGCACTAAGGAAAAAACGAAAGACGGAAAGACAAAAATAAAAAAGAAATAATATCAGAAATTTTGAAAGCCCGGTTTAAACACCGGGTTTTTATTTTCTAATAACTGTTGAATTTGTAAAGGCAATTCATACCAATGCCAAATCATTTCAAAACCTTGTCGCTTCATATTGATTATTGCTGATGCTGTAGTATTTTTGCAAATAATAATTTTCATTTTTAATGGAACTATTTTTATTACAAGCGACCTCCGATGTAAACAACACAGTTAACTATCTGCCCATAGGAATTCAGCTTCTATTCGCGATTGGACTTCTCGCATTAATGATCGTCGGAACCCACCTGCTTGGGCCTAAACGAAAAACCGCAGACAAGCTTCAGAATTTTGAGAGCGGGATAGAATCCCAGGGGAATGCCCGCCAGCCAATGGCTATTAAATATTTTCTTGTTGCCATACTTTTTGTGTTATTTGATGTGGAGGTAATTTTCTTTTATCCTTATGCAGTAAATTTCCGTGAACTAGGCTGGCATGGATTTATTGCCGTATTACTGTTCATAGGGTTTTTCCTTGCAGGGTTCTTGTACATTATTAAGAAAGGAGCTTTGAATTGGGAAGAATAAAATGTATCTCGATAGTTATCGGGATGATAATTAGCCGATGTGCTAATTAAATACAACTTTACCGTAAGTTGATTGTTTATATATAGAAATTAAAATATTATAATTGTCAGTACGAGTCCCGTTTTTGAGGATTAGTTAATTGCAAAAATCATAAATAATAATATGCCCCGTCCGGTACAATATAACATAACTGAAAAGCCAATTGAGACACCAATTGGAATGGTGGAAGGACCTGAGGGTTTTACAGGGGAGGGTTTTTTTGCTTCTAAATTGAGTGACGTTGTTGGCCTTGCCAGGAAAAATTCAATATGGCCTTTGCCTTTTGCAACAAGTTGTTGCGGAATTGAATTTATGGCATTGATGGGTTCACATTATGACCTGGCAAGATTTGGTTCAGAACGAGTAAGTTTTTCGCCTCGCCAATGCGACCTGTTAATGGTAATGGGAACCATTGCCAAAAAAATGGCGCCTATTGTAAAGCAAGTATACCTTCAAATGGCTGAACCCCGCTGGGTTTTGGCTATGGGTGCCTGCGCCAGCAGTGGCGGAATATTCGATACCTATTCCGTTTTGCAAGGTATAGACCAAATTATTCCTGTAGATGTGTATGTGCCTGGATGCCCGCCTAGACCTGAAGCTGTTTTAGATGGGTTTATGAAAGTGCAGGATCTTGTAGGAAAAGAGAGTTTAAGAAGAAGGAACTCCGACCGCTACAGGGAATTAATGGAGAGTTATGGAATACAATAATAGTATAAAGTATCGGGTATCAAGAATCAAGTATTTATGGCCTTATCCAACGAAATAATTAAACAAAAACTTTCAGAGAAATTTGGTGAGGATCTCACCGGCTGGGAAGAGCCTTACGGCATGCTTACTTTTTCTTCGAATAAAGATTTAAACCTGAAAGTGCTCCAGTTTCTTTACGATGATCCTGAATTACAATTTCGATTCTTAACCGATATATGTGCCGTTCATTACCCAGAAAAAAAAGGAGAAGAATTGGCTGTTGTTTATCATCTTCATAATTTGATTGACAACATACGCATACGTTTCAAAATATATACTGATATTAATATACCGGATGTTTTCAGCGCCTCCGCACTATATTCAGCGGCCAATTGGATGGAAAGAGAAACTTATGATTTCTATGGGGTAAACTTTGTCGGACATCCAAATCTTAAACGGATTTTGAATGTTGATGACATGGAATATTTTCCTATGAGAAAAGAATTCCCATTAGAAGATCAGACGAGAATAGATAAAGACGATGAAATGTTTGGAAGAAGTTAATCCAGAAAACTACAACAAGCAAATTGAATGAGTGAACACGTAAAATTACCGGAAGGAAGTCTTGAAAAGCAAACGACTACGCTCAATCTCGGTCCGACACACCCTGCAACCCATGGTGTATTTCAAAATATAATCGAACTGGATGGGGAAAGAATTGTGGGAGCAACCCAAACTGTAGGATATATACATCGCGCCTTTGAAAAAATAGCAGAGCATCGCCCATTATATCAGATTACGCCTCTCACAGATCGCATGAATTATTGTTCTTCTCCCATAAACAACATGGGCTGGCACATTGCATGTGAAAGATTATTGGGAGTAAAAACTCCTAAACGTGTGGATTATTTGCGGATCATCATTATGGAACTTGCCCGCATTTCTGATCATCTTATTTGCAATTCAATTGTAGGCGTGGACTCTGGCGCATACACCGGCTTTCTATATGTGATGCAATATAGAGAGCTCATCTACGAAATTTATGAAGAAATATGTGGGTCAAGGCTTACCACCAATATTGGAAGAATAGGTGGCTTCGAGAGAAACTTCACGAACACCGCCTTTGAAAAACTTGAGAAATTTATAAAGGAATGGCCAATAGTTTTAGAAGAGTTTGACAATCTTTTTATGCGTAACCGCATTTTTATGGAACGTACAATTGGTGTTGGGCCTATCTCTGCCGAGCGTGCTTTAAATTATGGCTTTACTGGTCCTAATTTACGTGCAGCCGGAGTTGATTATGATGTGCGTGTTCATAATACTTATAGCAGCTATGAAGATTTTGATTTCACTATTCCTGTAGGATCTACGGGTGATTGTTATGATAGGTTTTTAGTAAGAGACCAGGAAATGTGGCAAAGCCTTCATCTTATTAAAGAAGCCTATAAAAAGGTTCAGGAATTTAAGGGCGCAGATGGAGAAGTTTATCATGCCGATGTTCCTGATTATTATTTGCCGGATAAAAAAGATGTTTATACAAAAATGGAAGCGCTTATCTATCATTTTAAAATTGTGATGGGAGAGATTGATCTTCCTCCCGGCGAAATATATTCGCCTGTAGAAGGCGCCAATGGTGAACTTGGATTCTACCTTATAAGCGATGGCGGAAGAACTCCTTATCGTTTACATTTCAGGAGACCATGTTTTATCTACTACCAGGCTTATTCGGAACTTACAAAAGGAGGAATGCTGAGTGATGCAATTATAACTATGAGTAGTTTAAATTTGATAGCAGGCGAATTAGATGCATAAAAAAATTGAGCTTCCATACGGGAAGTGAGGCATAATATTTATGAATACAGAATTTTCAAAAGAAAAACTAAATAAGGTAAATGAGTTAATTTCTCATTATCCTGAAGGCAAGCAAAAGAGCGCCATCTTGCCAATACTTCATATGGCCCAGCAGGAATTTGGAGGATGGCTTGACGTGAGCACCATGGATTATGTGGCCACCCTTTTGAATATTCAGCCAATTGAAGTTTATGAAGTAGCGACGTTTTACTCGATGTACAATATGAAGCCCGTGGGTAAATATGTTTTTGAAGTTTGCCAGACCGGGCCATGTATGTTAAATGGAAGCGATAATATTATTCAGTATATAAAGGACAAATTAAAAATAGGAATAGGAGAAACTACTGCTGATGGATTATTTACTTTGAAAGTGGTGGAGTGCCTTGGGGCCTGCGGTTATGCGCCTATGATGCAATTAGGCAAAACGTACCGAGAACATCTTACCAAAGAAAAAGTTGATAAATTAATAGAAGAGTGCACAGCAACTGCTGCTGCAAATAATTAAAGAACCAATTATGAAACTAATCCCATACTTAGGGTTTAATGGAAATTGCGAAGAGGCAATCAATTTTTATAAAGAAGTGTTTGAAGGAGAGATTTTGCAATTAGGCAGATATGGTGAATCTCCGATGGAAACGGCAGATGAATTGAAAGATAAGATCATGCACGCAAGGCTTCAATTTGGTGATACATTGATCATGTTTTCGGATATGATGGGCGAAAAAGAAGCGGAGCCTGGAAGTATGATTAGTTTGTCTATTGATTGCGATAGTTTAGTGCAGCTTGAAAAAGTATTTCCGAAAATGGCTGAAGGAGGAAAAATTACTATGCCTTTACAGGATCAGTTTTGGGGTGCAAGATTTGGAATGCTTACTGATAAATTTGGAATACATTGGATGTTCAATTGTGAAAAGAAATCATGATAAAATTTATAAGATAGTAGATGAATCAGAAATTACTTTTAGAAAAAGCACATATTGAAGGCATACATACTTTTGATGTTTATCGCCGTGAAGGCGGTTATAAAAGTGTTGAGAAGGCATTACAAATGCAGCCAAATGATATTGTGGAAGAAGTGAAAAAAAGCGGGTTGAGGGGACGTGGTGGTGCTGGTTTCCCCACCGGAATGAAATGGAGCTTTCTTGCAAAGCCCGACGGGGTTGCAAGATATCTTGTTTGCAACGCAGATGAAAGTGAACCGGGAACTTTCAAAGACAGGTACCTGATGGAATTTATTCCGCATTTACTTATTGAAGGAATGATCGTTTCGTCGTTTGCTTTAGGTAGCAACGTTTCTTATATATACATAAGAGGTGAATATGATTGGGTTACAGATATTCTGCAGGTAGCAGTTAATGAAGCAAAGCAAAATGGTTTTCTCGGAAAAAATATTTTAGGGAGTGGTTTTGATTGCGAATTATACCTGCATCGTGGGGCTGGTGCCTATATATGCGGAGAAGAAACAGCATTATTAGAAAGCCTTGAAGGTAAACGAGGCTTGCCCAGAATAAAACCGCCATTCCCTGCGGTAAAGGGTGTTTGGGGGTGCCCAACCGTTGTGAATAATGTTGAAACAATAGCCGCTATTGTTCCTATCATAAATAACGGTGGAGAAGCGTATTCCAAAATCGGTGTGGGAAGATCAACTGGTACTAAACTGATCTCAGCCTGTGGAAATATTAATAAGCAAGGTGTTTACGAAATTGATATGACGATTTCAGTGGAAGAATTTATTTACAGTGATGAATATTGCGGCGGAATTCCTAATGGTAAAAAGCTTAAGGCGTGCATACCCGGTGGTTCATCTGTCCCTATTCTCCCTGCTAATCTTTTACTAAAGACAGCCAAAGGCGAAACAAGAATAATGAACTATGAAAGCTTATCTGACGGTGGGTTTGCTACAGGAAGCATGTTGGGTTCAGGAGGTTTTATTGTTTTGGATGAAGATCAATGCGTAGTTCGTAATACGATGACGCTCGCGAGATTTTACCATCACGAAAGTTGCGGCCAGTGTTCTCCATGCCGGGAAGGAACCGGATGGATGGAAAAGATTTTAAATAAAATCGAAAATGGAAAAGGAGAAATGAAAGACATTGATTTGCTTTGGGACATACAAAGAAAAATTGAAGGGAATACCATTTGCCCGCTCGGCGACGCAGCCGCCTGGCCTGTGGCAGCAGCCATCAGGCATTTTAGAGATGAGTTTGAATGGCACGTATTAAACCCGGAAGAATGTTTAAAAAGAAATTATGGATTAGCACATTATGCTGATCCGTTAGAAGTGGCTGTGACCGCATAGTTAGTTCGTCAATACAGATAAGAAATTTAACAATGGCTGAAGAACAAAAATTATTTAAAGTAACCATAGACAACATTACCATTGATGTTCCCCAGGGAACAACGATTTTAAATGCTGCCCGTATGATTGGAGGAGAAGTCGCACCACCGGCGATGTGTTATTATAGTAAGCTGGAAGGAAGTGGAGGTAAATGCAGAACGTGTTTGGTTGAAGTTGCTTCGGGGTCAACTGCTGACCCCCGTCCGATGCCTAAATTATTGGCGTCCTGCAGAACAAACGTAATGGATGGGATGGTTGTAAAAAATATTACCAGCGAAAAAGTATTAGATGCAAGAAAAGGTGTGGTAGAATTTTTATTGATCAATCATCCGTTAGACTGCCCCATTTGCGACCAGGCCGGGGAGTGTTACCTGCAGGATCTAAGCTATGCCCATGGTGAAGTGCAAACACGTTATGAATTTAAGAGAAGAACATTTGTACGGGAAGATATCGGACCGTATATTCAACTGCACATGACGCGATGCATTCTTTGTTATCGGTGTGTTTACGTTGCCGATCAAATTACTGACAATCGTGTACATGGAATTTTGGACAGAGGCGATCAATCAGATATATCCACTTACATCTCAAAGGCTATTGATAATGATTTTAGCGGTAATGTTATTGATGTATGCCCAGTTGGTGCATTAACTGATCGCACATTCCGTTTTAAAAATAGGGTATGGTTTTTAAAACCGATGGATGCACATCGTGATTGCGACAAGTGTTGCGGTAAAGTTACTTTATGGAACCGCGGTGATGAAGTGTACCGGGTAACTTCCAGGAAGGATCAATGGGGTGAAGTTCAAAGCGCTGAAGATGGTAAACCGCTTTGGATTTGTAACACCTGTCGGTTTGATAAAAAGAGAACATCAGATTGGGTCATTGAACATCCGACAAAAATCAACCGTCAATCTGTTATTTCTGCAAACCATTATGAAGTGAAAGTGCAGCCTGCAGATCCATTAAACAAAGTTTTAAATGGAAGGAAGCCTTTACTGCTGTTGGACATTCATGAAACAAGCGAAGTAAATATGCCAGGTATTGATTTGAGTAA
>JBDTUZ010000004.1:0-203467 GCA_040007435.1 Ginsengibacter sp. | reverse complement strand
GGCTGGAGCAGAGAGGCCGTTATATCAAGGAAGAATTTGGAACCCGTTTCGGTACCGACAGAACGTTTACGCTGATTGGTATTTTAGGATTTATTCTTTACGTCATCAGCCCGCAAACGCTGCTGCCTTTTCTTGGCGGCGGGTTTGCAATTACCGTTTTACTTGCAATTAATTATTACCAGAAAATAATTATACAGAAAAAGTTCGGCATCACTTCCTTTATTATTGCACTGATCACTTATTGCCTGGCGCCGCTGGTGTACACACAGCCAACCTGGCTGGTACTTTTAATTGTTGTTTGTGTACTGATCTTAACGGAATTAAAAGAGACACTCTTTCAATTCTCCGAAAAATTTGATAACAATGAATTCATCACGCTTGCAAAATTTCTTGTGATTGCCGGTGTTATCCTTCCATTGCTTCCTGATAGAATTATATCAACAACTTTAAATTTTTCTCCCTATAAATTCTGGCTGGCGATAGTGGCTGTGTCCGGTATTTCTTACTTCAGTTATTTACTCAAAAAATTTGTATTCCCCGATTCAGGAATTATTCTCACCGGTATATTGGGAGGCATGTACAGCAGTACAGCGACCACGATTATCCTTGCTAAAAAAAGTAAAGAGCTGCCCGAAAATAATAAAGTGGCCGCTGCAATTATTCTTGCCACGACGATGATGTATGTGCGATTGTTTTTACTTGCCTTGTTCTTTAATAAAAATATAGCGCTGGTACTCGCTCCATCATTTGCAATCTTCGTTGTATTGTCTTCTCTTATCGCTTTATACTTTCTAAAATTTCATTCTAATAAAAAACAGCAACCCGATGTAAAAACATTACCACCTCATACCAACCCGCTTGAATTTAAAACCGCTTTAATCTTCGCAGGGCTCTTTATATTTTTTGCTGTTATTACAGAGCTTGTAACCAAACGTTACGGAAGCGGCGGAATAAATGTGTTATCGTTTATTGTTGGCGTTACAGACATAGATCCTTTTATTCTCAACCTTTTTCAAAGCAAATTGAATATTGCGGATGCTGTTGTTGTAATGGCTGTAGTGAATGCAGCAACAAGCAATAATTTATTAAAAATGATTTACGGAATTATTCTCTGCGATAAATCCCTGCGGCGGCCATTGATTGTGGGTTTTAGTATTTTGATCGTTGTCGGATTGGTGATGTCGTTTAGCTTTCTTTCAGCATGAATTGGTTTCAAAGCGTGTACTGCCGGAATGATGTGGCCCCTACTAATAAGCCCCCACAGAAAAATTGCAAGTTGCTCACTCGAGTGATTTAATTACTGCTACGGTAATAAATTCCTCTCTTAGGCTACAGGTCAAATAATATGTTGTGCGAGGTTCATTAGTGATATAGCGAATGACAACTTACTTACATATACACATAACAAAGATGTATCTAAACAGCAAGTTTATAATAATACAACAGCTACCTTGCATCGCACCCCATCCAGCTCTTTTTTTATTGCAGTGAAAAGTTTACAGAACAAATAAAAATTCTATGCCAGTATCTGATAAAGATAAACCCTCAATACTTTCACAAAACCTTTTCCCGGTAGTTGGCATAGGTGCGTCCGCAGGCGGCCTGGATGCTTTTAAAAAACTGCTTAAAGCTATTCCCGAAGATTCAGGAATGGCCTACATTCTTGTTCAGCATTTACATCCACAACATGAAAGCGCCTTGCCTGAGATATTGCAAAGTGTAACCAAAATTCCTGTTGAACAAATAAGCGATAACGTAAAAGTGCAACCCGATCATATCTATGTTATCCCGGCTAATAAAATGCTGGTTGCTACAGATGGCATTTTGCAATTGAGCGCAAGATCTGCAGCAGGCACGCAAAATTTACCTATTAATATTTTCTTTACATCACTCGCAAATGTGCACCAGGCACAATCAATTGGCGTTGTATTATCAGGGAATGGTGCAGATGGTACCGAAGGCTTAAGAGCCATAAAAGCCGCAGGCGGCCTTACTTTTGCGCAAGATGTTGCCTCTGCTGCCAACGATTCTATGCCACGCCATGCAATTGATGCAGGAGTAACTGATTTTATTCTCACCCCCGAAAAGATCCCGGAAAAGTTAATGGAGTTAAAACAATCTTTTAACGGTTCATCCCTTGATGGACATACGCTAAAAGATAAAGCAAATGAAAATGCATTTAAGGAAATAATTGCATTGCTCAGGCTTCACGTTGGTGCAGATTTTACTTTTTATAAACAAACTACCATTCGCAGGCGGATTGTACGCCGTATGGAAATTCTTAAACTGGAAAGTGTTTTAAGTTATCTCGATCATCTTAAAAAAGATGAGCCCGAACAGGATGCTCTTTTTCATGATCTGCTGATACCGGTTACTTCTTTTTTTCGTGATCCATTAACTTTTGGCATCTTATGCGAAAAAATCTTACCCCAGGTATTTAACAATAAAGTGGCTGAAAATTCTCTGCGCATCTGGATAGCGGGCTGCTCTACAGGCCAGGAGGCTTATTCAATAGCTATGTGCGTTTGCGAATATTTAAGGGATCATACTTCTACCGTAAAAGTCCAGATTTTTGCAACCGATATATCTGGTAAATCTATTAAGACAGCCAGGACCGGCCGCTATACAAAAAAAGAATTAGCGGGAGTTTCAGAAAAACGGCTGCATAAGTTTTTTGATAAAACAGACAATGAATACCAGGTAAAAAAATTCCTGAGGGAAATGTGTGTATTTGCTGTACACAATTTTTTAAAAGATCCTCCCTATGCAAAATTGGACTTCGTGAGTTGCCGCAATGTGCTTATTTACTTAGAGCCTTTTCTGCAACAAAAAACGCTTGGTGTATTCCATTATGCATTGAATGAGAAAGGCATTTTATTATTGGGTAAATCAGAAACTACCGGAAGCGCTGCGGATCTTTTTATTCCTATGGAGAAAAGAGAAAGATTCTACACAAAAATTACCCCCCCCCCCGGAAAAATTATTCTTTTTAATGGAGTACCAAAAAGAAGCTTAAATAGTAAAGATTACCTGTTGCAAAAGAAAGAACCGGTAACAGTTGATTTTCAAAAATCGGCTGATGATCTTTTACTATCAAAGTATGCGCCTGCCGGGGTTATTGTAAATGAACAATTTGACATAGTACAATTTCGGGGTTCCACCAGTGAATACCTGGAACCTGCGCCAGGCAAAGCAAGCTTTAATGTTCTGAAAATGGCAAAAGAGGGTTTGGCTTTTGAACTTCGCAATGCATTGCACAGAGCGCAAAGTACCGGCAAAACATTTATTAAAGAAAACATTTCAATAAACAAAGGAGCAAAACTGGCAACTATCGAAGTAACGCCATTATTAAATACTGTAGATCTCTATTTTTTAATTCTTTTTAAAGAGTGTGTGCCGGCACCTGATCACCGAAAGCCACGTATAAAAGGTGTTCCCTCCATCATTAAATTAGACCTGAAAAATATTCGCATTGCGCAGCTGGAAAAAGAATTGGCCGGAACAAGGGATGATATGTACAGCATTACTGAAGACCAGGAATGTGCCAATGAAGAACTGCAAAGTTCCAACGAAGAATTGCTGAGTAACAGCGAAGAATTGCAAAGCCTGAATGAAGAGCTGGAAACCACCAAAGAGGAATTGCAAAGCAGCAATGAGGCTTTGATGACAATAAACGAGGAGCTTAACCAAAGCAATGAAGAAGTAAATAGAAGCCACAGGTTTGCTGAAACTACCCTCGCAACACTTCATGAGCCTATGCTTTTAATTGATAATAAGTTTTGCATTAAAAGCGCTAACAAATCGTTTTATAAAACTTTCAAATTAACGGAAGGCGAAACACTTGGAAAAATAATATTTGAATTGCAGAATAATGGTTGGAATATTCCGGGGTTAAAGAATCAACTGGTGAAGATCAGGGCGAAAAGAGAAAAGATGGTAGAAATTGAAATAAGTTTCTCCTTCCCTGTTATTGGCAAACGCATCATCTGCATTAATATTCAGCCGGTGAACAATGAGAGCGGGGAACAGTTGCTTATACTGGCGTTTGACGACATTACATCAAGGAGAACGTTAGAAGATGCAATCGCAGAGAGCGAGAAGCGCTTTAGAGAAATGGCCGATGATATGCCGCAGAAAGTCTGGACTACTGATGTCCACGCTAAGTTAAATTACTTCAACAAACGATGGCTTGACTACACCAATATCGGGTATGAACAGCTGATAGCCGGCGGCTGGAAAAAAATCATACATCCTGATGATTGGAAGATACACCGGGAAACCTGGCAGCATTCCATCAAAACGGGGGAAGATTACCAACTTGAAGAGCGGATGCTTTATCATGATGGAACGTATCATTGGCATTTAAGCCGGGGACATGCTCAAAAAAACTCCAGCGGCGACATAACTATGTGGGTAGGTACCAACACAGATATTGGTGAACAAAAAACATTTGAAGAAGAACTAAAAAATCAGATTATTGAAAGGATAAAATTAGAAACGCAGAAGAACCAATTTATAAGTATGGCTTCGCATGAATTAAAAACACCGCTCACAATCCTCAAAACTTGTGCACAGTTATTGCCACATACATTTAAGGGGGAATCCAATAAAGAAGCTGGAAAACTACTGGAAAGAATGGATAGACAAGTTAATAAGCTTACTTTTTTAATTAATGATCTGCTGGAATCTTCTAAAGTACAAAAAGGTGAGCTGGTATTTAATGAAACCCTGTTCGACTTTAATGAGCTGGTAAAAGAAACCGCTGACAGCTTACAACAAACCTCTAAATCGCATACAATCAATCTTAATCTTGAAGATACTGAGATGATATTTGGAGATAGAAACAGGATTGGCCAGGTTATGAGTAATATGCTTTCTAATGCCATTAAATATTCGCCGAAGGCCAAAGAAGTTAATGTTACTACAGTTCATAAAAAATCCAAAATTTATTTTTGTGTACATGATTTCGGCATTGGCATATCACCAGAAAATCAAACCCATGTGTTTGAACAATTTTACAGGGTAAGCGGCGTGGTGGAAGATACATATGCCGGCCTGGGGCTGGGCATGTTCATCTCTTCAGAAATAATAAAAAAATCCCACGGAACTATTCATGTGGAAAGTGAAATGGGAAAAGGCTCTTCATTTTGTTTCACTTTACCGATAAAAAAAATATAACAGAATTAACCCAAACTCATATCCTATATGCATGGTTAACGTCACATCTGGGTTTTTCATTTTCATAAAATATTCACGCGTTAAAAGTAAACAGTCGAAAATGAAACCCCGATGCTTGCGGAGAGTTAGAATTATAATCGCCGCTCTCCATTGATCCCACAAACAAGGAATGGAAGGTAGCGGCAGATTTCGTTTTTTATGAGCACAGCAGTGCATCAATTTTATGAAGACGGAATTATTAAACATTTTAAGCCAAAGCATTATAAAAGTTTGTAGGTTAAGTTTATTATAACTCAGAGTCCGTTATATATCGGGGTTTCACGCAATCGTTTTTTGATGGAAGTGAATGCTGTGAAAACCCCGATGGGACGTAAATGGATTTACTGTAATGAAAGATGCCAGGAAGCTTGCCTGTTATTGTGGAGTAGCACCATTTGAATATTCATCAGGCAGCAGTATAAGAGGAAGAACACAAGTGCACTTTATGGCAAACAAAAAATTAAAATGTAATTTACACATGGCATCATTAAGCGCAGTAAAACTGGATGCTGATTTAAAAGCCTATTATGAAAGAAAGGTAGCAGAAGGAAAAAGTAAACTTAGAGTACTCAATGCCGTTAAAAATAAATTGTTAGCAAGAGTAATAGCAGTTGTGAATAAAAAGGAATTATATGTGAAAAGAGCAGCTTAAAATTGATTTGTTTTTGTCATAGAAATCAACGGCGACGGGTGGGCTTCGACCTGGTTGATGAACTCCAACAAGTGTTGAAATAGAGTTTATCATTGTCGTGAAATTTATATTTCCTCCTCATTAATTAAAAATACAAATCTCTTTTCTTCACCGCATCACTTGTCCCTTCTTACGGGAGTATAACCTATGCACAAAGCCAGGGTACGAAACTTGCGCTAACCAAAGGGATAACACTGTGCAAACTGAAGGAATACAAAGTGAAGCCAAATTTATTTTTCTCTGCTCTTCGCTATGCCAGATTAGCCAGAACCAATACAGGCAAAATATGATTGGCTGTCCCTGATTGAAAATTTAATTCAGCATACGTTCCGCTGCCCGAACTCATCGCCTCAAGAGTAATTGTTACCAAAATCCATGTAATATCGCCCGCCTGGAGCACTCCTGAAGTATCCATCCATTCTGTTGAATTAAATAACCTTGTATAATCGGCATTTGATTCCTCTTCGCTCAATAATGTATAGTTCTTTTTACCCTGCCACGAATATTGATGTACTCTTGCGGTAGCTTTCAGTTTTACCCACGCATTTCTGCAATTGTACCATGAATCATCTGATCTCAGCACATAAAATCCATCAAACGCAACTATTGCAGAAAAGTCCCATTTGCCTGTCCTATCCGGAACAAAATTAAACCAGATGTTTGCGGTTGGTGGAGGCGCACTTCCGTAAGCCTGCCAGCAGGTCCAGCCGCCAATATGCCCGGAGGCCATTATTTTGATTTGTGATGGATCATATGGAAATACCCATGGATTACCTCTTTCGCCTTCCACGGATTCCACCAATTTTGTATCGGGGGCCATTAGGCATGCACCAAAAGGGGTAAGGACACTATATCTATCGCCTTTTAGTATTTGGGAATACAAACTTTTTTCTTGTGATTTAATAAAAAGATTTGGCTTCCTATTTATCAATTCTTTCCTTTTTATCGCCAGCCTTTTTTGAAATGCAATCGTCTCTTTTTCTTCTTCCCTCTCTATTTTCTTAATATCAAATCCTGCATCGGTTAACATCTTTTTCTTTGCAATATCATGCTGTTCCTTCATAGGCCCTTTTTCTTTTTCTTCTTTTTTGAATTCTTTTACCGCCTGTTCATACTCTTCAATTAAGAGAGAATTCATGTGCCGGAAATCTTTTTCAAGTTCTTTTAACGCTTTCATAAAACATCTTGTTTAGTTATAAAATAATATTAAATACTCCCCTAAAATTTATTTAAGGGGTTTGGCGATATGAAGGCCAGCGAAAGAAATATAAATAGGGACTAACCTAAAATTATAGAACAATAATAAAATTTGCAAGGAAAATAGAAGTTTATTTCCGAAAATAATCTGTGATATTTCCGTTAGTGTAGGTGTTCTACTTTTGCATCTTTTAGATCACAAGGCCTTTCTTTTCCTGGCAAAATCTTTCCAGCACTTTTGGATGATTTTTTTCTAAATCTTTTTTTATGGTTTGTGATACAAACTTTAGAAAATTTCGGTGGATAGCTTCTCTTTCGTATCCGTTTTGTATTTGCCAAACCTGCCTGCCGGTAGGCTGGTTAAGTGAATATGATTATTCATAATCGCAAAAACATTTACTTCTACCCATCTTTCTTTCACTATTAATTTCAGGCTATCAATAATTACATCTTTATATTTATCTGGTTTTAAAAGATGCTTCCATTTTAAGATTGTGGCTGTAAAATATTATGGATGATGTTTGGTGATAATAGAGCAGTTTATTAACGTCTCAGCGGAGTTTTCATTTTCATAAAAAAATCAAAAATAAAAATAAGCATACGAAAATGAAACCCCGATGCTTGCAGAGAGTTGAAATTATATATACTGTTCTCCTTAATTTAGCATAATGGCAATAAAATATAAACACGCTGATGTTTATTCGTTGTACTTCTGCACATTCACCTGTTATAATTGGATGCATCTTTTTGAGCTGACTAAAAGTTATGATCTTATTTATAACTGGTTTAATATTTTAGCGAATGACAAGATTGAAATCATTGCTTATGTCATTATGCCAAATCACGTACACTGCATTTTATATTTCCCTGAAGCAGGATTTAACCTGAACAAAATATTATCCAATGGAAAAAGATTTATGGCTTATGAAATTATAAACAGACTGGAGTTTGCTAATGAAATAACTACTTTACAGATTTTGCACGATGCACTTACCGAAAGGGAGAAGAAGAAAAAGCAATTGCATAAAGTATTTAAAGATTCTTTTGATGCCAAAGCAATTTTTTCAGAAAAGTTTCTTATTCAGAAATTAAACTATATCCATCACAATCCCGTAAGCGGAAAGTGGAATCTATCGGCAGACTTCGTTTCTTACGAGCATAGCAGTGCATCCTTTTATGAACACGGAGTTATTAAACATTTTAAGCCAAAGCATTATAAAAGTTTGTAGGTTGAGTTTATTATAACTCAAAGTCCGTTATACATCGGGGTTTCACGCAATCGTTTTTGATGGATAGTGAATCCTGTGAAAACCCCGATGGAACGTATAATTATGATGGATTCGCAGTTGGTCAGAGACCAGAGGGCGGCTATCGCGAGTGGTTGGGTTGTTCTTTCCAAAGAAGGATTACCCACCTGCGAAGGCTGAAATTTTACTTGGAAATGACTTGCAAATAAAAAAGAGCTATGAAAATTTATTCATAACTCTTAGTTTTTTAGCTCCCCCTTCAGGACTTAAACCTGAGATCGTCTGATTAACAGTATTGTCTCAAGTGAATTTTAATAATTAAAAAGACTTTGACCCGGAATACCAGTTTTATCCAGCAGCCAGTTGGAACACACAATTGCTTTTGCTCTTGTCCTCCTATTCACCCACAGGAATGTAATTACGCTTAGGTCAATCAACACTTTGCCATTGGGAAAGTATTCGGATTTCACGTTTATCTGAAAAGTAAAAGTTTCCTGAACAAGACTTCCATTAAGACGTCTTCCGCCACATTGCCTAAATATCCCGGTAATTTGATTGTAGAAAAATTTGCGACCTCTGTAAATAAAATAATTCGGATAAAATTGTGAACCGTGTAATTGAATGGGTTTGGCGATTGTAGGAAGGGATAAATGCCTGTCCAAGACAACACCTATTTTTTTGTCTATGCTTCTTAGAAACGCTACTATTTGCATTACTCGTTTTTTTAAAAACATTAAATTAATGCTTTTCAGATAACCTTACAATTTCTTCAATACTATTAAGTCGTAAGTAACTTTCTTTTTATAGTTTCCTCTTATCTTAGACATGGGCTTACGCCTTTGCTGGTCTTCCCTTTAAGCCGTTTCCAAAAGTAAAAGAGACCGACGATGTTAGGTGTTCGTGCTAATGGTTTTTGCTGGTCGGCATCACCAACCAGTTTGCACCCATAGCTCAATTTACTTAAACCATCCGGTGTTTTATAAAACCAAATTCATCATCCCAACGATTTACCTTGTTATATGAAAACCTTGTGAGAGCTTGACTTGTACGGGAGCCGCAAGACTGGCTATACAGCAACGCAATTGATTGCTACACTAATCAAAAAGGTTTATTAAACTTAATCAGGATTGATTAGAGGGTGTATGATCTATTATTACTAAAGATTTTGTAGTAACGAGCAGGCACAGCTCGCAAGATCTGCGCCAGTGTAGAATTTCCTGGAAAACCGTAACTTCGGTTAATCTAAAATCAATAAAATGCTTGTAGAACGGACCGCTAAAGAAGTAATTATTCGCCTACCGGCAACAGTCGACGCTGAAGATTTGCAAGAATTTTTGAACTACGCACGTTATAAAGAGCTGACGGCGGGTTTTGCAGTCCCTCAATCGGAAGTGGATAAACTCGCAACTGAAATAAACACAAAATATTGGGCTAAAAACAAAAGCAAACTCACAAAGTGAAAATCGTTGTTGACACCAACATCGTCTTTAGCGCAATCTTAAATTCCAACAGCACCATCGGGAAAATTTTATTGCGCTCAAATGAACATTTACAATTTTATTCTTGCAATTACTTGCGCATCGAAATCAAAAAGCACAGGGTAAAATTGCTCAGATTAACCAGGCTTTCGGAAGCTGCTCTTATAGAACTGGAAGAAATAGTAACGCAAAAAATAACTTTCATTGACGAACGACTAATTCCTAAAACATTATTAGAAAAGGCACAAAAGCGACTTCAAAATATTGATGAAAACGACACCCTCTTTGTAGCACTTACTGATTTATTAAATGGCAAATTGTGGACAGGCGACATACAGCTTTATAACGGACTAAAAAGAAAAAAATACAACGAAATTCTATTGACTTCGGAACTTTCTTTATTGCTTGACGAGATTGACCCAAACACGAAAGAACGGACAGCAGAAAAAAAGTAACTACCTTCCTATAGCTATCGGGATCAATTTTGGGAGCATGAAAACCATGCTGGCTTATTAGATACTGAAGTTAAGTGTCGCCAACGATTTACTTATACATGAAAACCCTGTGAGAGCAGGGTTAGTGCGGAAGCCGCAAGACTGGCTATACAGCAGCGCAATTGATTGTTACACTCATCAAAAAGGTATATTAAACTTAATCAGGATTGATTAGAAGGTGTATGATATATTATTACTAAAGATTTTGTAGTAACGAGCAGGCACAGGTTAGGAGACATGCGCCACTATAGGTTCATTCAGCCGACACAGGAATATCCTTAAATATAAAATCTACGTTTCTTTCGAAATTAGCTCCTTTCATTATATAAAAAAATTCTTTAAACTCTTTTAAATAAGACCATTTTGTTTCGTCTTGTTTGTTTAAGAAATGTTCAAAAGATGGCCAATCAGTGAAGATTGTAGCGATAGATGTTGATAGGATAAATTGCTTAGATCCAAATAGTGCAGGATGAATTGCTCCTAGTAAAAATCCATCTAGATCTTTATTACTAATAAAGTCTTTGAATAACGACTTCACTTCCTCCGATAAGGCTTTATCTTTTGTAAACATATCGTTATCGTCATTTTTTATTATTCTTACTTCAGTGTTCCAAAATAATATCCAAAAATCGTGCGATATCTTGTGTTCTTCAAGACAATATTTCCTGAAATATTCAATATTAAATTCATTTAATTTTTTTAGAGGCAGTACAAAACTATTTTCATCATAATAAACACTTTTGAAATATTTTACTAATTGACTTTCGAATAAATATGGACTATTTGCACTGGCAAACAAATCGTAAGTAAATTTGACGTAATCCTTTTTACCATTGTCATAATTATAGTATTTAGAGGTAACCATATCACCATAGTTATTTAATTTTTCGTATAAATTTTTATATAAATACGCTCCAGCTACTCTTCCTAAATGAAACATTGCCTTAATGATTTTTTCAAAATCATCTTTATTATCATATACGTCTATACCTTCAAGCCTATCTACAACTTGGCTAATTAAATTTTTATCGTTATTCCATTCATCTATTTTAGTTAAAAATGTTTCAATACTGCTGTTTCTTGCGTTGCCAAATTCTATGTCGGAAAGATTTCCTAAAATATTGAGTCGAAAATATCGATCAAACATCGAAGGTATTATTACGCTGAAAAATGTTTTTGTTTCATAATTGATTTTAAATTTTGGGTCGGAAAAAATATTTCCAAAACTTTTTACTATGACATCGATTTCACTTTCATCAATTTTATAAAGTTTTTGCCGAGCCTTTAAAAAATTTTTAAGTTTAAACTCTTGCTTTGATTTGTCGGGTGAATCAGAAGATTCTTTCGATAATTTGTAAGTAAGGGTTTGAGGATAAAAATTTCCCTTTGATTCATTAATTACCAGACTTCCTTTATTATTATAAAACTCCATAAAAATTTCAGGATGTTTAAACTTTATGAGCTGAAGGTTATAAAAGTCTTCAAAGAATACTTCGTCTCTGACAAATTGATAGTCAATTTTAAATGAGTTCTTAAATCTTTTAACGTCACGGATATTATGTATAAATGACGATGTAAGGTCTGTTCTATTATAGCCAAATGCTATTTCAATTTTGTGGAAATCTTCATATTTCTTTTTACTTTCTTCTGTGAGTAATTCATTAATCTCTGAAATTAATAATCCATATAATATTTTTTTATCAATGGCAGGTAAAACAAACTCAAGTTGAAATATTTTTTCCAAAAATAGATTTGGATGATAGCTATTAATTTCCTCAATAGCATTAAGTAAATAACTTCTGTCATAAGCTACTATAAAAAATGTGTTATAGAAATTAGCTGTATTTCTTATTAATCTTATTATTTCATAAATCTCTTTCTTATTTAGCCTGTCAATATCATCAATGAAGACTAAGATTTTTTTATCAATCTTTATAATTTCTGTGTTAATCTCATCATACTGCTCTTCTATATTTTTATTTGAAAAAAAATATTCAGAAAAATTCTTTGCAATATTATTTCTTGAGTCTTTGAGTAAACTATAAGTATAATTTTTTATTTGATTATTAATTGAAAAGCTAAAAGGCTTGAGAGCGTTTTTTAGCAATTGAAAAAACGTTTGAATTATGACTTCTGTTGAGTTACATTTCCAAACATCTAAATCAATCATGATAAAATCATTGGCAAGTTCATTTCTAATGCTATGTAGAAAAGTCGTTTTGCCGTTTCCCCATGGAGCAACAACTCCCACGCTAAATGCTCTATTATTTAGCTCAGTATTTCGTAGAATTCCCGATAGTTCTTTCACGTATGGGAGGCGGTTAAGCAAATCATTTTTCTCACTTAAAACCCACGGATCGTCTGGATCAAAACCTAAATTTCTTTTTAGCTGACCATCACTTTTTACCTTTCTAAAAATGCTTATACTGCTTATTATTACAGGCAAAATTATTATTGCATCAAAAAGCATAATATATTTTGAAAGTCGAAAAGAAGTAAATATGAAAGGGTCATTCTTTGTTCGATATAAAAGATAGATAGATAGAAAACACAAACTTATCAGGAACCAGTTGGTGGGTAATAGTGCATTTTTTTTAATCTTTTTAATAAAATAAAAAAGTACTCCAATGAAGCCTGATAAAATAATAATGTCATATAACCATTTACTCGGATATACATATGATAACAAGGGCCTGACTACGACAGTAAGTAATCCTTCATCAATTTTCTTTTTAAACAAAACAAAAATCGCTACTCCAACAAGTGTATATATGTAGGATTTATTATTTTCTTTATTGAAAACTTTTAATAAGAATAACCTAAAAAAATTCGAAAATGAACCAAGTCGCACTTGTAGTGATTTAATGATAAAATTTAATTTAATTGCATACAATAATTTTTGACCCACTCTCTTATCGCAGAATGAGGCGAAGATTCTACATTTGGCTTCTCCACGCCGTTTGTTGCACTTGTTGCCAACAATAAAACGAGCTGTAATCTCAGTCTTCATAACAAGTTAATATTTTTAAACTCATCAACACGCGTTTCATAAAAGCGTCCAGTACGCTTGATTAAGCAAAAACTTATTGGGTTCCAACTTATCTGGCGGGTGTCCCTTGATATAAATCATCTTTCTTCCTGACATACCTCATCTTATTTCATCTGGTGACAGTTTACTTTAGCCTTCTTTATCCGCCACAAAAAACAAAGCATAGTACATCCTCCAATCATAAAAACATCTTGTTGCCACTGTAGCGAAACCTGCGATGATATCATCAAAGCTGATGATAAGTCATTTTGCTGTAACGGATGTAAACAGGTGTATCTCCTTTTGAATGAAAACAATCTCTGCAACTATTATACACTTGATAAAAGCCCCGGTATAAAAGCAAAAGGAAAATTTATTTCGGAACGATTTGCTTACCTCGATGATGAAAGCATCATAAATAAAATAGTGCAGTTTAAAAGCGACGAACAGGTTAATGTTGTTTTTCAATTACCCCAAATACATTGCTCGTCCTGTATCTTTTTACTGGAGAACCTGCATAAGATTAATGAAGGCATTATCACCTCCCAATCAAATTTTCCGAAGAAGGAAGTTTTTATAACATACAATCCTCAGGCTATCTCTTTGAGAAAGGTGGTGGAATTTAACCCTTGCTGCATATCTGCGAAAGTCGCGGGGAGCCCATGGACCGATTGTTCTTAACGCCAGGTTGCTAAAGATCTTTATGCCTCTTATTCCTTTACAAATTTCAGATTCGTAATTTCTTTGTTTTCCTGAACCTTTATACAATAAATGCCCGCCGGCAAATTGCTTACATCAATCAAACAACTATTATTCTTTACAACTATTTTCTTAATAGCATTTCCTGAAAAACCTATTATTGAAATCGTTGCCGGATTCGTAGGATTTAATCCTGTTACTTGTAAAATATTTTTTGCCGGGTTAGGATTAATTTTAATTGATGACAATGCTTTCCCGGTATTTACTGTTACAATTTTTGAGTAAGTAAATTTTCCGTTCTTATCAACTATTTTCAACCGGTAAGCCACCAGGTGCTGTGGCGAATTGAGTGAAAGTAAAAGGCTATCAGCGAATGAATAATTTACTGAAATATTACTCTCGCCTTTTGCTGCAATGCTTCCTGATCTATAAAAATTTATTCCATCAATACTTCGCTCAATATCGAAATAACCTGTATTGTGTTCCTGGGCAGTTTGCCAAAAAAGGCGTACGTTTTTCCCCTGGTATGAAGCGCTGAAATCTGTTAAGGTAAGAGGTAATACCACTGATCCATCAAAAGCGCAGATAGAAAACTGTCCCATGTTGCTTGCATTTCTTGGCAGTACTCTGTAAAGAATTGTCTCGCCTGGTGTACGCCCGGTAAGACTTATACGCGAATGGTTTGCTGAAGGGAACGCATCAGTATTACCATCTTCGTCGCAGGCTATTTGTGTAAACGTGTTACAGTCATTTGTATAGGCAATCATCACAAGATCGTTTACCTCAGAATTTGTTGCAGAGGTTTGTACAATGAGGTTGCCGCTTGCAGGCACTGTAGCTTTGTACCACACATCATTCTTTAAAGTTGCATTTACAGTGCAATTTGGATTACTGTTAAGCGCCAAAGTAATGTCTGCATTAAACAAATTTCCGATTACAGGATTGGCGCAATTGCCTGTAGCAACTATAAGATCAGTGGCGTATTTGCAGCTATCATTAACAGGCTTTATCCCGAAACCATCCTGCAGGCAAATACTGAACACAGCCCTGTCTGTTGTGCCTATAGTCCATATTCTTATTTGAAAAACATCTCCTGCAGTACTTGATACCAAACTTGAGGTACCTCCAAAAATTGTAGAACAGCCTGCGGAAAAACCAGCCGAGGCATTTACTAATGCCATACCAAGTGTTGGCGTACTGCCTGATGAAATAAGAGCAGCTTCCTGAACATAAATGTAAACACCGTTTGCAGGCATAACGAACTGAAACCATACATCATCATCATTTTCACTGCTGCAAGATGGGTCCGGTGACGAGCGTGTGGCGGAAGCTGTAGTAAAAAATTGCGGCGCAATGCATTTTGCACCCGGCGAATTGATTGATAGCTGCGTAGCATTATTGGGGTCGTCTGCAGGCGTTGTTGGGTTAATATCCATTACTGCAAAAGAAAATGTCATGGTTGTAAAATTATGCAGCGACCAAAAGCGCAGATAATAAGTATTTCCCGGCGTTAGGCCGCCAAGCATTTCATTGCCGTAGAAAGTTCCCATTTGATTATTACAAGCTATTTCAGTTCCGCCGCAGCCATCATACAATGCATAACCAACGGTGGTGTATGTGCTGCCGTTTACTGCACTAACTACTCTTAATAATTCCGTGCTTGTTACGGCAACAAACTTGTACCACACATCATCGTTATTATCACTGCTTGTTATGCATGAGGGATCAGGTGTTGATCTTGTAGCGCCGGTTGTATTAGCGTTAGTGTAGCCGGTTGTAAGATCATTGTATGGAATAGTGTTTACTGATATTGCGCCGGAACAGTCATCGTTCGCGGGTGCTTGCGCAAATATTTTGTGTGAAGAGAAAGCAAACAAGCAAAAGCAAATTGCCATATAAACTTTTTTCATCGTGAATAATTTTTGGTTATATAGGGCTTAAAACTATATAAATTGCAAGCGGATATAATTACCCTTTTGGGTGATAAAGCAAAAAAAATAGCCGGGGATTTTTAAGCGGGTGGGCAAAGTTGAGAGAACAAATTTGGTTAAGGTATCGATACTTACTGATGTCTATGATTTATTGCCATAAAGTCTATGATACACGATGTGTATTTAGCTGATGAAAATCATGATTTCAAAAAAGATGACAGGGTAGTTTTATTAAAAACAAATTTATGCTAACCAGCACCACCACAGCAACATCTCAAATTGATGAGTTACAGGTTGTAACTAATGACCTTCCCTGCATTTTTCTTCTCATTCCCTTTGAATCAGGGATGAATAAAAAAGCGGAGTTTGAAATTATTTTGAATACGGCTGCCCGTAAAGCAGAGATGGAGTTAATAAATTATTCTGCAAGTCAGTTAGAGCCTGTTATAAAGAAACTACATAATATAATACAGGAAATGACTTATAAATCTAATAATAAAAGTATTGCCATTATGGTTCACCGCTGGTAGAAAAAGTTTACTACTTTAATTATACCCCGGAGATATTGAATCGTTATAAAGCAGCTTAACCGGCAATTACTCCTCACATAGCACAAGTATGCTGCAAGCACAAAGACAGGTTACCACACTTTCCCTCATAAAACTTTTTATATATCTGCAAAAAAGTGGGGCTCCCGAAAAAAGAAGTATACCTGCAGAGGTTGAATGTTAATAATTGTGTAGTTTCATTTTTAAAGACGACATGAAATATTCATTACTAACCACTGAAACTCTGCACATCTATGGCAACAAAACAAACTGAAATTGAAGAGACGGCAGATTCATTCCCAATCAAGGAAATGATGGAGCCGAACGCACGCTTCACCCGGCGTGAAATGCTTACTATGGCTGGTTTAGCCGGTATAACGGCCCTGGCCGGCAATGCAGCCTCCGCATTTCCGCAGGCTCAGCAAAAACGACCTCGTATAGCAGTTCTCGCCAGCTATTGGGCCTTTCCGAGATCACATGCAGACTGGATCGTAAACAAGCTGCTGGACGGATATTGGTGGGATGGTACTTATACTCCTTCGCGGGTGGAGGTTGTGTCCGTTTACATTCATCAGCTTGATGAAAGCCAGTTGGGTCAGAAAGTGGCCAAAGCAAAAAACATCCCGGTCTTTAAGACAGTAGGTGAAGCTGTGACACTTGGGGGAAAAGAACTTGCAGTGGATGGTGTGGTCATCGTAGCAGAACACGGTAATTATCCGACCGATCTCAAGGGGCACTGGCTGCTGCCACGATGGTGGATCTACCAGCAGGTTATCCGCGTTTTCGAGCAGAGCAAGCGCTCGGTACCAGTCTTTAACGACAAGCACCTGTCTTACAATTGGGACGATGCCAAGTGGATGTTTGACAAATCCCGTGAGCTGAATTTTCCCCTGACCGGGGGGTCTTCCATACCGACCTACTATCGCAAGCCCGAGATCGAACTTGATATAGACACGCCCATTCAGCATTCGATCGTGCTCGCAGATGCCGCAGATGAGGGAGCTATTTTCCATGCTATAGACGTGCTCCAATGTTTTGTTGAGCGTCGCAAAGGCGGTGAGACGGGCGTCAGGTCAGTTCAGTCCATCCGCGGAACGGAAACATGGAAGTGGGTGAAACAAAATCCTTGGGCTGCGAAGTTGGTTGATGCAGTGGCGAAAAATTTTGAACTGAAGCCGGAACACTTTCAGGAGAACGCCCAGGCAAATATGTGCATTGTGGAGTATAATGATGGAACGAAAGCGGCGGTAATTTCCGGCCACGGTGTGGGCTGGACATGGGCAGGCGAAATCGAAGGGCGTAATGAACCGACGATCATCTCAATGCTTGGCTGGCCGGGCCCCTTCGACCAATATCATGCTTCCAATGCCCAACCGCACTGGATCACAGAAATGATGGTAACTAAAAAGGAGCCTTTCAATGCAGAGCGACTGCTTCTGTCAACCGGGATTACGAATCACTACATGGACTCAAACTGGGAGAACGGCCGCTACTCTCCCGTAGGACGCCGCATCGAAACGCCATTCATGAACATGAAATACCGCTCTACACGTGGAGCACAATTCAGCAAGGGCGAGCGCCCGCCGCCACGACCTTACATCCGGGGGTTTTCCGAATAAGCCTTTGCAGGGCAATCGTGGATGTCGAATAATTAATGAATTAAAAACTATGAAACGCAGAGACCTTATCAAGAGCCTGGCACTATTACCGTTAGCCGGAAGTGTTATACCAATAGAATCCTTGTTAGCAGCTTCTGTCGATGGATATAATCTTTCTATATCTCCTCAGAGTGGGCCGACTCCACGTCTGCATCGCGAAGCATTTGTGATGGACGGACATGTACATGTGATGACCCGTGAACTTTTATTGGGAACGGATATTGGCCAGCGTTATACGGATGGGACCGTCGATCTCCCAAGAGCTAAAGAAGGTGGCCTGGACGCAATGTTCTTCTCCGTTTATACGCCTGAACAATATTATCCCGGAAGGTTCGAGGTGAAGAACACATTCCGTGTGGTGAACCTTGCATTGGACCAGATCAAAAAGAACAATTCAATGATCGAGCTGGCACTCACAGCTTCTGATATAATACGCATCAATAAGAAAGGCAAGATGGCGGCTTTCCTTGATTTGGAAGGCGGTTATGATCTTGATGGTGATATAAACCTGCTCCGGGCGCTATATCGTTTAGGACTCAGATCGCTGCAGCTTACAGCGCATAATACCACCAATGCTTTTATTGATTCCTGCAATGACATCAGCCGTTGGGGTGGCATTAACGATCTCGGCAAAAAGATCATTGGCGAAATGAATAATCTCGGAATGGTGATCAATGTTGCCCATTCATCTAATGACGCGATACTGCAAACCGCGGAGGCAAGTAAACAGTCTATAATCTACAGTCACGGCGGATTTTACGGCATAGTACCTCATCCCCGCTGTATCTCAGACGAAGCGGCAAAAGCGGTCGCATCAAAAGGTGGAGTAATTGGCGTTCAATTCGGAAGCCTGTTTAACAATCCAAAATACTTTGCATGGCAGGCCGGGCAGAAAACGTCCAGGGAAACAAAGCCGGGTACAGTACAGACTTCAGCATTGAAGACCATTGAAGATGTAGACAAGGAATTGGCGAAAGATGTTCCATTAAATTTCAGGGGAACCATACCTGGCGAGTATTGGATGCATGTAGATCAACTGGCTAAAGTGATCGACTATGGCGTAAAGTTAGTAGGTGAAGACCATATCGCTCTCGGTTCCGATTTTGATGGAGGCCCTGAACTACCGCGGGAAATCAAAGACATCAGCGATTATCCCCAAATGACCATGGCGATGCAAAGGCTGGGCTACAGCGATCAGCGAATCAAAAAGATACTGGGCTTAAACTGGCTCCGCGTGATTCGTCAGGTAACTGAGGGGAAATGAGGAGAGAATAGAAGAGCAATCATTGCACCAATAAACCAATGAGCGAGATCAACAATTACTTCCGCTGATTGCGAGTCGCGGAGCAAAGGTTTTTGTGAACTGGCTATACTTGTGCAATTGACTACTATCTATAACTCAATTCAATCAATCCCTTCGTACCACAGAAATCTTTTGCACTGCTATACTTCCAATCTTTGTTATTGCCATTTTTCTTGCCAGCTCTTTCCATTCACGAAGCATCGGGACAGGCTATCCAAATTATCCACTCTTTTCTGCTCTCGTGTACATTGTTTTTAATCGTCTCTTTCAGTTCCAGTGATGTATGTTTTTCATATCACGAACAATATCTTTCAGGTTATCTTTCTTACTCCCGATAATCATGTGTATATGACCCTGCATTATGCACCAGCCATATATTTCCAGTCTTTCTTTTCCTGGCAATGTTTCCATGAATCTATAATTACCTGAAAGTATTCTTCCCTCACGAAAACACTTGTCCGCCGTTAGGAGGGTCTATCCAATAAACCGTAGCGAAAGAAATAAAATAGAGTTTATCGTTGTCGGAAATTTATATCTTCTGCTCATAAATTAAAGATGCAAATCTCTTTTATACGACGCACACCTGTCCCGTTTTACGGGAAGTATAGCTTACGCACAAAGCCAGGCTACCAAACTTGGCCTTACGAAACTTTTTATTTAGTTGTACCAAATGGAGGAAGGATTCATAGTGAAGATTTTAGCCTTACGGGGTAGGATATGGCTTTTCTTCAATAAAATTTACAGTTTGGCTAAAAGAAAAAAACTTATTCAAATAATGGCATACGGGCATATTGCGGTTTTTTAATTTCGGTAAGCAATACCGCAATGCCGATGTCTCCTTTGTAAAGACTGTTGTTCCTGGTTTGCGTAGTATAAGCATCTAATAATAGCCTGTTTGCGAGTTTTCTAGCCTGGTCCAGGTAAAACTCATCATTGGTAAGGTTGAACACACTTAATAAAGCGTAACATTCGCCGGCCATGCCACAGCACAAACTGCTATTGATAAAAGGGTCTGTGGCTAAAAAGTGATTAGCGGTTAGCTTCGCTGCTTCAAGATAAGTTTCATCCCCTGTGATTTTATAAAGGCCACACCATAAAAAAGTATAGCCTGCTGAACCATGGCACCAGCCCGGCCACGAAGCCGGATCAGTATTAGTGAGCGGCCACCGCATGTAGTTCTTTTCCCTGATGCCTGATTTGAATAATTGATTCACCCGGTCAAAGAAAGAATCCGGGCATGGCGTATTGCTTTGCCTGCACCATTGTAAAGTAGCATATAGTATCCCTGCCCATCCATGTGCAATGCCGCGGTAGAGCAGGGGAGTATTTTTAGAAAGATCATCATAACTATTAACCGTATCCCATATTTCAGTCATTACTTTATTCCCAAATTGCAGCAAGGGTTCCTGCAGCGTTTGCTGTTCTTTGTCAATATTTTCAAAGAGTAATTTGCAACCAATGAGAACACTTGACTTGCCCAATGTAAGGTCCAGCTCCTTGCTTGGACGGGCAGCATCTTCCATAAAGTTCATCACAGATTGATAGAAAGTGTTATAATCGCCAAGGGCTTTACTTACCAGTCCATGCATAAGATGCACCCCGCTTGAAGTATGATAAATTGAAATGTCGCCGACAGATTTTTTTGTAATATCAATATCGCTTGAATAGAAAGCTGCATCATAATTTTTCCCATAATCGTATGCCCTGTTTACCCATACATCAGCAAGTGATAACAGTTCGGGGTCGCGGTCAATTAAGGCCATCCTGTAATACATCCAGGCTATACCGGCGGCTCCATAATTTACAGAAGAGATAGGAGATACTTGAAGGCCATTGGTGATAAAGGGTCCGTTAAATCCAAATCTTTTTTTAATGGTATCGCAAAATGAAATAAAGGAATGCCGTTTTTCAATAGCAGCATCATTTTTACCGGCAAGGTCATTTTGAATTTCTATAAAAGCTGTTTTAAAATCCTTCATTGAAGGGTAGCGTTGTTCTGGGTTCTTCGCCAATGCTTTTAAAATAGCAGCGGCAACATCCAACTCAATGTCTATGTCGTATTCATGAAAGGTAACAGGCGGCTCGTTGATAACCTGCTGCAGCAACACCTCTCTCTCTAGAGAAAAATTGAGGTATTGTTTACCGGTAAATAGGAAATAGACTAATGCGGCAACAGCATATTGCTCACCTGCATACGATACAGGCGGAGGAGGGTTTTGCCTGTTACTCACCGCCTGTGCATATTCCGGATCATAAAAAAAACTAATACCACCACGAAGTACCTTGTTTGGTTTGCCCTCAAACTGAGCCAGGCCAAAATCAATAATCTTTACCTGGCCCGCTTCATTTATTAATATATTTCGAGGATGTATATCAGAATGTACTACTCCATACCCGTGTAGAGTTTCGTAAGCGGTAAGTATATTAATGGTAATTGTTACCAGGTGCATTAAATTATCGTGATTATCCAGGTTCCGGTACTTTTCAGTAGCGGCATCGCATGAGGCGCCATCGCAATAAATTAAAATCATATACAGGTTACCATCCAGTTCACCGCTTTCGATTAAACCGGGTGCGATATTACTGTCTTTTACATATTCCAGGATTTTTAGTTCATTGTAAAATTGGTCTGCAAGGGATAAGGAGTTTCCTGCGGGCTTTAGAATTTTCAGCACATAAAAAGAATTCTCTTTTTCAAGCTTATACACTTCAGTGTCTGATATGCCCTGGATTTTTGCAACCACCTCATAGTCTTTAAATGATTCGCCCTTTTGGAATACATCTTTTAAAGATTCGGGAGAATGTTCATCATATAGGGCTAAAAAACCTTCGCTTCTGAGCCGGGATAAAAAGTCATAAGCTTGCTCCAGCGTCTCCTGTGGATCCAGCTTGTTTATAAAAGAATATTTGTAAATGCCTTCTATAATAGATGAAGGTTTTTTAAACTCGTTGAGCAATCCTGCCGAGGCAGAATCGATTACCTTACTGGTATTACGGGCATTAGAGTACGTAATGATAAAATCATCTTCATTATATTCAAATTTAGCCCTGGTGTGTTCGGCAATTTCTTTCACCGGTATCAGTTGTACATTTTCGGGGAGTATGTAGAGGTCGCTGGCTGGCATAATTAATAGTATTAAGTTGTAAAATTTTATTTCCAGATATCCTGTTGCGGGACCCAGGTATGGGGATCTATTTGTTCTAAATAAATTTTATTGATGATGTATTCGTAAGCATCCTTTGCATCAAGCTGTGCTTCTTTCGCCTGCAGCACTGCTACCGCCAGCTTTTCCGCTACATGTGCCCTCCAGCTTCCACCCTGCGAATCAAGTTTATTATTTCCCGGAGGGTCTATACCATATGAGAGCAAGCCTGTATCATCAAGCTGTGCAGTAAAAGGAACACCTTGTACCGGGTATTCTTTTAGTTGTGTATTCAATAATGCGGCGGCTTCGTGGAGGTGTTCGTATTCGTGAAAGTAGATAACAAATTTATCGGGACGCAGCATGCCGTCCTGGTTAATGCCTGTTTTAAATGAGAACGCTTTGGTAGATGAAAGAAGCATAATCGTTTTTTCATACACTTCCCGCAAAGAAGAAGGTAACGGACTTACATACATTTTATAAGTAACATTATTTTTAGTTCTGTTATAACCATTGAGATCACGGGTGTACATCAGCCACGGAAATTCTTTGGTGGGAGAGTGTCTGATCCAGTGTTTCAGTAGTTCCCTCTCTGTCTGCGGGCCATTTTCACCGTCAGAAAAACTTTCTGTCTCATCCGGTGCATTGAAGGTTGAATTTTTTAAAGGCGGGGGTATAGTATTATATGAATAAAGGCGGGTAAGTGCTGCGCCTAAATCAAGGTAATTTAATTGTACCACATATTCGATAGCCTTTGATGAAAGGGTTTCAATATATTTCCAAGATTGCCGGTGCCCATTATCTTCATACAGTTGCTTAAAGGCAAGTGTTCCTGAAAGAAAATCGCCGTTGCTTTCAATTTGTATTACACCTTCCATCACCAGCTTGGCAAGCATCATATTCATATCATCATCGTATCCAGCTCTTATATAGTTTGGGAGCTTGCCTGGCTGTTGTAAAAAATAAAAAAGTAAAGCCACCTCTTTGTAAGCAAGCTTCATGCTTAATCCTTCCTGGGGTGCTAAGGGCTTAAATACGCCAAAAATGTCAGCGCTGTTAATTGAAGAACCAGCCAGAACTTCTTGCTCTGGCTGGTGTAAGCTATCCCATTCAATTAACGCATACTTTGGGTTAGATTGAAATACAGCGTTTAAAAGAAAGTGAAGTTTCATGGTTTTACTGTTACGTGTTAACCATTCTGTTGTCTCTGCCGGTATACATCTTCCAGGGCTTCCTTCAATTTACCTTCAAGCAGATCCAGGTCTTCAGGAGTATTACTAAGCTGCGCATCAACTTTTTCCTGGAGTGCGGCAATGCCTGCCCTTAATTCCTGGAGTTCAGACTTTTTGAAATTGGGAAGCTCAGCTACGACAGGAGTGGTAAAATCCTTAAAAGTTGGCGTAGGAATAGAAGGTCCCAGGTGAGAACATGCCCAGGGGCAAATTGGTGTAAAGTGATTCGTGCAGCCCTGGTAGCAAATAGGTGTATGTAAAAATGTACATCCTATTAACGTGCATCCCAAATGGCATTGTACTGAGATCTGCACGCTACAACCGAAATGGCAAAAGATCTGTTTGTTGACATCAAGAGTTTGTGAACCGAGAATCACAGTTAAATCTTTAATTTGAAAACTTTTCATAATTGAACATTTTAATTGATTAAATAGAACTGCTCCTTTTATATCTTTTTAACCGAAAAGCAGGGAGAAAGAAACGGGATCATATTTTTTGCTTTCTGATTGGGCACCTCCTTTTTTTGTTTTTATTTGGGGTTATAAATTTTGTTTACCATTGGGCGATCTCTATAAAAGATGCACTAATGCTGGTAAAGCACATGACGGCTTTACATAACGGGAACTGATATTAAAAACCGGGATAACGGAGCCAGTGCACACGGTTGGCATGATGCTTTTAATTACATGCACGAGTGAGACCATACACTCTAAACCGGGTATGAATCGTTTTCGTGCCTATACCTAAACGGAAAATCAATTAGAGGTGCATTATAAAGGAAGCAATAACTAAATAAGTACTACCAGTTATAATAGCGAAGAATTTTAATGCATTACAACTGCTCACTAAAGGATTTTGGTGTCCTTAATTTTTAATCTTTTTGGGACATAGCTTTAAAGAGGATCTGGAATCGGTCTATAAATTTAATAAAATCTTTTTCAAATTCAAAGATTTTAATGCATGCATTTTTTGGATTTCATAAAAATTTAATCCTTACCATGAATACGGGCCCCTCACACAGCGCAAGCATGCCGCTTACCATGTGCCGGGCGTACTTGTGCTACTGCGTACCAACTATAACTTAAAACAACTAATCCCTTCATCCCTACAGAAATCCCTTGCACTACTATACTTCCAATCCTGTTCCTTTGTTACAAAATCTGCCTGCACCGGATTCTAATGTATGTAGGCTAATTTTTCATCAAACATTTTCTGTCTTTTAATTTCAAGCGGTTTATTATGTTGTTGCCAATCACCAAATGGTGGGTGGCGGTAGTTTTTCTTTATCCGATTTCTTTGAGAGGTCAATAAATTTTTACTATTATTTGTTTTCGGTTTTCAGAAATTTAATGCCTACTATTATCAGCTAAATTAACCAAAGTGTACTGCCGATAAAACCTGCAATATTCCACACCGGGAAGCCTGGAAATTAATTTAAAGTCTTCTTATCTGTCTCATTTAAAAAATTATGCATCGGCAGGACCGACAAAATATGTCAGTCGCAATTGTTTTCCGGAAAAATTTTTTCATTGCTGGGTTACAAAACTTCGGTCCCAGCCGAGTCTCCCCTTGGCCAGGAGGGTGGTCTAAATGGGGGTTACATTTGTTTATTCATACTTATCAAGTTATTAAATCAATTTTACGCTTGCCTAAGTAATAAATTATTTTGCAGCATACGATTCAAACCAATCAAACTTTTCTTTGATGATATTTTGTTTTTCAGCTTTTAGATAATTCAAAAAAGAATTTGCTACCATCGAAAAGCCTTTGTCTTTTAGCCAAATTAAATTCCAAACTGATTTTATCGGGAAGCCTTTTACCGGAATAATTTGCAACTCTCCATTGTTCAATTCATTTTTAATACCAATCAATGGCATAATGGAAAAGCCCATGCCTGCAATCACCGCTTGTTTTACTGCTTCGTTGGAAGTGAGTTCCATTTTCTTTTTTACAGGCAGTTTGTTTTTCAAAATAAATTTCTCCATCACATGCCTTGTCCCCGAACCTTCTTCCCGATAAATTAAAGGAAGTGTTTCAAATATCTTTTTGTCGTAAATTTTTTCTTTAAATTTTTTTTCTTTGTTGCCGATCAGGTAAAGTTGGTTTTGCATCAATTCCAGTTTATTCAATTTCATGTTATCAGGCATCACCGATACAAGGGAAAAATCCACTTCATTATTTTCTAAACTCTTAATTACTTGCGCCTTGTTGGTTACATCAAGATGCAATTCTATTCCGTCATATTTCTTTAAAAAACCTGAGAGAAAATAAGGTATAATATATTTTCCGGTTGACACAACAGATAATTTTAAGTTGCCAATCAATTGACCTTTGTAAGTAAGTGTTTTATAATTGATGGCATACACTTCGTTTAAAATTCTTTCGGCAGCCACGGCTATTTCTTTACCAAAATCAGTAATGAAAATTTTTCTTCCCACCATTTCAGTCAATGGAATATCAAACTGGGCTTGAAAATTTTTTAATTGAATAGACACTGCCGGTTGTGTCAAATGCAGTTCTTCAGATGCTTTTGTTACGCTTTGTGTTTGTGCAATCTTCAGGTAAATCCGCAGTTGGTTAAGCGTATAATTCATAAATATATTTTATAATAATGATTATAAAGTTATATGAAAACTTATGAATCCAGATGCTCACTTTTGTGGTATCAAAAATTAAAATCTAAAAAATCATGACAGAGAAACAAAAAATTACCGTTGCAAAGGGAGACGGAATAGGCCCCGAGATTATGGATGCCACACTTGAAATACTTTTTGCAGCAGGCGCTAAAGTTGAAGTGGATGAAATTGAAGTAGGCGAGAAAGTTTACCTCGCAGGAAATACGGCTGGCATAGCCAGGGAATCATGGGACGTTGTCAGGAGAAACAAAGTCTTTTTAAAAGCTCCCATTACAACACCACAGGGTGGCGGCTACAAGAGTTTAAATGTTACCACCCGCAAATTTCTTGGGCTTTATTCCAATGTGCGTCCCTGTATGAGTATGCACCCGTTTGTACAAACCAAGCATCCTGTAATGGATATAGTAATTGTAAGAGAAAACGAGGAAGATCTATACGCCGGAATTGAGCATCAGCAAACCGATGAAGTGGTGCAGTGCTTGAAATTGATTAGCCGTCCTGGTTGCGAAAAAATTGTTCGCTATGCTTTTGAATATGCCAAACAATACGGTAGAAAAAAAGTAACGTGTTTTACAAAAGATAATATCATGAAACAAACCGATGGATTGTTTCATAAAGTGTTTGATGAAATAGCAAAAGAATATCCTGAAATAGAAAACGAGCATTGGATTGTGGATATTGGTGCAGCTAAATTAGCGGATACACCCGAGGCGTTTGATGTAATTGTGATGCCGAATC
Source organism: Ginsengibacter sp. (assembly GCA_040007435.1). Classification (GTDB taxonomy): domain Bacteria; phylum Bacteroidota; class Bacteroidia; order Chitinophagales; family Chitinophagaceae; genus Ginsengibacter. The sequence continues at coordinate 176,227 of JBDTUZ010000004.1, read as the reverse complement.
TATATGGCGATATACTTTCTGATGTGGCCGCACAAATTACGGGCTCTGTAGGTTTGGCAGGCTCGGCAAACATTGGTGAAGAATGTGCCATGTTTGAAGCCATTCATGGTTCTGCGCCAAGAAGAGCAGGACAAAATTTAGCAAACCCTTCCGGCTTGCTGCAGGGTGCTGTTCTCATGCTTAACCATATCGGGCAAACCGAAGTAGCGGAAAAAATTCAAAACGCCTGGCTAAAGACAATTGAAGACGGAGTACATACTTATGACATTTACAAAGAAAACGTAAGCAAACAGAAGGTCGGCACAAAAGAATTTGCACAAGCAGTGATCAATAATCTTGGAAAAAATCCTGCTACACTCAAGCAGGTAAGTTATGCAAAAGGAAAAGCATTAAACCTCCCAAAGTATAAACGCAAACAACCACAGGCAAAAGAATTACTCGGTGTTGATGTGTTTGTGGATTGTGTGGATAAAACCCCTGATGAATTAGCAAAACAACTGGAGCAACTAAACACTGATGCAATAAAACTCTCAATGATAACTAATCGAGGTATAAAAGTGTGGCCAGAGGGATTTGAAGAAACCTTTTGTACTGACCACTGGCGTTGCCGTTTTAAATCCGTAAGTGAAACAACAATAACCAAACAGCAAATCATTGAATTGCTTCAAAAAGCAAATGATAAAAGCATTGACACCATCAAGACAGAAAATTTATATGCTTTCGATGGTAAAGCCGCTTTCTCCTTAGGACAGGGTCAATAAAACTTAAAACCAAATGGACAAAAACTACGATTTTAAATTGATCACCGGCACTTTCGCCGCATCAGATGCTGCACAAGTTATTTTTAATCTGATAAGCAATAAAATCCATTATCATACCATGGAAAATTTTAGCAGCCAGGAAAGGTTTGGTAAAGATGCGGCACATTCACAAAGACGGATACAGGACTTAAAAAAAGTACAGGGAGACTTAAAGAAAATCTTTGACATAGCAGAAAAAAAAGACCTGCAATTAAAAGTAGAGGGCTCGGTACAAATTACTATTGTTGAATAACCAGGGATTTACTATTGAAAATAAATACCCTTTTTATGGACGTAAATATTTTAACACAAATTAAAAGAACAGCGATGAACCTACAACTTTTACAGGGACAATTTACCCCCCAGGAAGCTATTGACATTATTACAAAAATGGTGCATGTAAAAATTAAATTCCATGAGGATAAAATTCATTCTCTTTCTGATGAGGCAGACATTAAAATGAGAGAAAAGCGAATAAAGCAACTTCAAAAAGAATTATACGAAGTAAGAAATTTTATCACTGATAAAAAAGCAAAAGTAGGAATAGAGTCAGTTCTGGAAATTCATTAATGATTCTCCTTTATGTTTGGAAATCGGAAATTAGTAATTGCTACAAAGCACGAAAAGGAAAAAATAATTGCTCCATTATTTGAAGAAGCATTTGAGGTAAAATGTTTCACTCCCGAAAATTTTGATACCGACTTGCTGGGAACTTTTACAGGAGAAATTGAACGTGAGGATGACCCCATAACAACCCTGAGAAATAAATGCCATCAGGCAATGGAATTAAGTAATTGCGATTTAGGTATTGCAAGCGGAGGTTCATTCGGTCCGCATCCTACGATTTTTTTTGTGTATGCTGATGACGAGTTTTTAATTTTTATTGATAAAAAAAATAATCTTGAGATAATTGAAAGAGAGCTAAGCCTGAAAACAAACTTTAACGGCGCTGAAATAAAAACAGAAAAGGAGTTAGCTGAATTTGCGAATAGTATAATATTTCCTTCACATGCTTTGATTTTGCGAAAGGCAAAGGATGATTATACAGAAATCATCAGGGGAATTAATAATTGGCAATTGCTGGCTGAAACATTTCAAACGCTTCTTAATAAATATGGAAGTGCCTATGCAGAAACTGATATGAGAGCAGTTTATAATCCTACAAGAATGGAGGTGATAGAAACCGCAGCAAAAAAACTTATTAAGAAAATAGATTCGTTTTGCCCTGATTGCAATACTCGTGGCTTTGAAATTAAAGATGCCATAAAAGGGCTTCTATGCAGCTTATGCCGTTTGCCTACACGCTCAACTTTGAGCCATATCTATGAATGTAAAAAATGTGGGTTTAAAAAAGAAATAAAATTTCCTTTCAACATAACTGAGGAAGATCCGATGTATTGCGATTATTGCAACCCCTAAACATTTTACATGAATAAAACTTTGATAAAATGTGCAACAATAGTAAACGAAGGAAAAATTAATACGGCTGACGTTTTAATTGCGGGAGAAAGAATTGAAAAAATAGAAACCTCAACCAATGCAGCTAATCTAAATGTAATAAAAATTGATGCAGAAGGTTTGTTTGTTATACCGGGAATGATAGACGCCCAGGTGCATTTTCGGGAACGGGGGCTAATCCAAACACAACTAAGCTAAAACTGCCTCATCTTTATTTTTCAGAGTCTCTGCGGGCATCGGGGTTTTCGGTGAGTAGTTTTAGATTTAAGGTTTAAAATCGGAAAACCCCGCTGAGACAAAAAACATAACGGGGCACGCCGATAGCCAGGGTACTGATCAAAAGAATATGCAGGTATCTGCCGACAGGGCTAAGGTATCCGTCAATTATTTCAGGAGTTACAATGTTTCCGCATCGCGCATCAAATCTTCATACTACGGCGCTACACGCCCGATTGATAAAACGCAACAATGGCGCAACAGGAGGGTAGAAATTACCATCATTAAAAAATGATTACAAGCGATTGACCCTGGCAGGTCGTAGAAACCTTAAATAATAAAAGAAGCTGTCCTGAGTTTAAACCTATTACTGTCCGGTAATAGATTGACTCGGCTATAATTCCAGTTGCAGAATTCTTTAGGATTGCTGCAACTTTTACCTGTCATGTATATTTTTTTAGTTATCTTCTTTGTATCAGCCGACGTTTATCCCCACTGTTGGCGCGAGTTTAGGCTGGTAAATAAATTATAAACTCAGCCCCCTCGCCATCCGTAGTTTCCACTTTTATTTTGCCACTATGCTCCTTGGTAATTACATCGTAGCTCAGTGATAGTCCCAATCCTGTTCCCTGTCCTGTTGGCTTGGTTGTAAAAAATGGCTGATAGATTTTATCAATTATGTTTTGTGGAATACCGAAGCCATTATCTTTAACCCTAACCTCTACCTGGCCTTTTGTTTTTTTAGTCGTCACTGAAACTGAAGGTTCATAGGCATCTCCAAGCTTTTTCTTTTTTTCATTTACAGAATAAAATGCATTGTTGATTATATTGAGCAATGCCCTGGCAATGTCTTGAGGAACAATATTTATTTTTTCAATGCCCTTGTCAAAATTTGTTTGTATCGTCGTATTGAACGATTTGTCCTTTGCCCTGAGCCCGTGATAACTTAAGCGCAAACATTCATCAGCAAGGGCATTTAAATCAGCAGGCTCTTTTTGACCCTTATTAGTTCTGCTATGCTGAAGCATACTTTTTACGATGGTATCAGCTCTTTTACCATGATGGTTTATTTTTTCCTCGTTCTCCAACACATCATTTGCAATTGCTTTTACTACCTCAACATTTCCTTCGTCAATAGCGACTTTCATTTCGGCGATCAATTCTTTATTCACTTCTGAAAAATTATTGACGAAGTTTAACGGGTTTTGTATTTCGTGCGCAATACCGGCAGTGAGTTCCCCGAGTGAAGCCATTTTTTCAGATTGGATGAGTTGGGATTGGGTGGATTTTAAATTTTCAAGTGTGTTGTTTAATTCATTTGTTCTTTCTTCCACGCTTCTTTCCAGTTTATCTTTTTCACTGCGTAAGTTGCGTTCACGCCATTTGCTAAAAATTCTCAATGCTCCCAGGAATAGCAATACATATATAGTATAGGCCCACCATGTTCTATACCAGGGAGGCAATATCCTAAACTGGTAACTTGTTTCACTCCAAACGCCAAAAGGGTTTAAAGCTTTTAATCTGAAAGTATAATTGCCTTCATTTATATTGCCAAAATTGGCATTGGTTTTATTACTTAACGGGCTCCAATCTTTGTCATAACCTTCGAGCATGTATTGGTATTTTACCTGGTTACCAAAGGCAGGTTCTATCGCGGCAAACTCAAAACCTATATTGTTCTTTTGGTATGGCAGCACAAGATTTTGGGGCAGTGGATAAAATCTGCTTATGCTGTCGAATTGAATGCCCGCAAATTTTTTGCGGATGCTGTCGCGGTCCCCTGGCAACAACAACTTACCGTAAGTCATTACCTCCTGCTGTGCTTTTACAATGCTGTCGCTTTCATTTTTCTGCAGTTGATACCAGCTAATTGCTTCTTCATTGACGCGAACACTCTGAATAACGACGGTTGACGGCCCGGAGTTGTGCCGTACTGCCGCAGGGTCAAAGCGAACCAACGCTGTTTTATCGCTTCCTGTGGCTATCCAGATAATTCCTTTGCTGTCTTTAAATATTGAATGTTGCCCGTTGTTAACATCTTTTACGGGATAACCGGTAGATGAATTGAATATTAGCCCCGCCTTAGCCCTTTCGCCATTGTGAGTGGAAAGATTAAGTTCAGCTATTCCCAGGTTGGAGCCCACATATATTTTCCCGCCTTCGTCCGCTAATACTTGAGTTGAAAAATTATCAGGCAAGCCATCGGCAATTGTGTAAGTCGTGAATAAGTCGTCTTCCAAATCCTTTTTACGGTTTTGCTTATTTCTTTTTGCCAGCTTTTCCTGCCCACTCATACTTAACATATTCAAGCCATCTTCAGTGGCAAACCAGAGATTGCCCAATTTGTCCTGGGCAATACTAAAAACTATATTATCTGCCAGCCCCTGGGCTTTCGTAAAATTTGTAAAAGATTTGCCATCGTACCTTGATATTCCGCCACCATCTGTTCCAAACCAAAGATTTCCGGATTTATCTTCCATGGAACTAAAGACTGAATTACTTGCCAGCCCCTGGGCCGTCGTAAAATTTACAAACGATTTGCCATCATACCTGGATACTCCGCCATGAAAGGTGCCAAACCAAAGATTTCCCGATCTGTCTTCACCGATACTGAAAACCGCATTTTCCGCCAGCCCCTGCGTTGTAGTAAAATTTGTAAAAGATTTCCCATCATACCTGGATACTCCGCCCTTGGTGCCAAACCAAAGATTTCCCGATTTATCTTTCGCGATGCAGATAACCGAATTATTTGCCAGCCCTTGGGCCGTGGTAAAATTTGTAAAAGATTTCCCATCATACCGGGATGCTCCTCCGCCATACATACCGAACCAAAGATTTCCCGTGTTATCTTCCGCGGTGCTGAGAATGTAATTATTTGCCAGCCCATGAACCGTTTTAAAATTTGTAAAGGATTCCCCATCGTACCTGGATACTCCTCCGCCATTTGTGCCGAACCAAAGGCTACCCCATTTATCTTCTGCGATAGTGAAAACTAAATTATTTGCCAGCCCCTGCGCCGTGGTAAGATTTGTGAAAGATTTGCCATCATACCTGGATACTCCGCCCGTCGTACCAAACCAAAGATTTCCCGATTTATCCTCTGCGATAGCACCAACACCACCGTTTGCCAAACCCTGGGCCGTGGTAAAATTTGTAAAGGATTCCCCATCGTATCTTGACACTCCGGAATATGTGCCGCACCAAAGATTTCCCGATTTATCTTCCGCGATACTCTTAACAACATTTGCCAACTTGCCGGGCCTGGTAAAATTTGTAAAAGATTTCCCGTCGTACCTGGATACTCCTCCAGCATATGTGCCGAACCAAAGGTTTCCAAAATGATCTATGAGAGAGGAGGAAATGGCGTCAAGAGCAAGTCCCTGGTCAGTAGTGTAGGTAGTAAAGAACCCTATTCCCGCAGGGCTTTGGTCGGCCAATGGCTCACCGTTTGTCCCTCGCCTTACTATGGCAAGTGGGATGGTAACGGGTGGCCTGACTTCTATTTTTTGGGGCCCGTTTTTGGTTTCGCTCGTGTATGAACCAGTCTTTTTTTCAGGAACGACAATAGTTCGTGGTTTCGGGCAGGTATCTAACAAGACCGTTTGAGGTGGGTTAAGTGTATCCGCGTTTGGAGTGATCCCGTAGGAAAGAGAATCTGCCATCTTTGTGGGAAAATCGTGTGGCCTTGTTAGTGATGGCTGCTGGTCACAGGAAAAAAAAAGAAGTAGCGTTAAAGAGAAAAACGGGATGTATGTTTTCACCTATATATTTTTTGATTATTAAAATGGCCAGGTGAACATTTCATTATTTTAGCGTGATAAAAAGTAAAATAAAAGTTGAAATACTATACCAGGTACTTTTTGCAGAATGCTATTACCTTCAGATGAAATTATACAATTTAGAAATCAGTATCATTAAAAATTATTTCTAAATAATGCACGCCATTGATTTGAGTGAAAGGATTTTCCCAGGCTGAATGAGAATTTTAATTTGAAGAAGATAACCAGCGGAAGCAAAAATCACAAGCCAAAAATAAATATTAGCTTCTTATTGGGGAAGAAATAGAAAATGAAAAATAATAAGACTTACCCTGTCAATATTTAAGTTTCAATGTAAAATGTTTCATTTGAAAAGTCACAATTTGCCAGGGCTTCTCTTTCTTCAATGGAATTAAATTTTATAGCAATTGAACTTGTTCCCCCAGAAGTTTGCCAGGATGGCCCGTTAATTTTTAAATTAAATGCCGAATGTTTTTGGGTTAAGGGAATGGTTAGTTTTTTACCCATTGCAATTTTATCATTAAACTTTAAAAGGCCCCCGGTAAATACCAGGATATTATCATAACTCAATTTATATTTATCCAGGAAAGAAAATTGTATCATTTGCGGAGAACTTACTGTGGTCTCAACAGTTGATACCCTGGTTTGAGAACCGGCTTTAAAAAAGCCTTTTATGAAGTTAAGGATTCCCATAAATTTTAAAATTATAGTTAATTTGGAATCCTAAATCTAATCTATTCCTCAAACTCTCCCAAATCCGTTATCACCTTCCTAGTGGGTGTCACGCCCTGAAGAAAATTGACATTTTTATTCAATGAATTATTTAAAAATATTTTCTCCCAACGGATATTTGTTTTTATTCAGTCCACCGATATTGGGTGTTCGTGCTGATGCTTCCATTCCCGCAATGAACCATCTTTATTTTTGCATTAATATCCAACAGCTCTTTTCAATCCAGCAAACAATTGCTTACCTGAACCATCCCTGTTCGTTTTATATAAGTTCCAGTTGTTGGCATCCACTGCTTCAAGATGAAAAGATAGCGAAGCATCTGCCAACGCTGTTTTTATCCATCGCGGAAAAGCATTGGCAGCTCTTGCATCTTCCCACGTTCTTATCACTTTAAAAATAGCATCTTTTTGTGGGCAACTTTCAACGTCCTTCTGATTTAGCGTCAGGCTGTAAGTTGTTCCAACACCGACTGAAATTGCCTGTATATGCTCATAATCCTCAGCTTGTGAATTGGCAGTAATGGGAAAATTTCCTCCCATTCCAACGGGGAAAAAGTTAGCATAAGTTACATCTCTTAGATCTTTTCCCTGGCTCGTGGTACTGCCCCATTCACGGGTATTAAGATCATACAAATTTTTTCCGCCACCCACATTCCAGATGCTTTGATAATGCCATGAACCTTCGGACAAAGTGGCCCCGGTAAAACGGATGGACGAGATGCCCAACGTTGCTGCTCTTTCAAACATTTTACGAAAGAAACGCTTTGCTGAATAATAGCCATGCCCATTATTGAATAAAAATTCCTGGCCATCAAAATCGTAATATCGCAGTCCGTTGATGGCACACACATCGGCATAGTACTCCGCAATTTTATCCTGTAACTGCATATTTGGAATAAGCCCGTCATAACCATAATTAACCGTAACCTGGAGTTTATAAATCGTATCCCCGGCGGCATGGGTGGATGGAGTAGTCTCCCAGTATCCGCGTTTTACATTTAAAAGCCTGTACGGCCTGGCGTTAGAAACGCCGAGGTAATGAATAAGTTCCTTACCAATTTTTATCATATTTAAGTTTGCACAATGCCCTTCCCAACTGGCAATCTCCTCAAGGTGCGAAGGGTCATCCACAAGAATGATCGTATCTGTCGGATTGATATTGCTAACCAACAAACGTTTTTGTTGATAACACAAACTGTCACTGGGAACAGGGCTGGCATCCATAGTTCCGGGAGCCAAAGCGTTAGTGATCGTGGTCCTTCCTATTGTAATGCCATAGTTAGCGGCCATATCTGCAAACTCTTTATTCGAAACATTTCCACCTGATAATTTAATTGACTTCATCTCAAAATCCTTTCCGTCAATATAACCACTGTTACCGCGATCGGGCCTTAGAAAACCCTGGTCATATAAACTTATCGTTTTAAAACCCAGCCTTGAAGTATAAGAGATAATGCTATCGTACAAATGTCCGCTGGTAATAGCGTCCGGAACATAAGCAGCAGGATCCTTCACCCATTTTCCATTGATGGTTGGATATGGAAGTTTTTCGGACAATACAATATTTTGAATCACATCCAGCAATGCAGTACTGTCAGCGCTGCCCCATAACGCTATAGAAGACCCGATGTAGTCCACGCCCGGCAAGGGTTGCACCAGCAGGTGGTTGGGAGAGTTGACAGGCATAGTGGGAATGAGCGAGTAATAAATCTCTCTTTCAAAAGACCTGTCTCTCGATTGATAGGCAATGGATATCCTTCCTTTGTTGTCCACCAATGCGGCATTGCCGTACATTATTCTGTACCACGGTTCTTTATGCGAATAAAAAGCAACATCACTGATACCATTTCCTCCCAGTGTAAAAACCTGCCCTTCATGCAACCTGTCGGGCAAGGGAAAACGCTTAGCGTCAGGTGTATGGATAATGTATTGAAATGGGGCTGCGTCACCAATTGTTTCGGCTATTCCACCCAGGGTATTGTCGTTTAAGGCGAACATGCCAATGGCGTAATTCAAGGCTTCGCTTGTATCGCGGGCAACGCCAATTATTTCCCCTAAAAGATTGGTGATATTGGTATGATAACTTCCCCATTGAACTACATCAATTCCGTTGCGTGGCGAAAGAGAATGGAGGGTTAGTTTTAAATATTTTTTTTGAGGTACTATGGATATTTCAGCCGCCGATCCGTTAGAATACTGAAGGACGATGGATTTGCTGTCTTCTTTATATTTCGCTTTGGTGGGTTGATAGTAAATTCCTTTTTTGCTGTCGTAAAGAGACAACAATGGCGATGGCTTATCTGCAGGGCTGAACTCTCGATTAGGCCGGACAGTTATATTCTTCATACTGGTAATCCAGCCCTTGTGGTTGATGTGAATCTTAAAGTAGTCCGTACTAAAACCGTACTGGGCAAAAAGGCCCGACACAGAAAGCATTGCTGTGAAAAACAATGCAGTTGTTTTAAGAAATTTTAAATTCATTATTACACTGTTTAATTTCCGCTGATATTGATGTTAACGAAAAACCGAACAAGTCTCGCTGATGGTTTTGTAGCTTTGCATCAACAACATCAGTTTGTAGCCAGGGCACAATTTACCATAAGCCATGCAAATATCCGTAGTCACAGACGTAACAACAGCGGTACTTTTTTTATTTGTCGATTACTCAGGGTAGCGGGGGGAACGTATATTTTTTGCTCATTAATTAAAAATACAAATCTCTTTTCTACACCGCACAAGTATAGCTTACGCTTAAAGCCAGGCTACCAAACTTGCGCTAACGAAACTTTTTATATACCTGAACCAAATGTGGGAAAGTGATTCGTGAAACACGAACCAAGGAAAACGGGAAGCTATTTGATTGTTTCTATATCTCAATAAAGGCTTTACTTTGTCAAACCTTCAAACGCAATTCCATATTTTATGCCAAAGCCATTAGTAAATCCATCAAAGCCACAACTGCAGGAGCTAAATGAAGAGTTAGAGAATTACTTTGCCAACACTATCATTCCCCAGCTATTTGTAGATGCCGATTTTATATTGCGAAAATTTACGCCACCCGCAATGAAACTATTTACTTTTACTAATGCTGATATTAACAAGGACATTCACCATTTGGCTGACAATATTAAATACCCTACCCTTATAGAAAATATAACAGAAGTAATAAAGAGTTCTAAAACATTTGAAAAGGAGGTGCAGACAACTGATAACAGGTGGTTCCAGATGAATATATTGCCTTACATTATTCGCAAAGAAAACAGGACCAACGGAGTCATCATTACTTTTGTAGATATAACAAACCGCATTGCCACTTTAAAAGAACTGGAAAAATTAAATGCCGACCATGAAACTTTTATGTATGCTGTGTCTCATGATATAAAGCAGCCTCTTTCAACTATCGTGCTAATTGCAGATTTACTGGAGCATACCCGTACCAATAATAATACTGAACAATTTACAAAAGGAATTGAAACGCTTAAACGGGCTGCGACAAACATGAAAATAATACTTGACGATTTTACTGAGCACTTTAAAAGTAAAACCGGACCCTCAATGCAAAATGAACGGCTGAATATTGAAACCATTTGCCAGGATGTAATACTTGCATTAAGAGACCAGATCCATAATAAAGGAGTTACTATTAGCACCCAATTTAAAACATCAGAAATATTTTTTTCAACAAAGAATTTAAGAAGCATTGTTTATAACCTTTTAACTAATGCTATCAAATATAAAAAGCCTGATAAGCCTATAAAAATATTAATTAAAACACAAAAGATAAAGGACTACGTGCTGCTCAGTATAGTGGATAATGGCATAGGCATTGATAAAAAGGATCACAAAGCAATATTTAAAAAATTCTCAAGAATAAAAAGTAAAACCAAAATAGAAGGTACCGGAATGGGATTATATATTGTAAGCAGAATGATAAAAAATAATCATGGCAAAATTGAATTAGAAAGTACTCCCGGTAAAGGATCAACTTTTAAAGTTTACTTTAAATACAAAAGCTAATTATTAGTGTAATAGGTGAACTGTTACTTGTAGGTTTTCCCCATTTTCCAGGAAACTTTTCTCTTAATCTGTGAGCTATATATTCATACATCACACATCGGTCCCAGCCGAGTCTCCACTTAGGGGATTCGGTGAGCACAAGGTCCACTAGGGGCCGCATCCGACATTGGTGAATTAATATTCTTAGTCGTTTTACCCTTGCTGGTCTTCCCTTAAGCCGTTTGCCAAGACTAAAAGAAAGCGCCGATGTCTGGTGTTTGTGCTGATGGTTTAGCAGCCCGGCAGCACCAACATCAGTTTGAAGCCATTGCCCAATTTATCTTAAGCCATCCAATGTTTTATAAAATCAAACCAAAGGCTATCAGATCGTCAATTCCGCTTTCATAAAATTCTGCCGATGCTAAGGTAATCATCGCGTGGCTAAATTTAGTTACCAACTCTCTGCTAGTTGTACATTTTTTATTCTGAACAAGCCATTCAAACGAGCCGATGATGATACTTTTAAAAATCATCATTTGCCAATAGATGCTTCCGACTAAAAATAGTTCCAGTTAAGAATTCAGTATGATAAGTTTGAAGCATAAATAAATATAAAAAAATATGTTTCTATAGTAAAGGAATATGTTGGCGAGGACGGGTAATTATATACCTGTTAGACCAAATTGAATAAATTTTTTTATCAGCATTAGTAAGTGGAGTTGTAGAAATACTTATGTTAAGGTTGGCAATTAAGGGAGATGTATATTCCATCCAAAATGCTTTATAAGAAGTTCTAAAAGCTTTAAAACTAAGCCGACACCTATAATAATTGTTAATACAATTCTGAGCCATTTAGGAAGAAAATCTTTCTTCTTATTCATTTGCTAATATATAAATTAATTTTTAGGCAGGTAAATATCCAGTAATTCATTCTTAGAAAAAGCAACAAACTTTCTTATAAAATTATGTTGGTTGTGGTGAAAAACTTCAGTGAACAGATCATCTATTTAAGCCTTTGCCGGTCTTCCCTTTAAGCCGTTTCCCAAAAGTAAAAGAAAGCGCCGATGTCTGGTGTTCCCCGCAGAGAAGCGGGGCAGGCTGTGCTGATGGCTTAGCAACGTGGCAACACCAACATCAGTTTGAAGCCATTGCCCAATTTATCTTAAGCCATCCAATGTTTTATAAAATCAAACCAAAGGCTATCAGATCGTCAATTCCGCTTTCATAAAATTCTGCTGATGCTAAGGTAACCATCGCGTGGCTAAATTTAGTTACCAACTCTCTGCTGGTTGTTGGTGATTGCCAGGCGGCAAAACCATCTGCACGAACACCGAACAATGACGGTGGTGGGCTTCTGACTGGTGGGTGAACCCCTGCAAATGCTGATCATCGCATGGCTATATTTAGTTTTCAACTCTCTGCTGGTTGTTGGTGATTGCTATGCTGCAAAACCATCCACACGAAACACCAACAACTGCCCTGTAGTACTCTGTAACATAAAATATAGGATTAATTTCTTATTAAATCTTTTCCCGAGCCGTGTCCTACTCCAGGCTATAAGCGTGGCAGGACACGGCGATCATCTAAAGAGTTTCGCTATCTTAGCTATAAGTCTATGGAATTTAGCAGATAGCTCACCTATTCGACACAGTCTTCAACTTGGGCGGGAAGCCAATAAGACAAAAAACGCTATTCTAAAAATCATACGAAGCCGTATGAATAAGTTCATAAAACTAAAACAATAACAAATGACTAATTACTCTATCATTGCTCAAGTTATAGTTGCCTTGTCGATAGCATATGTTTGGATATTTCGTTTTGATAATATCGTTAAGGAATTTAAACAATATGGCTTGAGTGATTTAACCCGTACCATAGTCGGGGCTTCTAAAATAGCTTTATCAACATTGTTAGTTGCAGGTATTTGGTATCCGGATTTGGTACTTATTCCGGCATTGCTTATAGCATTTCTTATGTTATCAGCACAATATTTCCATTTCAAAGTTGGTAATCCATGGCAGAAGCATATGCCCTCTTTATTCCTATTAATATTAAGTCTTTTCATTGCGGCTGTATCTCTTAAATTAATATAACAATGAAGTTACTTAATGTGCTGATTTTGATTTCAAGTCTGTCTTTTTTGGGTTATGGAATTGCATATTTTATATCACCACAAATGAAAATTGAATTCAAACGCTTTGGGCTTGAGAAGGTAGGAACACTTACCGCAGTTTTAGAATTATTGGGGGCGGTGGGTCTGCTGGCAGGGTTAAAGATTCAACTCATTCTATTGATTTCTGCAGGGGGCCTCGCCCTATTAATGTTTTTAGGTGTTGCTGTCAGGATAAATGTTAAGGATAGCTTTTGGATATCATTGCCTGCCTTATTTTTTATGATATTAAATTTCTATATTTTTTACCAATCGCTGCAGGTTCATAAATAACTGTTGGGCAATTGCTGAGATAATTTCAAGTACGATGGACAAAAGAAAGTTTTATAGTAACAATAAAACAACTCATAATTTGCAGAAACAATAAAACTATTTTCATGAAACATAATGGCCTAATGACCGTCATGATTTTGCACACAAAAACCCTGCGGCTTAATCATTTTCTACCCACACTGGCGCAGATATGCAGCTTAGATTTGTGTGCTTGCGCCAACTCTAAAATAACCTTGCGCCAAGAATGGGGCTTCCATTCATTAATTGTAGCTGTAAAATAATTTGCAGGGTAGTGTAAATATTCTTCCTTCATTTTACTAATCTATAAAATTAAATTGGAAGATATCTTGTAAACGTTAGGTTGTATTCATTATGAAACGGGTTGAGTATTCCGAGCGAAGCAACACCTACTGAGCCTGCAGGCAAGCGATTTTAAGAAAATTAATTATTTGCACTTTTTAAAAACGTAACAATTTTGTCCATATCAGTTTGGGTAATATTAGCGCGTACCTGCATGTGAAGGCCCACTATTTCCCAATTATCATTATTGAATTCTCCCGGAGGTGGAGCGTTGTGACATCGGGCACAGTTTTCACCCCACAATTGCGCACCTGATTTATCAGAGACTTTTTTTGATACAGAGCAACTATTAAACATCACTGATGAACCTATAATAATAGTTGCAAAGGCAGATATTAAAGTTGACTTTTTCATTTTCGATTTGTTTTATTAATTAAAAACCAAACACAAACTGTGTATTAAATATTAACGGATCATTTTTTTGCTTGAGATAGCAAAACTTTACAAGGCAGTTCCATTTTAGCCAATAATCCAAGGCCATTTCAAACTGGGTAACATTGGTTCCTCCCCAGGGAGCGGCTGTTGGTCTGTTGAAATAAGAATACCTCCCCGCGAGTTCCAGGTTTCTAAAAAATTTATCATCCGAGAGAGAAGGCCTGATAGTGGCTGAGGCATAGTATGAGGTAGGCGCATCATCAAATGTGAAATCATCTCCGTTCGCATCTTTATAGGTTGCCTTGTCCACTTTCTGATGTTTTAATTCACCGATAAATCTTACGGTACTCTTAATACCAGGAATATCATGAAAGTAATTAACATCAACTGCCTGCATATTCACACCCACATTTTGATAGGGTGTTCCTGTTTCGCCTGTCTTCGATTTAGACTGAAAGGAATAACCTATCTCAAGGCTGGAATTTTGGAATGGAAGTATGGCAACACGCCCGCCAATCGCAGAAAATTTATTGTTAGAAGTATAAGCCTCATATTCAAATTGCCCGGCATTATCAGGATCGGTGAGTAATTGCGGCCCATTTGAAATGTATAGATCGTAGTTGATTTTTATATCTCCGAACGGCAGGCCACCTTCTGCACCCACACCCGTTTCATTCATTGCACCAATGCCACCATCCCCGAAGCCGGTGGGCTTTCCTGCAAAGCGGTTGATAAATCCTTCTCCCATTCTGCCGCGGTAAGCACCAAACTTTGGTAAGAATCTTCCCGCATGTAAAATAAGATACGGATTCACTATGTAGCACATATTTGCATATTCTAAACCAAGATTTACTTCGCCATCCCCGGTTTCGATTTCAGCTTCAGCTTCAGCGAAAAGCTTATCCGATATTTTCCAGAGAAAAATAGGCTTGAAATTGACATCTCCAAATGAAGATTCTCCTTTCGTTGCAGTATAAGTAGCTTCGGCATTGCCAAATACAGCAAATTTATTTTGGCCAACAGAAGATGTATTATTTGTTTGTGCATGTAAAACACTTATTGTTGTCATGCACATCACTACCAGAAGGGTTGCTTTCATTTTATTTATTTTTTGTTTTTAGAAAGAGTGCGTATATAATTTACCAACTCCCATCGTTGCTTGTCAGTAAATGCTGCTTTGTATTGCGGCATCGGATTATGTCCTTCGGATATTTTCCAGAACAATGATCCGTCAGTTTCATCCTGGACCTTACTGGAAGTATGATCTGCGGGTTTTGGATTGAGTGCTGCCGCAGCCGCACCATCACCCTTGCCCTTTAAACCATGACATGGTGAGCAATTCGCAACGTATAAGGTTTTGCCTTCAGTTAATGTTGATTTGTCACCCGCCAGTGGATTTTTTACGAGACTTGCGCCCTGTGGTGTCACCCAGGCAGGTTTTGTTTGCGCAGAAACGATGGTGGTCGAAAACTGTACAAGAACAGCAATAAAAATCAGGCTATAATTTTTTAAAAGACCTATCATAGAAGGAGAGTTTGGTTTGATATGAAGTAAATTTTTACCAAATCTAAGTGGACTGGCTGGGGCAGAACATGATAACAATCACCTGTTAACATGATCGAAATGAAACAGACCGGTTATTTACATTTCTGTGACACCCACGGCGTGACACCTGGAGACATCGTGGTCAAAAAATATAACCATTACTACAAGGCTTGTTGATACGGTTACCACGCCGATGTTGATGAAAACTATTTCTTCAAGAAAAATTGATCCTGCCAAATTGATAACGCATCGTTTTGCATTAAATACCATAATGGATGCTTATGATACCTTTTCAAATGCGACAAGAGATAAACTTTGAAAGTTATTCTTACTAATGAAGGCTGACTTGTTGTATCAAAGTTCATAAAACGCAGTCCTCTTTATTAATCATAAATTTGAAACCAAAGAGACTGTAAACGATGGAATCTAATAAAAGTGTGTCCGCTGAAGAAGCTGTAAAAATCATTAAGCCGGGTAACAGGGTTTTTATACATGGAAGCGCGGCAACTCCTATATACCGATTAGAGGCTTTGCAAAAACGACATGCTGAACTCGTGATGTTGAGCTGGTAAGTACCACTACATTGGGCAATATCAACTTTAATGATCCCATTTATAAAAAAAGCTTTTTTATAAATTCATTGTTTGTTTCGAAAACAACCGGGCCGTGGCTAATAGTGATCACGGGGATTATGTACCCATATTTCTCAGCCAGATACCGCAATTATTTACAAGAAATATATTAGCGCTCGATGTCGCCATTGTGCAGGTATCCCCGCCGGACGTGCATGGATATTGCTCTTTAGGCACTTCTGTTGATATCGCCCGTGCTGCTGTTTTTTGCAGATGTTGGTGTTCATAAAAAATCATTTGCCTTGTATGAGGCCCAACCATCGCCGTTGTTGTGTGTTCGTGCGGATGGCTCTGGGGCTTGGCAATCACCAACAACCAGCAAAGAGTTATAAATTAGGCGAAGTAAAACTTTCGATTGTTTTATTATTAAGTTAGCCAACAAAAAACTAACGAGAAAAACAATTCAATTACCTCGCGGGTGCCCCTCACTTAACATTCTTCAATCATAATTTATCTACGTAATGGCTCACAATTGGCATAATCAACTTACAACAAATCAAAAAACTTCATTAATTCAAATCATCTTCCCAACTGACGTGCCTCATACTATTTTATCGGCTGACGGGTTACTTTAGCCTTCTTTATCAGCTACAAAAAATAAAGAATAGTACATCCTGCGATCGTAAAACATCTTGTTACCATTGTAGCGAAATCTGCGATGACACAATCAAAGCTGATGGTAAGTCATTTTGCTGCAAGGGCTGTAAACAGGTGTATCTCCTTTTGAATGAAAACAACCTCTGCAACTATTATACACTTGATAAAAGCCCCGGTATAAAAGCAAAAGGAAAATTTATTTCGGAAAGATTTGCTTACCTCGATGATGAAAGCATTATAAATAAACTGGTGCAGTTTAGCAGCGCTGTGCAGGTAAATGTTGTTTTTCAGTTACCACAAATACATTGTTCTTCCTGTATCTTTTTGTTGGAGAACCTGCATAAAATTAATGAAGGCATTATCACTTCCCAATCAAATTTTCAAAAGAAAGAAGTTTTTATCACCTACAATCCGCAGGTTATCTCTTTGAGAAAGGTGGTGGAATTGCTTGCCTTTGTTGATTATGAACCTGCAATTAGTCTTAATGATACCATAAAGAAAAAACCAATCAACTTTAACCGCCAACAGATGTATAAAATTGGCATTGCAGGATTTTGTTTTTCAAATATTATGATGCTAAGTTTTCCTGAATATTTTTCAGGAGGAAAGATTGATGAAGCAGGGCTAAAAGAAACTTTCACCTGGATCAACCTTGCATTATCATTGCCGGTATTATTTTTCAGTGCCTCAGGTATTTTTATATCCGCGTGGAAAGGTATAAGACAAAAGTATTTGAACATTGATGCACCGATCGCGTTGGCAATTGTGGTGACCTTTGCAAGAAGCTATTATGAAATTATCAGCGGCCATGGTGCCGACTATCTTGACTCCGGGACAGGCATTGTATTTTTTTTATTAATAGGGCGATGGTTCCAAAATAAAACATACGATTCTTTTTCATTCGACAGGGATTACCGCTCTTATTTTCCATTGGGTACTACCATTATTAAAAACGGCATTGAGAAAAATATTCCCGTAACGCAATTGAAAAAAGCCAATCACATCATTCTTCGCAATGAAGAAATGATTCCCCCAGATTCAATATTAATAAAAGACAATGCCCATATTGATTACAGCTTTGTTAGCGGGGAAAATACGCCCGTTGAAAAGAAGGCCGGTGATGTGATCTATGCAGGCGCCAAACAAAAAGGAAGTGCTATAGAACTGGAAATTATAAAAGAAGTATCCCAAAGTTACATTACACAACTGTGGAATAATGAAATATTCAACTGCAAAAAGAAGGAAGAAAAATCATTCATTCATCCATGGAGCCGCTATTTCAGCCTTTGTGGATATTCCTTTTTTTCGCAAGCCCACACCAGTCGCTGGTGAAAGCCGCTGCCTGGCCTGACCAGCGGCCAATGGCTCCATCTCAAACTATTACCTCCTTCGGAATTAAAAGTGTTCCATTGCGTTACAAGTGCGGTAATTAACAGAGCGGTAAAGCAAAGGATAAGGCTATAAGGCGTAGCAGGTATGAGTAATGTACAAAGACAAACCAATACTTTAATTAGGTGTCAGGCCATTGAAATGGCCTGACACCTGCGAATACTCAATGGTCCGAATTTTTCCACCAATACGTTGCCTCCGTGAGGTAATACCAATGAATTACGCTTGTTCCATGTATTTCGCCCAACATGATCCTTATCATCTGTTCCTTTGCCAAATATCATTTTTCACAAATGCCATGTCACGTAGTTTTGAATCCTAAAAAATACATATCAAAATGAAAGCATTAGTATATCACGGCCCCGGAAAAAAATCACGGGAGGAAAAAGCCAAACCCAAAAATCATTGACCCTACCGATGCTATATAACCATTACCACAAGGCTCGTTGACACGGTAACCACTCCTATGCTGATGAAGACAGTTTCATAAAAAAAAATAGACGCTGCTAAATTAATAACGCATCATTTTGTATTGAATGATATTATGCAGGCTTACGATACTTTTCAAAATGCAGCAAGGGATAAAACTTTAAAAGTTATTCTTACCAATGAAGTTTAACCTCGTAATTGGAATTTTGATTCTATGATGTTTTGTGGGTAAATAAGTTATCGCTTTTGGTTGCCACGATCTTTAGGTCGTGGACCAATAAGTAATAAAAAGGGTTTAGGCAAATTTGTATTGACAAATAATATCAACATACAAGCCTTACTTCTTATAAACAGAACAATGCGATTTTTGGCTAAAGCCTTTTTAACTTTGAAATGATCCACGACCTGAAAGGTCGTGGCAACAATAATGCCCACACCCACAGGTCGTGGCAACAATAATACCCACGAGGCAAGAATATAACGGGCAATTGAATTTATACTAATTGAAAGTATATTTTTACAAAAAATTAATAAGAACGATTTAGCTAATGAAAGATAACAAAAACGTTTCTGCTGAGGATGCTGTAAAAATTATTCAATCCGGTAACAGGGTTTTTATTCATGGCAGCGCTGCAACTCCATTACACATTATTGCGGCTTTACAAAAAAGACATGCGGAATTAAGCAATGTAGAGCTTGTAAGCATCACTACTTTCGGGAACATCCATTTTGATGACCCCGTTTATAAAAAAAGTTTTTTTATAAACTCTTTATTTGTTTCGGAAAATACAAGGGCTGTGGTTAACAGTGATTATGGAGATTATGTTCCGATATTCCTCAGCCAGATTCCGCAACTTTTTAAAAGAAATATATTACCGCTGGATGTAGCCATTGTGCAGGTATCTCCACCGGATGCGCATGGATACTGTTCCCTGGGCACTTCTGTTGACATTGCACGTGCCGCGGTGGATACTGCAAAATATATTATTGCACAGGTAAATTCAAGGATGCCGCGTACGCACGGCCAGGGATTTATTCATACAGATAAAATAGATGCAATGGTATGGCACGACAGCGAACTTCCTGAAATTGACTACTCCTCGAAAGCCAGTGATACCATTACCCAAATTGGAAAAAATGTAGCTTCCCTTATTGAAGATGGAGCAACCTTACAATTAGGTATAGGCGCAATTCCTGACCAGGTGTTACGGAATCTTTCTAATCACAAAGGCCTGGGTATACATACTGAAATGCTGTCTGATGGTGTAATACCCCTGATAGAAAAAGGCATCATTGATAACAGCCGTAAAAAAATAAATGTAGGGAAATCGGTAACGGGTTTTATGGCCGGCACCAGGCGTTTGTACGATTTTGTGGATGATAATCCTTCTGTGAGGGTGATGGATATAAGCTATGTAAACGACACAAGTATTATAAGAAAAAATCCAAAAGCGACCGCCATAAACAGCGCTATTGAAATTGATTTAACCGGGCAGGTTTGCGCCGATTCATTTGGCACCTATCAATATTCCGGCATTGGCGGGCAGATGGATTTTATAAGAGGCGCTTCCTTATCAGAAGGAGGAAAACCGATTATCGCAATGCCATCTGTTACGTCAAAGGGAATTTCAAGGATTGTTCCATTTTTAAAAGAAGGCGCAGGTGTGGTTACTACAAGAGGGCATGTTCATTGGGTGGTTACTGAGTTTGGCATGGCAGATTTGTTTGGTAAAAATTTAAAACAAAGAGCCAGGGAATTGATAAGGATTGCGCATCCAGATCATAAAGAATTTTTGGAAAGAGCTTTTTATGAAAGGTTTAAAGTAATGTTTTAACCCGCTGTTCCTCATACAAATGCTTACTCTTACTTTATAATATGCAAAGTGAAACAAAACTGACCATTATTAAAGTGATCCACACAATGATCTGGATATTTTTCAATTTTGTAATTTTCTATATGCTGTATGCAGTAATTATAAATAAAATTGACCAATGGCTTTGGATTGGGTATGGCTTATTTATTTTGGAAGGAATTACTTTAATCATCTTTAAGTTCTTTTGCCCGTTAACGCTTATTGCCCGCAGGTATTCCAATTCATCTAAAAATAATTTTGACATTTACCTTCCAAACTGGTTAGCAAAGTATAATAAGGTGATTTATACTTCTATTTTGATAATGATAGTAATTATTACAATTTACAGGCTTGTATAACAGAAACTTTTTTCAATAAGAATGTTGTTATTTTTCGTTTTCCCTGTTCAATACCTCAACCGTTTTATTATACAATTCCATTGCTATTTCCATTGTGGCGCCAATACATAAAATACCAAGCTTTCCATATTGCGATAAAGCGCCAATCATGTGAAACATTACTCCCTGTTGAGTGCTGCCATTGTATAAGAGATCGTTACAGGTAGCTATTTCTATAAGGTCGTGCGGGGTGAGCCCTTTATAATATTCGCTTTGCAGGTTATCGGAAAAAAAATAAAACCTCTGCTGCCCTGATGCGGTAAGATAAATACCCTTTGATGCATCATATTCACCTTCGGTTAAATATTGCAACATCAGGAACGGATGGGTAGTGCCGCCTTTTCGTAAATTTATTTCTATTGCAAAGTGTTTCCATTCATTATTTTCTTTCACCGAAATAAAATCAACGGAAAATCTTCCAAGCACTCCATAGCTTTTTAATTTTTCAGTAATTCGTTTCCCGATTTCACCCATGGAGACTGCATATTCCCTGCTTGCCGGAAAATGTGCACCAAGGAATACATGACCGATTTCGCCGCCAATAACCTGGTCATGTGTAGAAATGACTTCTGCTTCGCCTAGCGGAGTAATACGGCATTGTACAGAAGGAAATGCTTTTTGCTCTCCATCAATAAACGCTTCCACAATTCCACCCATCATACAAAATTTTTCAATAAAGCTTGTGTACATTAAATCCCGGGCAACAATTTGCAACCGTTGCGGAAGCACTTCTTTTATCCATGATTGCAAATGTTCATTTTGTGGAGCGTTCTCAAAAGAGAAGACCGCATTGCCTTCGCCGGAAAAGCCATCATTCAATTTAACTACTGCTTTATTAAGTTGCGGGAATGTTATTTTTAATTTAAACAAAGAGTTGATGACATCTTCTTCCTTACTGCAATCTTCAAAACCCGGAGGCGTGTCAATATTACATTCTTTAAATATTTTCCGGCTAAAGTTTTTTGTTCCAAGATAATTAAGGTCGGGATCGCAACCATAAATGGGCATATTCAGCTTTATCGCAAGCGCCCGTTCTGCCTCAGTTACATTGAAGCAGGCAATATGCGATACATGATCCTGCGGAATACTTTTACGGATGCGCTCAATTAGCCTCGGGCGATCTAAAATTTTTTGTGTAAGAGATTTCGCAGATGCATCAAAACAAGCAAGTGTCTTTAATCGCTGGCGGGCATGATAGCTTGTGATACCCGGCAGCAAATGCAGGTAATAATCCATGATAATATTGTGAACGGGCATACTCGTAACATAAACTACGTGGGTATTAGGCATTCGCAAAAGCATCAGCAGGCAAAGCATTCGTTCTTCATAGTGATTAACGCCATCAATCTTTGCTAATATTTCCTGATCCAATGTAAGGCTCGGCACAATAACAACGGTTTTAGCTGCCATCCTATCATGGAAAACTGATTTGAATTGAGCCGAAAACTTTTGCTGCAATTGTTTAAACTCAAGTATTTCTTTTGAAATATCCTGCATTTGTTTTTAGTGGTTTCTGATCGTAAAACTTCCAGAATTTTTAAGTGATATTAATATTTTCCTTTGGATGAATGAGTTCAGAACCGGGCCGGTTTCGCTAAACGGAATTATTAAATCGAGCACCCATGCATCAAAATTAAATACCGACAGAATTGAAGCTCACATCATCGTTAAACCAATATATCCATGCATCAATAATTTCGCCGCCATCTTTATAAACCCTTATCAACTCACGGCGGTATAATGGCTTTTCACCTTGTTCAACAACTAAGCCTTCATATTCGTCAAGCTGCCCAAATACAAAAGAAAAATCATCGCTACTATTCAATTGATACAATTCCCCTTCAATAAAAGAACTGCCATTACCAGGAGTTGCAAAAAGTTCTCCTTTTACATCGGTTACAACACCCTTTACTTTTGCATTAGAAATAAAGCTGAAGTATTTAGCAATGTAATGATGGGAAGCTTTGTGAAATCCCTTACGAAGAGAGCTATACACAAAAAGCTGCTTAGAGATTGCGTGTTTCATATTTAAAGATGAATATGATTTGTCTATAAAAAAAATGAATATTTTTCGGGTAAATGTATTAAGGCTTATTTACTAATTTACTGACAGGCATCAAAGAACAAAGTGATTAATGTCATGGAAGGCTATTCAGTTTCAGCTAATTTTTCAAGAAGATTTCTCTCGATTTGCATGGCAGCGGGAATTAAAATTTTCCTTTCTATAAAAATATGTTGTCTTATATATCCTGTAAACTCTTCCAGTTTCTGAAGCATTACTTTATGGGTGGTGCATGCATTAGACGGCGGTTGAAAACTATTTGTCAATTCTTCAATTCTAAATATTAATTCCACCAGCGGGGCATCGTGTTGTTGCACGTCTTCAACAGGCACTTTCTGCAATGTCTTCATCAAAAGTTTTCCATACACTTCATTATCGCTGTGCGCATAATGTATCCGCTTGATGTATGGAAAAAGTTTATCACTTTCATACGAAAGCTGCTTTTGTAGTTTGGTTTGCAGTTCATCCACCAGCCCGGGAAGCTCATGGGATTCAGGGAATTTTTTTATGTGGCTTTTAAAAAACCTGTCCACATATTCCAGTAGTACAGGGAGACTATTTTTGAAATAGGTATGATGAAGATTTATCAGGTAGTCAATGGTAAAATCAACGGCCCAGCTTTTAGCGCTTTCATACACTGGTGCGAAGTGCTCAAGTTCTTCCATAAGAATGTCTTCGTTTACACCCTGTAATTCACAAGCCATACTTAACGGCATTTTTCCACCGCAGCAAAAATCAATATTATATTTCCTAAAAACTTCAGCGGCTCTAAAGTCTTTTAACACAATATCAGTTACGAGTTGTCCGGCGGTAATCCCTTTTGATGATGTAGGCATGTTATGTATTTTTAGAACTTTCAAAACTAAAATGCGGTTGTAATCCCGGGCATGACTTTTGTCATAAGGCTACCTGATACTTATCAACATCAAATGGATTTGCAGCGATAATTGCGTAACACTAAATGATTTGCCTGCCGATTTTGAAATTGTAAACTGCTCATTAATGACCCCCCCGACAATTTATCATTTAATATATTTCAAAGAAATTTTCCTTAGGCCATAATGATTTGCAGCGTGACTGGTAAATTATTATTGCCATCAGAGCAAACACTGTCTTTTTAAAGCTTCTGTCATTTATCGGCAGGCCTCGTGCAACAATTTTGAATCGTACTTTTTTTAATGTTCAATTCAGGGCTTACATAGGGTATGCCCAGGCCCATACCACGTAGAATAAGCAGGCACGCCATTAACAGCATCATGTAGGGATAGGCTTTTCTTATTTTTTGCCGCAGGCTGGTGCTTACATAATTTCCGAAAAAAGCAATGCTCCACATCATTGGTAAAGTACCAAGACCAAAGAATGCCATAAAGACCATGCTATCAATAATATCGCCGGTGGCTACGGCCACGGCGGCGGCCATATACACAAGCCCGCAGGGTAATAAGCCGTTTAATAAGCCAATTGAAAATAAGGAGGAGAAATTTTGATTTAAAAAAAGCTTCCCGGTGGCAGATCGTAATTTCTCAAAAAATATAAGGACAAAATTTTGCTTTTTAAAAGAGGATATTTTTTTAGGTATCGCAATAAAAAAAATGATAAGCATTCCTAAAAATATGGACAGCCATTGCTGGTATCCAAACAAGGAAATGCTTTTGCCAACAAGACCAAAGAAAAAGCCAAACAGCGTGTAAGTAACAATGCGGCCGCTGTTATATAATAAAGCTCCCGAAAACTTTGACCAGGCATTATCATTTTTTAAAGGCAGCGATAAGGCAATAGGCCCGCACATACCAATACAATGAAAGCTGCCCAGCAAGCCCATCATCCACGCCGCAATGATAAATTGAATCATATTAATCACTCTATTTTAGAAGTAATGCCTGTTGAAAATAATAGGCTTTCCCCTTTGCCAACCAGCTTACCTGTAAATCATATTTTATTTTATGCACCGAACGAAGTGGCAACAATACCGGCTCATCTTTTATGGAGAAATTGTGTGTAACATCTTTGTTTTCATCTGAAGGGCAGTATAATATCACATTGCCATTAATTTTTTCACCTGAAAAATAATTGGGGAAAATAATTCTTAACTGCTGATTACTGACATCAAATTTCACTGTATCAATAAGCAGGGCTACGTTCTTCATTGCATCTATCTTTTGCTGGTATTGCAATTCCTTAGCATAATAATCGGTCGTTACCAGGTCTGTTTTTTGGCTCGATGATTTATAAACCATAAACAAAATGCCGCTGATAAAGACAACGTAAACAAGAATAATTTTATAGCCCCAGTTCATACAAAATTCATTTATCAGTTATAAATTTCAGGCCCCACAAAATTGGCCCTGATTGTTTTTATTTTTTTACTGTTAGCGTACATACCGATTTCCAATGGTGTTTTCCAGCCTTTCACTTCGCTGCGGTTTAGCTTTACGAAAAACTGCAGGTGTGCATAATCTTCTTTCTTTACAATCGATGTGCTGTTGCCGACTATTTCAATTTCCCCCTGTGGCTGTTCCAGCTTTAGCGTATAGATAATATCCTGATGCGTTTTATTAGCCAGCTTCAGATTATAGAGATTGCTGAGGCGGCCATCAGGCAGCGAGGTATAAGCCATACCTGCAGTTCGCATAAGCCTTACATCAAGATCGGTGCGGCTTACTAAAAGAAAGACCAGCAGGGCTGAAAGTAATGCAAGCACAGCGCTGTAGGCTTTTATCCTTCGTGAAAATTTTAGCTTCACCCCATTAGCAATACTATATTCTGAGGCATACCGTATGAGGCCTTCCGGCTTTTTGATACTGGTCATGATGGCATCACAGGCATCAATGCACGCAGTACAGTTTATGCATTCCAACTGTGTCCCGTTCCTTATATCTATTCCAGTGGGGCAAACTCTTACACAGGCGAAACAATCAATACAATCATGATCCTCTTTCTTTGTAAGCTTACCTCGCGGCTCGCCACGCTTATAATCATAAGCGACCACAATTGAATTTTTATCGAGCAGTACTCCCTGCAACCTTCCATACGGGCATACCACAATACATACCTGCTCCCTGAACCACCAGTACACAAAGAAAAATATGGTTGTAAAAATGAGCAGTGAAATTAAGGTGCCGGTGTGATCAAAAGGCGTTTTCAAATAACCCAGCAACTCATCCATGCCCACGAGATAAGCCAGGAAAAAATTTGCTATAATAAATGAGATGGTGAAAAATATAATAAACTTGAGCGTTCGCTTTTTTATCTTTTCAGCATTCCATGGCATAGCCCTTAAAAGTTTCTGCCTGCTTGCATCCCCATCTATCCAATACTCAATTTTCCGAAAAACCATTTCCATAAAAATGGTTTGCGGGCATGCCCATCCACAAAATACCCGCCCAAAAACTACTGTAAATAAAATAATAAACACTACGAAGGTGAGCATGGCAATGCCGAAAATAAAAAAGTCCTGCGGCCAGAATACCATGCCGAAAATAATGAACTTCCGTTCCAGTATGTTGAGCATGACCAAAGGCTCACCATGTACTTTAATAAATGGCAACGTAAAAAAAACAATAAGATAAAAAATGCTGAACCAGGTTCTTAGATTATAGAGTCTGCCCTTTGGTTTTTTCGGATTAATAAAATTTCTTGTTCCCTCACTACTTATAGTGGCAACAGAATCCCTGTAGCTCCCTTCTTTATCTAACATCGTAGTTGCTTCCATATTAAAATTGATGCCGTTCGATTATTTAATTACCTGTGCCTGGCTTTGTATTATTTGTTCCCGTACCCGTTGATGAGGAATCAGTGCCGGCTGACTTTGTTGAATCCTGTGCAGCAGATGAATCTACATATATGTCCCCTTGCGGCGCTTTGGCATTTGGCGGATTAGTACCATGGAAGTTTTTCACATAGCTCGCCAGTTCGCTGATTTCTTTAGGAGTATAAACGCTTGCCCATGATTGCATTCCTTTATCCGGGTAACCTACCTTAATGGAATGATAAATATCGTTTAGCGAGCCTTTATGCAGCCAGTAATCATCCGTGAGATTAGGGCCTGCACCGCCTTCTCCGGCTGCACCGTGGCAGGCGAAACATTTGGCTGTAAAAATCTCTTTTGCTATTGCCAATCCTGCCGCGTCGGCCATCGGCACATTATTTTCATCAATCTTGTCTTTATTGTTAGCTTCATATATTTCCTGTTTTGCTTTTGCTTTCGCCATTTCTGTATTATACTCCTGTGTGGGGTTTTGGCCATAGCTTAACACATGAAAGTATAAGAGGTAAGCAATGGAAAAAGCAATGGTAATGTAGAAACCAAATTTCCACCAGGGTGGCAAAGCATTATCCAGTTCCCTGATGCCATCGTACTCATGATCCAGCAACACTTCCTCTTCTTTTTCCACCGGTACGGCCCTGGTTAATTTTTTTCTAAACCTTTTCCACCATATCTGCCACTTTCCTTCTGTGACGGGTTTCGTTTTTTTCTCCGGCAATAGTTCCGCAGAAAAACTTTTTATAAAAAAGATAAGGAAGAAGATGATTATAACTTCTGTGCCAAGTACCGATGCGAATAAATAAAAAGTGCGGGGCGACATGCCTCCATAATTTGAAACTGTTTGAATAGTTTCCTGTGCCACATCTTGTGCTGAGGAGGATTGCGCAGCACTTAAAAATATTCCCGTAAGCAAAAGGGGAAGCACTTTGGAAATTTTATTCTTTTCAACTACCTGCTTTCCTAATTCCAGCAAAACGCGGCCAAGCGACCAAATCACAAAAGCCAATACCGCCATAGTTATTGCCAGCAGCATTTCCAGCAGGTTACTTCCCTGTGTTACTGTATTAGCGGTAACGGCAGTATCCTGCGACTTTGCAACACATGATAATAGCATGGCAACGGAAACGAGTAAGCTTATTTTTTTTATGAAATAAATATTTCGCATGCTTTTTTAGTTAGTTGATGAATTATTTATTTCTGCTTTATCAAAAGGAAGGTTGGACAAAGTATTGACTCTTTCTTTGCTCATTTTTTTTACCAGCACAAGCAGCACTATAAAAAATACCATGAAAATAAACATGGACATATAAGCATAGATGTCAACATCTTTAATGGTTTCGGTGTATTGCTTTATGAATTTAAACATGGCCTATTTATTAAAAGTTGGTTTTTCATTTTTGGTAATATCTGTGCCCAGGCGCTGGATATATGCTATAAGGGCTATCACTTCTTTTTTTGATGAAATGCGGATGCTATCGCTAAGCAGGCTGCTGGAGATCTCCAGTGATTGTTTCTCGAGGTCTGCCATGGCATCTTTGTCATAACCTTTCGGATAAGGCACACCCAGCTTTTTCATGGCATTAATTTTTGCCGGCAGGTCGGATATGTCTAAATTATCTTCCAGCAAAAAAGAATAAGATGGCATTACGGAACCTTCACTCATGGAAGATGGATCACGAAAATGGCGGAAATGCCAGCCGTTATTTTTCTTAAGGTTACCGGTCCCTGCTCTTGCCAGGTCAGGCCCGGTGCGTTTACTGCCCCATTGAAATGGATGGTCGTAAACAAACTCTCCTGCTTTCGAATACTCGCCATATCGTTCTGTTTCACTTCTGAAGGGCCGTATCATTTGAGAGTGGCACGTATAGCAACCCTCGCGTACATAAATATCCCTGCCTTCCAGTTCAAGTGGGGTGTACGGTGTAACGCTGCTGATGGTGGGCACATTCGATTTTATAAGAAAGGTGGGTACAAGTTCTATTATGCCACCAATTAAAATAACTACCAGGCTAAGTACCATAAATTGAACAGGCTTTCTTTCGATCCACCTGTGCCAGTGCTCTCCTTTATGAACAGCATATTCTTTTTGCAGCGGCGCAGCCTCTGCTTCTTCATTGGCAACAAGCTTACCCGCCCTTACGGTTTTATATAAATTATACACCATGAATAACACCCCCACGAGGTAGAGTGTACCACCCAATGAACGCATGGCGTAGAAGGGTTTCATGTAAGTAACCGTTTCAAGAAAAGTATATTTCAGTTGGCCTGCTTCGGTAAATTGTTTCCACATGGCACTTTGCGTAAACCCAGCCCAATACATAGGTATCGCATAAAATATTATGCCCAGGGTACTCAACCAAAAATGGTTGTTGGCCAATTTTTTTGAATAAAGATTTGTTTTGTACATTCTGGGGATAAGCCAGTATAACATCCCAAATGTGAGCATCCCATTCCAGCCCAGGGCCCCTACGTGCACGTGTGCAATAATCCAGTCAGTATAATGAGATATAGAGCTTACACTTTTTAATGAAAGCATAGGTCCCTCAAATGTGGCCATGCCATAAGCAGTAATGGCTACCACCATAAATTTTAAATTCACATCGTCTCTTACCCTGTCCCAGGCACCCCGAAGAGTAAGCAACCCGTTTATCATGCCGCCCCAGCTTGGGAAAATAAGCATTACTGAAAACACGATACCCAGGGACTGTGCCCAGTTAGGCAGTGCCGTATATAATAAATGGTGCGGTCCCGCCCAGATATATAAAAATATTAAAGACCAGAAATGGACAATGGAAAGCTTGTAAGAATATACCGGACGGTTAGCAGCCTTTGGTACAAAATAATACATAAGCCCGAGGTAGGGCGTAGTTAAAAAGAACGCAACAGCGTTATGACCATACCACCACTGTACAAGGGCATCCTGCACACCTGCGTACCAGCTATAGCTCTTGAGCCAGGTATAAGGTAATTCGCCGGAACGAACAATATGCAATACGGCAACCGTAACGAAGGTGGCTATATAAAACCAGATGGCTACATACAAATGTTTTTGCCTTCTCTTGATAATGGTACCAAACATATTCCACCCAAACACAACCCAAATGACAGTGATGGCAACATCTATTGGCCAGATTAATTCTCCATACTCCGCACCCTGCGTGAGGCCCAGTGGCAAAGTGATGGCGGCCGCGACTATAATTAATTGCCACCCCCAAAAGTGTATGTAGCTAAGCTTGTCGCTAAACATTCTTGCCTTGCAAAGGCGCTGCAATGAATAATAGACCCCTGTGAAAATACCATTCCCTACAAAGGCAAAGATCACTGCATTAGTATGCAGCGGTCGCAGCCTTCCAAAATTAAAATAGGGAGCCAGGTTCAAGCCATGCGGGAAAGGGTCGGGGAAAACCAGTTGCAGCGCTATCCACAAACCTACAAGCATACCTACGCAACCCCATATCACTGTAGCATAGGCGAAGTTTCTTACAATCTTGTTATCATAATAAAATTTTTCTACCTGCATATTGTTTTGGCTTATTTTTTAAAGAGTGATAATTCGGTTTTTTTATTTTCTTGTTGAAAGTTTTTCTTCGGTAGCTTCTTCAGTGGCCGGAGCATCATCAAAAAGAATTCGTACTGAAGGCGTATAGTCATCATCGTATTGACCAGATGAAGCACTCCATAAAAAAGCTACCAGGAAGCCCGAAGCCACTACTATGCTGATTCCTATTAGAATAAATAAGGCGCTCAAGAATTATTATTTTTTTGCAGGCCCAAAAGTACCGTCGCGTAAATTTTCATTATATGACATTCATCAAATCAAAAACTGATTTTAATCAGGTATCTTTTACAAATGCTTTATCCGTGCGCTTAGAGACGACAATGCGGTTACAAGCAGTACAATGCTGATGCTGCTTATGGGCATTAAAATGGCGGCAATCATTGGCGACAAGTTCCCCTGTACCGCAAATAACAAACCCACAACATTGTATAAGATGGAAAGAGAAAAGCTCGCAGCCACAATGCTTTTGCCCGACCTGGCAAATGCTATAAATTTATCGAGCATTTTTACATTTTCCCCATCCAGTATAGCATCACATGCTGGTGAGAATTGAGAGGTATTGTCACTAACGGCGATCCCTACATTACTTTGCCTGAGTGCACCTGCATCATTAAGGCCGTCGCCAAGCATCAGTACATTGGCTCCGGCCGCCGTGGATAAATTAGCATCAGATTGAATCGACCTGATGAAATCCAGTTTTTGTTGCGGCGACTTGTTGAAAAGAAGTTTTGTTGTTGGATAAAATATACTCTCCAGGTTTCTCTTTTCGGAGTTATTGTCACCAGATAAAACGTGCAGATCAAACCTCTTATTCTTTAGGCGGCCAATAAGGTTACAAATACCGTCTCTATATTGATTGCTGATGGCAAACCGGCCTTTGTAGACATTATTGATCATTACATATACATGTGTGCCCGTATCGTAAGAAATAATTTTTTCATCATATTGATCTATAAAAGAATCAGAACCCATTCTCACCTGAATGTTATCTACTGTAGATTCCAATCCTCTGCCGGCATATTCTTTAAAGTCTGTAATGTCCGGCAGTGCTGTCTCTGATTGCAACGATGCGGTAATAACTTTACTTAAAGGATGAGATGATTGGCGGGTAATGTTTTTTATTGCCGCCAGTTCCTGAGAAGTGAGGGGAACACCATCATAAGTTACGGTTGATGATGTATTCTTTGTAATAGTACCGGTTTTATCAAATACGATTGTATTGATCTTCGCTAAAGATTCTATTACGGCAGCATTCTTCAGGTATAACTTATTTTTTCCAAATATGCGAAGCATGTTGCCATAGGTGAAAGTCGCAGAAAGCAACAAAGAACACGGGCAGGCGACAATTAATACAGCGGTAAGTGCAGGAAATATTTTCGAACTATCGTACCTCCACCAAAACAATATCGTACAAAAAGCAATGGAAAATAAGGCGATGGTAAAATACCGGCTCCACGGATGGATAAATGATTTGTCCGCATTCTTTTGGCCAAGGAAGATGTCATTGTTCCAGAGTTGTGTGATATAACTTTGAGAAACTTCCTTTATAATTTCCAATTCAATAATCCCGCCAGTTTGTTTACCGCCCGCATAAATCACTTCTCCTTTTCTTTTTTGCACCGGGACGGTTTCGCCACTTACAAAACTATAATCTATTGCCGCAATTCCTTTGGCCAGTAAAGCATCCGCCGGAATCATTTCTCCGTTACGAATAATAATGCGATCACCTTTTTGTAATTGCGTAACGGGTATATTTTTTTCGACATTCCCTTTTATAGCGGTAGCGCCTAAAGGAAAGTAAGATTTGTAGTCCCTGTCAAAGGAAAATGAATTATAGGTTTTATTTTGAAACCAGTGCCCGATTAACAGGAAGAAGATGATGCCCGTGCCGGAGTCAAGATAGCCGGCTCCATTTTCAAAAATAATTTCATAATAGCTCCTTACAAATGTTACAACAATTGCCAAAGCTATAGGCGCATCAATATTCAAGTAGCTCTGTCTCAGCCCTTTCCAGGCCGAAATAAAAATACCGGATGCGCTAAAAAAGAAGACAGGCAGCGATAGGGTGAGATTAATCCAGGCAAAAGTTTCTTTCAATCCTGCCTGCTCAATATGACCGCCCGAAAAATATTCCGGAAAGCTCAACATCATGATGTTTGAAAAACAAAAACCGGCTACCCCAATTTTATATACCTGGTGCCGATTAAATATTTCAGGGGTTTTTCTTTCGGCATCATCAAGGGTTATGGCAGGCTCGTACCCAATAAAGGAAAGTAATTCAACAACTTTTCTTAAAGAGACCAGATATGGTTTGAAAATGATGAAGATCTCTTTTTTGTGAAAATTTGTTTGGGACGTTATGATCCCATTATTGATCTTATGTAAATTTTCTAATAGAAAAATACAGGAAGAACAATGAATTTGAGGTAATGTAAAAACAACATTCATCTGCCCGGAGCTGCTGAACTGCACCAATTTTTTAATAGTGGCTTCATCATCCAGGTAAGCAAATCTTTCCCTAATAAATTTTCCTTTTGCTTTTATGCCCGGGCTTTTATCGAGATCGTAATAATTGCAAAGATTATTTTCATTCAATAAAAGATATACCTGTTTGCAGCCGTTGCAGCAAAAAGCTTTGTCATGATCAAAGATTGCATCATCGCATGTGTCACCGCAATGGTAGCAGGAGGCTTGTATGGTTATAGTGTTTGTTATACGCCGGAATTTATTATTAGGTAATGGTTGGATTTTTTATTCTAATCTGGTGAAAGGCTACTTTCAGGCGATTGCCTTATTTAAAATGTTCGCATATATTACAGGATGTTTTTCTTCACACTCTGTTGGGGGTAGCAGTAATATAGGAATGTTGAAGGCGGCTTTATCTTTATTTGCTACCTCCTCTGTGAAAAGCTTTTCGAGGCTGCCATTCCTGCAAGGTTTTACCACCAGTATTTCAGCGTAATTTTCTTTAATAGTTTTATTTAAATCAGGCACTAACTGCTGCCCATGCATAAAAGAACAAGCGTTTAATGTTTGAACAGTTTTGCATGAAGTTTTACCGCTGTCTTCCAATTCGTAACATGCTTCTTTATTATTTTTAATTACGTTAGTCACATACAATTTCGATGGAAAGAGCTGCATAATGGCTTTTATTGGTTCGGCCATGTTTTTGTCTATCTCCGGCATATCGCTCGTAAACAGCATGATGTTTTGGCTTTCAAACAATGCTTTCTCAGGAACTATTATCAACGGGATGTTTGTTTTTTTTGCTAATGCAGATACTGTATTTCCGAATGTCGGCGCTAAGCCGCTACCGTTCATACCGACCACTATAAAGTCCGCATTTTTTTCCTTCGCGATTTTTAGGATTGTATCTTCGGCAAGCCCCTCCCTGCACATAATTTCAATTAAACGGCACCTATGATCCAGGAAAAACGACTGATCTAATAAACGGTTATTAATTTCCATTTCAACTTCGAACCTGTACGGGCTTACATGCAGTGGAGATTTCGGTTCCGGAATAGTAAAAGCGTTAAACAATATAATACGGGCACTAAGCTCTTTGGCAAGTTCTACCCCATAAAACGATGCATTGCGGGATGCTTCAGAAAAATCAGTAGCGATTAATATAGTTTTCATGAAATTTAATTTTGCATAAAAATATTCCTGCGCTCTGCATATTCTGCTGATTGCTGTTATCGATATTCATGACGTTAATCATGTTTTTGACTGGCGTAAATCATCCATCAATGAACAGCCTATGGATATTTTTGAAAAGATTTTTTTTAACCTGTAAAATCAATAAAATCATGCTGGGAGAATTAGATGAAATGCAAATGAATCATTTTTTGCTGAGTCAGGCCGTTGGAAGAATTGCCTGCACCGATGGCAAGAAACCTTATATAGTTCCGGTAACTTATGTGTATGATGGCAAAGAAATTATCGGGCAAACTAAAGAAGGAAAGAAGCTAAACATGTTGCGGAAAAACCCGAATGTATGCTTTGAAGTGGATGCTATGCAAAACATGGCTAACTGGCAAAGTGTAATAATCAATGGCACCTTTCATGAACTGAAAGGACAGGCAGCAGAAAAAGCGAGAAATTATTTATTTAATCACATGTGGCCTTTTTTAACCAGCGTCACCATTCATCCGCATGAGCATGAAACATCGCTTTCCGGCGTAGATGACAGCAATCGTATAAAGCCGGTTATGTTTAGAATAAAAGTAGAGGAAAAAACAGGAAGGTTTGAAAAGCGCTAATTACCGGTTGAAGATGATGCTTTTAAAAGCTCGTAAAACTCAGTGTTTATGGGCTTTTTCATTTTTAGCGTGGCGACTAATGAATTTACGCGCCGGAAGTGGTACTATAGGAATACAAAATATTACAACTCATTTACAAAATTCTGTAACAACCCCCACCCTCACGTTAGTTAACTTTGTGTGTTAATAAAAATATTATGACACACATATATAGCGTAACAGGAATGAGTTGCAGCGGATGCCAGGCGACAGTGCAAAAATTGTTATCGCAGGTGAAAGGAGTGGAAAAAGTTTCAATTGATTTGCCAAAAGCTGAAGCGGTAATTGACATGAAAGAACATGTACCGACCGAAAAGTTAAAAGCAGCTCTGAAAGATTATCCAAAATATAAATTGGATGACAAAAAAAATTCCGCGAACGAAATCGATCATCATACTCCGCAGCACACTGCGTCTGTTATAATCAATACTTCTTCAGAACAAAGTGGAGGAAGATATTATTGTCCGATGCATTGCGAAGGTGGCAAAACTTATGATGGTCCTGGTGATTGTCCCGTTTGTGGAATGCACTTGGTAAAAGAATCTTCCGCAAAGAATGAAGCGGTGGATCATAAACCTGCTATAAAAAAATCCACGAATAATGATAAAGGCGGCGACTACTATTGCCCCATGCATTGCGAAGGCGACAAGACTTATAATAAGCCGGGCGATTGCCCCGTTTGCGGAATGAATTTAGAGAAAGCACACAACGTTTCTAAAAAGAAACAATACACCTGCCCAATGCATCCTGAAATAATCAGGGATGCCCCGGGATCTTGTCCTATATGCGGAATGGATCTTGTTCCGGTGGAACCAACCGGAGATGATGAAAATAAAACGTACAGGGACCTTTTAAAGAAATTCAAAATTGCGATACTTTTCACCGTTCCTATTTTGCTCATTGCCATGTCCGACATGCTTACGGGCAATCCACTGCTGAAAATCATGACCCAGGAAACATGGAACTGGGTACAGTTTGCTTTATCCATTCCTGTTTTATTTTATGCAGGTTGGATGTTTTTTCAGCGTGCATGGAGGTCCGTCGTAACCTGGAATCTAAACATGTTTACGCTGATAGGAATAGGCACGGGGGTAGCATTCCTATTTAGTGTGATCGCAATGATCTTTCCGGGTATTTTTCCTGCTCAGTTTAAAACGGAGAGTGGAACGGTATTCGTTTATTTTGAGGCAGCGACAGTAATAATTGCATTGGTTCTATTGGGGCAACTTTTAGAAGCAAGAGCGCATAGCCGCACGAGTGGTGCAATCAAAGAATTATTGAAGCTTGTTCCTTCCGAGGCTACTTTAGTGATTGACGGGGAAGAAAAGATTATTTCAATTGATGAAATAAAAGAGGGCGATCACCTGCGTGTAAAGCCAGGAGAAAAAATTCCTGTTGATGGAAAGATAACAGAGGGTGAAAGCAGCATTGATGAATCAATGATTACCGGCGAGCCCATCCCGGCAGATAAAAAAATAGATGATAAGGTAACTTCAGGAACGATAAATACAACGCGGTCGTTTGTCATGGAAGCCGAGAAAATAGGCGCTGATACGTTGCTTTCACACATCATAAAAATGGTAAACGATGCAAGCCGTTCCAAAGCGCCTATTCAAAAAATTACAGATCGGATTGCCAAATACTTTGTACCGGTTGTGGTAATTGTTTCAGTGCTCACCTTTATTGCCTGGGTTGCCTTTGGCCCCGAGCCACGGTATGTGTATGCATTCGTAAATGCCATTGCTGTTTTAATTATCGCTTGTCCCTGTGCGTTAGGCTTAGCCACACCCATGTCCGTGATGGTTGGTGTTGGCAAGGGTGCGCAAAATGGCGTTCTGATTAAAAGTGCGGAAGCGCTTGAAAAGATGAGTAAGACAGATACATTAATTGTTGATAAAACAGGAACGCTTACTGAAGGGAAACCCTCAGTGGGAAAAGTAGTTGTTGCAGATGGATTTAACGAGAATGATGTATTACAGAAAATTGCCTCCCTGAATAAATATAGTGAACATCCATTAGCGGAAGCTATAGTAAAATATGGTAAAGAAAGAAAAGTAACCTTCTCTGATGTGAATGATTTTACAGCCGTCGCAGGCAAAGGTGTAACCGGCATAATGGATGGTAAGAAAATCGCGTTGGGAAATAAGAAGTTAATGGAAGAAATCAGTTCGGCAATTCCAGGGAAGTTAGAAGACGAAGTGCACAATGAACAACAGTCAGGAAAAACGGTTTCTTATATTTCAATAGATGGTGCAACCGTTGGATACATAACCATCACAGATAAAATAAAAGATACCACTAAAAAAGCTATTGAAGAATTGCTTGAAGACCAGGTTGAGATCATCATGCTTACCGGCGATAATGCAGGCACGGCGAAAGCAGTTGCGGATGAATTACACTTAACAGGATTTAAAGCTGAATACCTGCCGGAGGATAAACTCAATGAAATAAAAAGATTACAAGACGAAGGAAAAAAAGTAGCAATGGCCGGTGACGGTATTAATGATTCACCTGCGCTTGCCCAGGCCGATGTGGGGATTGCCATGGGTACTGGTACAGATGTAGCGATTGAAAGCGCAGAGATCACTTTGGTGAAAGGGGACCTGCATGGAATTGTAAAAGCAAAAAGATTAAGTAAGGCAGTAATGAAAAATATTCACCAGAATTTGTGGTTTGCTTTTATTTATAATGTACTTGGCATTCCAATAGCAGCAGGCGTTTTGTATCCTTTTTTCGGTATTCTGTTATCGCCAATGATAGCAGCAGTAGCCATGAGTTTTAGCTCTGTCTCTGTTATTGCAAACTCGCTTAGATTAAGAAACATAAAATTGTAGTGCGAAGACAAAAAAAATTAAAAGGCCATAGAACTTAGTACCCAAAAGCTTTTTTCATTTTGGCCTGTCAATTAATATCAAAAAAATCAATTGGGTGATGCAAGGTCTGTAAAGTTCTTTAGCACAGTATTCTAATTGATCAAATTCTTAACAAGCATCAGATGCTCTAAAAGCCTTTCTGGTTTTTAGCATGTTTGAAGGCCGGTAAACCTTGATAGAAGCAAATAAAATTATTTACTCATCAATTCCCTTAACCGCACAATAGCGTAGGTTCTGGAGTCAGCATCTAGCTTCAGGTAGGAATTATTGATATGCTTTTTGATAGTATTGATTGATACAAAAAGGCCATCGGCTATCTGCTGATTGGTTTTGCCATCATATATTAATCGCAATACGTCAAACTCACGATCGCTTAGGGGGCTTAATAGATGTTTGTTTATTTTTTCAAGACTAATATCAGGCTGGTCTTTTTTATTGGCCTGCGCAAAATTTGAAATCGCAATTTCAAGTGATGCGAGTACGGTCTTTTCATTGAAAGGTTTCACGATGTAACCCCATGGCTTTACCATTTTCACTTTCTCGATAGTATCCTTATCGGCATACGAGGTGAGAAAAATAAAGGGAAGGTGATAACGGCTATTTATAAGTTCAGCGATATCGATACCATTCATTTCGCTTTCAAGATTTATATCCAGTATAACGGCATCGGGTGTACCACTTTCCAAAAAACCTTTCGCTTCTTCGTCGTCATAAGCTATGCCGCACACTTTAAAATCATTATTGTTGAGATAATGCGCAATATTCTCTGCTATAATAGGCTCGTCTTCCACAATCAAAATTTGTATTTCACTCATACAATTTGTTTATAGCATCATGCTAATTTCATTTTTTTGATATGCAGCAATATGCATGCGCCGTTATCATTATATACCTCAAGTTTCGCTTTTAATTTTTGGGCAAATGCTTTCACGAGTTTATAACCGAAAGATGAGTTCTGGAAAACATTCATGCCTTTGGGGAAACCTGCGCCATTGTCCTGCACTTTCAAAAGCATTCCTTCCTCATTTTTTTTAAAAGTAATATGCAATGAGCCGGAGTCTGTATTGTGAAATGCGTATTTAAGAGAATTGCTTATTAATTCATTTAATACAAGGCCAATCGGTATCACCATATCTACGTCGAGCAGCAGGTGATCAATATCAGTTTTTAATAAAATTTTATTCCCCCCGGAATTATATGATTGAAAAAGGCTTTGCACCAGTTTATTTATGTAATCATTCATCTCAATTCCTATAACATTTTCTTCTTTATAAAGATTCTGGTGAATGAGGGCCATACTGTACACGCGGTTGCGGCTTTCCTTGATTGCTTCAGAGGCCTGCCTGTCTTTGATGGTAAGTGATTGCAGATCGAGCAGGCTGGAAATTACCTGTAGATTATTTTTTACCCGGTGATGAATTTCTTTCATCAACATTTGCAAATCCTCCGACTGCTTTTCAATCAAAAAGTTTTTAAACCGCTGTTTTCGATACATGAAGAAAATAGCGAATCCGAAAAGCAAGATGAGTAGCCCTCCGGATATGAGCTGCCATTTTATTCTTTTTTCTTTTGTCAGTTGATTTCCCTTTAAGATATTTTCCCTTGCACCAGCTTCTCTTAGTGCCTGCTCATTTGAAAGCTGATGCTCCTTTAATTCATTTTCGGTGCCTAATAATTTATTGTAATCCCTTTCTCTGTTTACAACAGAATCTTTAAGTAAGTTCTCACGCATAAAAGCTTCTTTTAAATCTGTTTCCCTCTCAAGCCGCGTAAGGCCTAATTCCTTTTCATAATTAAGCAGCGTTATATCCTTCTCTTTTTTTTCTGTTTCATACCTGGTTTCCAGGTCAAGCAAAGTTTCCCTGTGTTGTATTCTTATGATGCTATCCTTGAGGGAGAATAGTTTGTCGGCTTCCTTTATCGCATCTTCCAATTTGCCCGCTTTTTTTAATAATCTATAGGCTATAGAAGTATTTGAATACAGGCTAATGATATCTTTTTGCTTTTCAAACACACGCTGGTTTTCCCTGATATAAGTGAGAGCGGTATCTGGCTGATTTACCTCCTCGTAAAAACCAGCGATATAAATATTTGCGAGAGCAGCTTTCCCAACATGGCCTGCCTTATCGAGCTCACGTTTCACACTCTCCATAAATAATACTTTTTTTTCAAGAGGTTCTTTTTTCCAGTCAAAAAAATACATCGTATGCGCCGGATCTTTTAAAATATTCCCTTTCACCTGCGCCATCATCTGCTCCTGCTCATACATTAGCGGGGCAAATTTTTCAGGCTTCCCCAATACATGATACAGGTCGGCAAATTCAACCAATACAGTTACATGATCTCTCCGGATACCTTTAGGCTTAGTAAGCTCGTAGGCCTTGATGAAATATTTCTCGGATTCAGGAAAGGCTTCAGATCGCTTAAACATTTGTGCGATATCATAGTACACAAGCCAGTTTTGATAAGGGTCTTTCCGATTATTTAAAAGTTCACACTCATGATAATAGTACATGGCTGAGTCATTGCGATGAAGGTTTTCGTAAAAACGTCCACTCAATAGCAAATACTTTCTTTGAAGATCATAGGAGCAAACTCTGGCAAGATATGGGTATGATTTTTTCAGCAGTGTCAAACCCTCCGCGTAGTCTTCACGAAAAAAAAGAATATTACTTTGGAACATTAAGTATTTAAAAATTAATTCATCATTTCCTGTTTTTTGGGCAAATCCAATCCCTTTGTTCAACCAGTAATCTGCGCTGTCAAATCTTGCTTTCCGGAAATTCCTGTTAGCCAAAGAAAATAGGGTATCGGCCTTTTGCCGGTCCGTAACCATACCTCTGGTAACGGTGTCAACTTCCTGAGCCTTCGCCGGGTTAACCGCAAGCCAAAATGATAATAGGATTGTGATGAGAACTTTCATATAGCGAGACACTGTTCCTTAAATTTACTTTTTATTTTATTGAACATTGCGTTTGAAAATAATAGCCCTTCTTTTTAAGGCGTTTACACGATTTTCTGCAAAAAAATTGCATTGAAATTAAGTAGTCGTATAACGGCAAGCATAATTTAATGACCCTGTGTAAAAAATTATCAAAGAACTTAAGCGACAGCCTTTCAAACGTTTATAAAGATCGCAAACTCTCAGCCATACTAATTACCCCAAAGGGTAATTTTTTGAAAGTAGCCTCATTGATCTATTTGTCAATCGATTTTCTTGCTACAATTACCGTTAAATAACTGACGTTGACCAATTACTAAAAGCAGCTTTTAAATAGTTTTTTTACGTTCTATATTTATGGAAGAAAGCGCCGATGAATTGAGATGGAATAATGATACGAAGGTAGCCGGGGCGTGATGAGTGTTAATGATAGGCTACCAAATTAGGTATTAAAAAAAATTGATAAACA
This sequence comes from Ginsengibacter sp., assembly GCA_040007435.1. Classification (GTDB taxonomy): domain Bacteria; phylum Bacteroidota; class Bacteroidia; order Chitinophagales; family Chitinophagaceae; genus Ginsengibacter. The sequence continues at coordinate 135,255 of JBDTUZ010000004.1, read as the reverse complement.
AATCATGGGTTAATAGGGGGTAATATTTCTTAGTAACGTCTCCTTAACCGGAGACGTTGCCGGGAAAATATCAAGAGGTTTTAGAAAATTACTTTTGCTGCGGCCCCGGATTTCTTAGATTTTGAAAGTTCATTTACCTCTTTTGTATTCTTCTTTTTTATTCTCAAGTAATGTATTGATATCAGTTTTGGCTCTTTCAAATAAAAATATTTTTGTTCCTATTTCTCTTGCATAAGGGTTAGTGATACTATCTGAAAGAGCTGCGGAATCGAAGATGGAAGTGATCATGTCGATAGTAACCTGGTCCTCTCCTGCATCAGCCACAAAAATCATGTTCATTATCTTTTTATCGAGTAGCATCCAATTAATGTAATCGGCATTGAATGAAACAGCATTAATGTTTTTGAACCGCGAATAATAATTTATTGCGCCGGCTTGCCCGTAATTATCACAAAGCACAATTGTATGTTCTTTGTCGCTGACTAAATTAAAAACACTATCCGTCTTTCTTGCAAGTTCGCTCCAGCCAAGCATGTCAGCAAAATCCTGGGGCATATTGTGGTCTTTACCATCTTCCCAGCGTAGTAATCCAAACTTTTTATAACGCTCACTTATTTTTTGAATATCAGCCGGGCTCTTATAAGGAAAAGCAACCAGAATAAATGGTATAGAAAAACCAATAACTAATACGATTAATAAGGGCTTCCAAAATTTTCTATGGCTTCTTTCTATTATTTTTTCAATATATACCGACCCAAAAGCAAGTAATACCGGGTACAAGCCGATCGCATAATATGCTTTTGCCTTTAAGAAAATAAAGATAGATATCGTAATAAAATAGCTCCAGAAAAAAAGCCGATACTTTTTGAATGGATGGTAAAATAATAATGACACAAAGCTCGCCAGGACGATAATAAAAGAACCAATAAAAAAAAGGAACTGTTCTTTTATGAATCCGAAGCGATCTACATTTACGAGTTGGGTTCTCGCGAGTTCCTGCAACTGGTGGACTGTTGGAAAATTATTTTTATACTGCCATATTATATTGGGCGAAACAATTATCAAAACAATACAAGCACTTATGTACAGGTTTTTATCAAGAAATATTTTTCTATGTTCAGTAAGTAAAATAGCGGGAAGTAAGCCAAATGCCAGGAATGCGATATTGTATTTGCTCAGGAACCCGAGACCAAACGCCACCGCCGTTGCGTAAAACCATTTTGAATTACCTGTATTGATGTATTTTATAATGGTAAAATATACCAACGTCCAAAAAAAAATATCGAAAGAATTGGGCTGGTATAAAATATTTATACGAAGTATAACTGAAAGCAAAATTGCCAAAGAGCCTAAGGTCAAAGCAAATAAATTTCCTTTTAGCTCTTCAATAATTTTCCAAACGACTATAATCGTCAGCGTTCCAAAAAGTGCAGGAAAAAATTTCACCCAGAAGACACCATTGCCCAATAACTTAATGATATAAGAGATCCATGAGGTGAAAGGTGGAACGGAAATATAACCCCACGCAAAGTGGTTGCCCTGGTCGAGATGCAAATATTCATCACGATGCAGGTCGTAGGCAGGATTGATAAGCAGGTATTGCAATACGAATTTTGCAATAATAAAGCCAATAAGAATTGCAGTCTTTTTATTCATTAGAAACAAATACAGAAATGATATTACCGGCAACACAAACTGCCGTATAACTATTCACCTGCGAGCAAGATGCCGATAGTTTACTTAGGAATTAACCTCATGCTTTGCATCCAGTTTTTGCAGCGCTCCATCCATAAATCATTTGACGTTGGGTTTTTCATCCCGAAGCCATGGCCGCCACTTTTGTATAAATGCATCTCCACCGGTATCTTATTCCTGAGCAATGCTTCATAGTAAACAATACTATTCATTACAGGCACAGCGTCGTCGTTACTGGCGTGCACAAAAAAAGTGGGCGGCGTTTGCTTTGTCACCTGGAGTTCATTAGAGAAAGAATCAATCAATGTTTTGGATGGAAATCGCCCAATAAGCTGCGTACGCGAACCAAAGTGTGCAATGCTATCCTGGAAACTGATAACAGGGTAAATGAATATGGCAAAATCGGGACGCAGATTTATTTTATCATCATTGTCAATGTAGCTATGCTGAAAATGAGTCGCTGCGGTAGATGCTACATGCCCTCCTGCGGAAAAGCCCATAATACCAACTTTATTTGTATCTACATTCCATTCGCTCGCATGCATACGAACCAATTGAATGGCTCGCTGTGCATCCTGCAACGGCCCGATACTTTTATTGATCATTGAAGAATCATTCGGAATCCGATACTTTAAAACAAAGGCTGCAATTCCATATTCATTAAATTGCCTGGCAACAGCAAAACCTTCCTTTACAATTGATGCAACCCAATAGCCGCCACCCGGGCAAATAACTACGGCAGCGCCGGTTGCCTTTTCCTTCTCAGGAAGAAAAATTGATAACGTGGGTTGTGATATCAGACGTACGATTGTATCGCCATTGTTCTGCGGATCCCATTTTTCTTTTGTGGGATAGGGTTTGCTGTTAGGAACGGCTCCTTCATACAAAGGAATCGTTCGCTGTGCCTCCATATTCTGCATAGTACAAATTGTAAATAAAAAAGAAATAAATATTTTTTTCATAAAATGAAATTTTATATCATTTAAAATACGGGGTCGTGTCTGCCCCCCTCAAAAAATTTGCCCAAAGATGAATTAAAAAACAATAAGGATTTGAAGCCATTGAAAAGAATTGGGCAGCAATCTAACTAAGTCTCATAAAATATAAAAGTTCATTCCGCATTTTATGGAAAATATTTTTATTAAACTCTTAGTAATAAAATATTACTTATGGCAGAAATAATTTCTTCACCAAAAAGAAATGGCAAAAAATATATGCCAAAAAATATAAGGGTTGATCTCACACCTATGGTTGATCTTGGATTTCTTTTAATAACCTTTTTTATTTTGACAACCTCGCTGGAGGAACAAAAAGAAATGAAATTGTTTCTGCCAAAAGATTCTCCTGATAGCACTTTAGTGGGAGGTTCAACCACGCTCACTTTTATTCTAAAAAACAATGACAGCATTGGATATTATGACGGGCTTGCCAAAGAAATTTCTTATGCAAAGCTTGGCTTTATGCGAAATGTTATTCAACAAAAACAGGCGAGTCTTTTACGCAACCATATTGATAGAAAAAAGCTGACACTTATTATAAAGCCCACAGCCGAAAGCACGTACCAGAATTTCATTAACGCCCTGGATGAGATAAGCATCAATGATTGCATCCATTATTTTATTGCAGATCCAAGGAAAGACGAGTTGTAAAAATCCATTTTTCTAACATCAATGCTTATAAAAATACCTACAAGTTTCCTTTCTTTAGTTCACTCACCGCATGGTCGGCGGCCCTTGCTGTGATTGCCATAAAAGTGAGCGAAGGGTTCTGTGTAGAAGTAGAAGTCATGCAGGCACCATCTGTAACAAAAACATTTTTACAAGCGTGCAACTGGTTCCATTTATTCAATAAAGAAGTTTTAGGATCGCTACCCATTCTTACACCGCCCATTTCATGAATATCAAGGCCGGGCGCTTGCCCGCTATCGTTCTTACTAATGTTTTTGCAACCCGCTTTAGTAAGCATTTCTTCACCCTGTTCCAAAAAATCTTTCAATACCTTTTCATCGTTATCATCATAACCTACTGACGTAATGAGTTGAGGTATTCCCCAATCATCCTTTTTATCCGGGCTCAGCCGCACATGATTTATTTCTTTGGGAATTGTTTCTCCCTGCATCATCATATAAACATACCAGCCGCCCGCTTCAGTAAGTGAATCTTTATATGCACCCCCAAGTTGATCACCATTTCCATTGGACGTACCACGCCCGGCGCTAAAGTGAACCATATAGCCACGTAAAAAATCCATCTCCTGTTTTTTTACATTCCTAAAATTTGGCATCATTGCCTGGGTAGGACGGCGCCCATAATAATATTCGTTTTCATGACCATCCATCGAGGCCGTTAAGGAACCCCTGTAATTATGAAAGGCCACGTATTTTCCAAGCAAGCCATTATCATTTCCCAGGCCATTTGAAAAACGGGAAGAGGTTGAATTAAGTAATATCAGGTTGGTATTTAAACAAGCCGCATTTACAAAAATAATTTTCGCGAAATACTCAGTTGCCTGTTTTGTTTTTGCATCAATAACTCTTACACCACTTGCTTTTCCAAGTTTATCATCATAAATAATGGAGTGCACAACTGAATCGGGCTGAAGTGTAAGGTTGCCGGTTTTTTGTGCCCATGGAATTGTTGTGGAATTGGAACTAAAATATCCTCCGAACGGACAACCTCTGTCACACTTGCTTCTTGCCTGGCATTGATTGCGTCCCTGGTCAATATGTATTTGATTGGGTTTTGTCAAATGAGCACAACGCCCGATTATCACATTGCGATCAGGATAAGCGCCGTTTATTTTATGTTGCATTTCTTTCTCAACACAATTCATTTCCCACGGTGGCAGAAATTCACCATCGGGTAATGTATCAAGCCCATCCCTGTTTCCTGAAATACCTGCGAACGTTTCAACGTGGCTATACCATGGCGCAATATCATCATAACGGATTGGCCAATCGGTTGCAAAGCCATCACGGGCCGGACCTTCAAAATCGTATTGGCTCCAGCGTTGCGTTTGCCTGGCCCATAACAAAGATTTTCCTCCAACCTGGTAACCTCTTATCCAATCAAAAGGCTTTTCCTGTATATAAGGATGCTCTGTATCTTTTACAAAAAAATGTTGTGTGGCTTCACTAAAGGCATAGCACCTTGCAACAACGGGATTTTCCTTTTCAATTGCATAAGGCATTTGTAACCGGTGTTGAAAATCCCAGGGATTTTTTGTTGCAGTCGGGTAATCTTTCAAATGCACCACATCTTTTCCTCTTTCAAGTACCAATGTTTTTAGTCCCTTTTCGCATAATTCTTTTGCAGCCCATCCGCCGCTGATACCAGAACCGATTACAATCGCATCGAATGTATTGCTTGCCATAAAATGTATTTTACTTCGAATGTAGATAAATAAGAATATTCAATAAAATATTTTACTTATCTCAATAGTGTAACCGTGCCCTTTTTATTTATAACTATCCTGGTGCCGGGATTGCGATAGGTCAACGTCCACACATAGATTCCCTGGGATAGAAGCGCCTGTCCTTTGCTGCCATCCCATCCTTCATTTAATTTACCCGATTTGAAAATGGCGTTGCCATAGCGATCGAAAACCTGGAACTGATATTCCTTAGGTTTACAATCCGGGAATACCGGCCGGAATACATCGTTAACTCCGTCATAGTTTGGCGAGAAGGCGTTCGGAATGTATGAATCGCACGGACATACTTTGAAAGATACTTTGAAATCCTTTTGATCAAAAGAACAATCATTGTAAACAGTAATTGAATAATCACCGGGGCCATCTATCTTACGCACGGGATCTTCCGATCTGTTATCCCATAAATAGGCTGTGGTGTTTGGGTCACTTGCATCTACTTCAAAAACTTCACCCTGGCAAAGAACCGTATCCTTTACAGCGGGTGAAACTTTTACAAGTTCGTCGTCACTAATAATGACTTGTGCGGTTGCAGAATCAGCAAAACAGCGATCCCATATAATTGCGCTAACCGTATAAGTGCCTGGACCGGGATATTGGTGCTGAGGCTTTTTTAATGTTGAAACATTTCTGCCGGCAGATTCCGGATCTCCAAAATTCCATTTAACAGAATCTAGCCTGCTAAAGATGAGACTAAAGTCAACAGGGAGGCCAATGCAGGTATTCTTTTTATATTGAATGCCGTTTTCACGTGGCGTAAAACTGCCTGATCTCACATAGTTATAATTCATGAACCGCGGCATTCTCCCCAGCTTAATTTTCGACCCCTGGTAGCTGATGGCCTTTCCGATTTTTGAAGGATCTTCAATTACGCCCAATGTCTGATCATAAGGAACGGGATTACCTTCACGCTTGCTTACATAAATTCTGCCATCCGGGCCCAATTGCATAGTGCGGTTAATAATAAAGCAGGTTTTTACACAGGCAGCCCTATCCCCGGTTCCATTTACCCTGTACAATGTTTTTTCAATAGCAGCAGCAGATCCAGCATTCAAATCCATTTGATAGATGTAATGTATTGTAGCATTTACGTCTTCTTCCAATTCTATATAAGAACCGAAGTACAGTTTGCTGCCATCGGCGCTTATTTCTATGTCCTCAAGAATTTCCTGGTCTGGTGGTATAGAAAGAGATATTGGGTTTGAAAATTTTCCTGTGAGATTATCAAAATCATAAACAACAATCTTATTATCTGCGTAGTCAGGAACAATCATTCGCTCACTATTTGCAGAAAATTTAAAATTGCTATATTTCATATTTAATTTTTCAACAGGCAAAACAGAAGCTGGAATCGGCGTTACAACCGGCGCGGGATTAACCCCGCTTTTGGTAATGAGAAAAGAATAAAATGCGCCGGGAGCGTGGCCAACTAGCCACCTGTCAATTTGGTTGCAATGATCGGTAGCGGCAACTACCTGCGAAGCGTTTGAAAGTAAGATTGTTGCAAACGCGCTATTGGAAGGCCTTGGATAGACTGCCTCTTCTATGTCTCCCGGATTATATATTTTAGTAGTAAAATAAACGAGCTTATTAGCATTGGGCGGAGGATCAAATTGGCCGGGACTTTCAACGCCAAATATGTAATACAGGGAATCGTTTTGTATGTAAGGGGTAACCAACGGAACTACGTTTTCAGACCAAAGCCACAAACCTTTATATTTTGGCATTACGAAATTATTGCTGTTCCAAATTTTAATGCCATCAGTATAAAAAAGCAATGCGCCATTTGGAGCACAAATAGATGAAATAAAATAAGGTGGCTCGGTTCCTTCTGATTTTGATTTGAAAACGGAAACCGGGTTTGTGTTGAAATTTAAACCTGCTTCATCGCCAAACGCCCAGACATTGTTTCTTTTTTGTGCATGCAGGCTACTGCAGAAGAAAATCATAACCGGAAAAAATGGCAAGCCTCTGAAAATTCGGAAAAAAGAATTTACCACATTAAGTATCTTATAAAAATTATTGACGAAACTTTTAATCCTCTGTACTTTAGTTTTAAATATTATATGCAGGCAAAAGTCGTGTGTAATTTCATAGGATTTTAATTTATATGCTAAATTAATGAAGGTTAACCTAATTATAGGCTTACGTACCTCATCTGTTTACCACAATTAATAGCATGATTTGAAAAAGGATTGTGGAAAATTAATGAAAGTTCTGACAAGATAAGAAATCATGCGTACTTTTTTGACAAGTGCATTATCCAACTCGTTGCCGCAATTGGTGATTATTTAGTTTAACATCACTATGCATACTTTTCATTCCCCGCACAAATGTCATAGTGAAGTAAAAATTCAGTATTTTTTATGCAAGATTTAGTGAACCGGTGGAATGATCAATGAAAAATTATCATTTCTTACAACTCTTTTGGTAACAACGTGTCGATTACTGATTTAATCATTTAAATTAGCTTTTACTAAAACGGTCAAGCGTAAACTATGAGAAGACTTGTATTGAGGACATTATTTCTTCTTAGCGTATTTTTCATACATTTTAAAAGCAGTTTTTCTCAAAATTTTATTTCGGAAAATACCAGCGACAGTGCCTCAATTAAAGCTGCTATTGAATTATATCATCAATATTTATCTCCCGAAACTGGCCTCTATGATGGGAGCGAATATACTTACAACACCTATTATCCATTTACGATCAACGAAGGCCATCCTTTTTTTGAATCAAAGAATTTTGAGACAGGCTCTGTTTTCTACAATAATATGCTTTATGAAAATGTGCCATTGTTGTACGATGTTATTCATGAAGAATTGTTGACAAGAGACCCTTCTAAAATAAATATCATAAGGCTAAATGAGAGTAAGGTCAAATGGTTTACTATATATGGTCACACATTTATCCGTGTGGTAAAGGATGGCTCACCAGGTTCTCTATTGAGCACCGGCTATTATGATGTATTATACCAGGGCAACACTTCCCTCTACAAAAAGGTTTCAAAATTATTTAAGGAAAATAGTTCATCGTTCCAGGGCTTGAATAAATATGTGGCCGAAAATGATGAGTATTTTATTAAAAAAGGAAGTGGTTATTTCAAAATAAAAAGCAGGAAAAATTTATTGAGTGTATTAGCCGATCGCAAAAAAGAGATTGGTCAATTTATGGCTAAAAATAAGCTTAAGCTTAGGAAAAATAAAGAATATGCCTTGCTTAAGACAGTTGCTTACTATGACAAATTAAATACCAACCTTACCAAAACTAATAATTAAAGCCAATGCCACTAAAACGGTTGCTTTATACTTTTTTTTCATTTTTTACTTTACTCACAACTTCTGCAACGATGGCGCAGCAAAACGCCATGCCTCTCGTAACAGGCAATTTTAAAAATATAACTACTGAGAATTTTTTGTTACAACTTGAAAAAGAAACCGGTTATCATTTGTATTTTGACACTGCCCAATTAGATTCAATCACGGTAGATATCACCGTAAATAAAAAACCATTAACTGAAGTATTAAACCTTGCCTTTGCCAATACGAAACTTGAAGTGGCTTATTATGAGCCGGACAATATTTTCATAAGCAAAGGGCTTGTGGTACAAACTGAATTACCAAATGGTTTTTTTGAAAAAAATAAAATTGCAGCAAACGGATCGGCAGAAGACAGCAGCATCATTGATTACGCCAATATAGGAAATCCTGTTTCCACCGGCGCTCTGCAGAATAAGCTGTATTCTATAGGAAATAAAAATGCAGCAAACAATTCCCCGGATGGTACCATTACAGGTTTTGTTTTAGACAGCAAAACAGGAGAACCCGTAACCGGTGCATCCCTGCATTTGGAAAACACGAAAACGGATGTTGCTGCGGACCAATTTGGTTACTATACGATCTCTGTGCCAAAAGGAAGGCATACACTTTCAATTCAAAGCATTGGAATGAAAGATACCAAAAGAGAGATTACGGTATATGGTGATGGAAAGTTCAACATCGAAATGCAAAGCCAGATAATCTCTTTGAAAAAAGTAGTGGTATCGGCTGAGAAAGCAAGCAACATCCGGAGCCTTCAAATGGGCGTTCAAACGATTGATATCAAAACAATCAAACAAGTACCTGTTGTATTTGGCGAGGCAGATATTTTAAGAGTGGTACTCACATTGCCCGGTGTAAAATCTGTTGGCGAAGCCAGTACAGGTTTGAATGTGCGTGGAGGCTCTGCCGATCAAAATCTTATTTTATTTAACGACGCTACTATTTACAATCCTTCTCATTTCTTCGGCTTGTTTTCTGCATTCAACCCGGAGATAATCAAAAATGTAGAATTGTATAAAGCCAGTGTTCCTGCAAAATATGGTGGCCGGTTATCTTCAGTTCTTGAGATAAATTCAAGGGAAGGAAATAAAAAAGAGCTAAGTGGCACTGCGGGTATTGGATTACTCACTAGCCGTTTAACCCTGGAAGGCCCTTTAATTAAGGACAAATCATCTTTCATCATAGGCGCAAGAACGACTTATGCCGATTGGCTGCTTAATCTTTTACCGAAGCAATATGAAAATAGTAAAGCGGGGTTCTACGATTTTAATATTAACATCAGCCATGAAATAAATAAAAAGAATTCGCTGTTCCTCACAGCCTATATGAGTAAAGACAATTTCAACCTTAACAGCGATACCACCTATGACTATGGCAATAAAAATATTTCATTAAAATGGAAACATATTTTCAATAACAAATTATACATGCTCGTAAGCGGAGGGTATGATAATTATGAATACAGTATAAAGAGTTCGGCGAACCCGATAAATGCATACAAACTGGATTTCAATATTAACCAGGAAAATTTTAAAGCGCACTTCAATTATTTTGTAAACAGCAAGCATACTGTTGAGTTTGGTGCAAACAGTATATTATACAAACTTAATCCCGGAAACTATAATCCTCTCGGTAAAGAATCATTGGTAGTGCCCGACATAATAGAAGCTGAGAAGGGCCTGGAAAGCGCTTTGTATGTGAGTGATAAATATACCATTAGTTCTGAGCTATCGGTTGAAGGAGGCGTGCGTTATTCTATGTTTAATGTATTGGGGCCTCAGAGCTTTAATGTATATCCCGCAGGAGTTCCAAAGACTGAAGACAATATAACAGGGACTAATAATTATGGTAAAAATAAATTTATAAAAACCTACCGGGGGCCGGAAGTGAGGCTGTCTGCACGCTATGCATTTAGTGGCGATTTTTCCATGAAGGCTGCATACAATACGCAGCGCCAGTATATTCACCAGCTATCGAATACAACCGCTATAGCTCCGACAGATATCTGGAAATTGAGCGATCCAAATATTAAACCGCAATTTGGCCAGCAGGTATCTCTTGGTTTTTATAAGAACTTTAAATCAAATACAATTGAGACTTCTGTAGAAGTGTATTACAAAAAAATAAAAGATTATCTCGATTATAAAAGCGGCGCAGTGTTGGTTTTAAACCATCATATAGAAACAGATGTACTGCCCACAAAAGGAAAAGCGTACGGCGTAGAATTTCAAATTAAAAAACTTACAGGAAAATTAAACGGATGGATAAGCTATACATGGTCCAGAACCTTGCTTAAGGCAAATGACATTTCCCAGGGTGAGATAATAAACAGGGGATTGTATTACCCTGCGAATTATGATAAGCCACATGAAGTCACTTTTATAACAAACTACAGGATCAATCACCGGTTTAGCTTTTCACTAAATGCGAATTATAGTACAGGCAGGCCAATAACAGTACCGATCGGAAGATTTTTTTACGATAATTCCTTAAGGACTTTATATGCCGACAGAAACTCCTACAGAATCCCTGATTACTTCAGAACAGACTTTTCGATAAATCTGGATGGTAATCACAAAATTCACCAGAAATTTCATAATTCATGGACTGTGGGTGTTTATAACGTAACCGGAAGAAAAAATCCCTACTCGGTTTATTTTATATCGGAAAATGGGGTTGTAAACGGCTACAAGTTTTCCATTTTCGGCAGCCAGATTCCATTTATCAATTTCAATATCAAATTCTAAAGTGGCGTAATGAAAAAAATAGCTGTCTGTATCATATTCTTCTTCGTTCTATTCGGCTGTAAAGAGAAATTCAACACGAAGATACCATCACCCGCAACCGGCTATCTTGTAGTGGAAGGCTTCATCAGCAGTGGCCAGAGCGCTACCGAGATTATGCTCACACGTAGCGTAAAATTATACGACTCGGTTGATGTAATTCCTGAACACAATGCTGTTGTAAATATTGAGAGTGAAACCAATGAACTATTTCCTTTAAGTGAAACAGGAAGTGGTGTGTACACTTCTGACATTTTATCACTTGATGACGCGAAAAAATACAGGCTACAGATACGTACACAGGATAATAAAGAATACTTATCGGACTTTGCAACTTTTAAAAAAACACCAGATATAGACAGCATTAGTTGGATAAGAGATGACAATGGTGTAAAAATTTATATCAATACACATGATCCCACAAATAATACCCGGTATTATCACTGGAAATTTGAAGAAACATGGGAGTTTCATTCTACCTACAATAGTTCACTTATTTATATACGCGACCAGAATTTTAATCCAAGCGGGGTAACTTATAGAAATGTTTCACAAGCGCCGGACACAACAATTTTTAAATGTTGGAAAACGGTTAATTCAACAAATATTACCATAGGCTCTTCAGAAAAATTAAGCAAGGATGTAATTTATTTGCCGCTGGTTTCTATAGAACCAGCCTCCGTAGAGCTAAGTGTGCTTTACAGCATAAACGTAAGGCAATATGCTTTAAGCCATGAAGCTTATATTTTCTTTCAAAAAGTAAAAAAGAATACGGAGAGTCTTGGTTCTATATTCGACGCACAGCCTTCTGATCTACAGGGTAACATTCATTGTGTCACGGACCCGTCGGAAATTGTGGTAGGTTATATTGACATTTCTGAGGAAAAGATAAAGCGAATATTCATAAATAATAGTGAACTGCCGGGATGGGGCTATAGCCAGGGATGTGTACAAACGATTTTGGATAACCAACCGGACAGTATTCTTAAATATGGGGTCGGGTTATCGCCTATGGTTCCGACTGCTCTCGGACCTTTTGGAGTCATCGTAAAATTTTCAGCAACTCCCGATCAAAATTGTATAGACTGTACCTTAAAAGGAACAAACATGAGACCTTCTTTTTGGCCTTAATAATTTATGTCGTTCACAACAAACAGCTAAATAGAATTAGTAAATGTGCAATCTTATTTTTAAATACTTAATTCAACTAAGAGCTTACTTATGGTTTATAATAATTTTCCTTTTTTCTATTGTATCCATTGCACATTGCCAGGATAATTTAAATTCTATCACAACATCATTCAACAATTACAATCCCATAAAAGAAAAAATATATGTTCACACAGATAAAAGCTTTTATGTGGCCGGAGAAATTCTATGGTTCAAAGTTTATGATGTGGATGCCTCTACACATACACCTTTAGAACTCAGTAAAGTCGCTTATGTTGAAATTTTAGATTCAGCTAATAAACATGTACTCCAGGCAAAAATAAGTTTAAGGGGTGCCGGTGGAAATGGTTCTTTTTACCTCCCGATTAATCTTAACTCGGGTAATTATAAACTCCGGGCTTACACTAACTGGATGAAAAATTTTAGTGCCGAGTACTTTTTTGAAAAAAATATAACCATTGTAAATATTCAAAAAAATCCAGGCTTGCCGGTAGCTAACAATCCAAATAAATTTGACATCACATTTTTCCCCGAAGGCGGTAACATGGTAGAAAATATTCCTTGCAAAATTGCTTTTAAAGGAACCGATCAATTTGGAAAGGGCTCTAACTTTAAAGGATTTCTTGTTGACAACACCGACACGCTACTTTCATTTGCACCACAACATGCAGGCATCGGTTTTTTTGAATTTACACCATTAGCCAATCATAGATATAAAGCCATTATACAAAATGATTCAGGGGGAAGTATTGTCAAAGTGCTGCCGTCTATATACCAAAGCGGGTATGTTATGCATCTTTCTGATTCAACCGGTAAAATAGTAGTGACTGTTCAATCGGATATTTTATCGGGGAGAGAAATATATTTATTTGCACACACAAGGGGAACGATAAAAGTTGCCGATCATAGTGTACTGCAAAACGGAAAGACCTTATTTATTTTTGACAAAGAAAAATTGGGCGACGGTATTTCCCAGGTTACTATTTTTAATGATCAGAAACAACCTGTTTGCGAAAGATTATATTTCAAAAAACCATTGCAACAATTAGAGATAAAAATAAATACAGATCAGACCGTTAGTTCCACTAGAAAAAAAATCGATCTCCATGTCGCGATAGGTGACACCAAACTAAAAGATGATACGGCAAGTCTTTCGATGACAGTTTTCAAACTTGATTCGCTGCAATCGACCGATGGCGCCAACATAAGCAGTTATCTTCTTCTTACGTCGGACATTAGCGGAAATATAGAAGACCCAAATTATTATTTCGCAAATCACGACGCCGCAAGAAACCAGGAACTTGATAATATAATGCTTACTAATGGATGGAGAAGATTTAAATGGGAAGAAATTTTGCAAAATAAAAAAGCCTATTTTGATTTTGTGCCTGAATATAACGGTCCCATTGTAATCGGTAAAGTGATAAATACTATTACGGGAAAGCCTGCCGCAAATATTGAAAGTTACATTTCAGTCACCGGCTTTCAAACAGCATTTAATTCATCCTTAAGTGACAACAACGGGCTGGTAAAGTTTGAAATGAATGAACTCTATGGCGCTTCAGAAATCGTTCTGCAAACGAACACCATGCGGGATAGTATTTACCGGATTGACATAACAGACCCTTATAGTAATTCCTTTTCAACTACTCCTTTACCTGCATTTAATCTAATTTCCGGGATGGAAAATTCCTTACAGCAGCAAAGCGTAAGTATGCAGGTTCAAAATATCTATACCGCGAAAAAATTAAAGCAATTCATCCAGCCAAATTTCGATACCACCGCGTTCTACATAAATCCCGATGCAAAATACCTGCTAGATAATTACACCCGTTTCGCAACAATCGAAGAGGTATTAAGGGAATACGTTGCTATGACAGATGTAAGAAAACGGGAAGGCAACTCTCACTTTGATCTGTATAACTATGCGACCAACCTTATGATCAAAAGCGATCCCCTGGTAATGCTTGATGGTGTAGCTGTATTTGATTTTAATAAATTTATGGAGTTAGATCCATTAAAATTATATAAGGTTGAAGTGCTAAACAGGCGATATTTTTTAGGCAATTCTATCTTTAATGGCATAATAAACTGGACCTCTTATAAAGGCGATATGGCAGGTTTTGATCCCGGCCCGCACGCAACCATAATTGACTACGATGGCCTGCAAACAGAACGAGAATTCTATTCCCCTTCTTATGCCACAGACGAGCAACGATCAAGTCACCTCCCCGATTTTAGAAATGTTTTGCAATGGTCTCCCAATATTAAGATCAACCCGGGAGCCGGGGCATCCATTGATTTTTACACGTCAGATGTTCCCGGGAAATATAAAGTGGACATTCAGGGAATCACTAAAAATGGCACGTTTGGCCATGCCACTTTTATTTTTGAAGTAAAGAGGTAGATCCACAAAATGTCTTTTTTTTTATTTCCCGGATTGAGTAAGATGTTCAACAATGAAAGTCAAACTAGCATTTGATTTACTAATGGTATAATTTGTGAGGCAAGTAGGTATTATCTAATAGTTTTGGAAAGATTGTACCTGATGGATAAATCGAAAATAATTATATCCTGCCTTTATGTAACAGTTATCGTAATGACGATAGCAGTGCTATTACTTATTATTCTCCTGTAAAAGTATATGTCTGCTACTCTTTAGAAAGTGATGCAATTTTAGCCGCAGCGAGCCAGCCACTTGTCCATGCATGTTGAAAGTTAAATCCTCCCGTTATCCCATCAACATCTAAAATTTCGCCGGCAAAAAATAAGTGAGGTAAAATTTTGCTTTCCATACTTACTGCATTTACTTCATTTAACTTTATACCCCCTGCTGTCACAAATTCTTCTTTAAAAGTTGTTTTACCTTTTACATGAAATTGTTGTGAACACAATTGAATTGCCAGGAGGTTTTGAAGTTTTGCGGGTAAATCAGCCCATCTCATTTCATCACGTATGCCACAGGATTGCAAATGATATTTCCAGAACCTCTGGGGCAAATCAAACGGGTTTCTGTTTATAATTTTCTGGGAAGCAAGGTCCGTTCTAAATAACTTTAATTTTTCTAAAACGAGATTTTCATTTAATGGAAAAAGCCAGTTAACCGAAATAGAAAAATCGTGTTTCAAGTTGGCAAGATCTATAGCAGCAAATGCAGAAAGTTTTAGAATAGCCGGGCCGCTAAATCCCCAATGGGTAATAAGTAAAGGGCCTTCCTGCTTGTGTTTTGTGCCATTTATTTTTATGGCTACATTCTTCATTGTAATACCCATAAGTTCAACAACAGGATTTCCTGGAATATTAAATGTAAACAGGGACGGTACAGGCGGTGCGAAATTATGACCCAATTTAGCCAGCCAGTTAAAATGTTCTTTTTTATGATAGCCACCGCAGGCAACACAAATAAAATCTGCTGTAAGCGAATCGTGATTTTTACATTTTATCCTAAAACCTTTCCGTAAATTTTCATCGCCTGTATACGTACCATCTTCATTCGAAAGCTTATCAACTTCCAGAACTTCACAATTCATTATAATTTTTATACCTGCACTTTCAGCCTGCTGAAGCAGGCAATTAATAATTGTTTCAGAAGAATTACTTACAGGAAACATTCTGCCATCATCTTCTGTTTTTAATTTAATATTCCTCTCCTCAAACCAGCTAATAGTATCTGTTGTAAAAAAATGATGAAAAGACTGTTTTAAAAACTTTTCCCCGCGTGGATATTTCTTCGCCATTTCAGCTATGCTAAAGCATGCATGCGTTACGTTGCAACGTCCGCCCCCGCTAACTCTTACTTTACTTAACAGCTTAGAGGTTTTTTCAAGAATCGTAACAGTAAGGGCAGGATTTTTTACTGCCGCATTTATGGCACAGAAAAATCCTGCTGCGCCCCCGCCAACGACTATGAGCTCTTTTTGCATTGAATGCAATATATCGGAAGGAAATTTACTTTCAATATTTTGTAGAAAATATTGTTATCACTGATATTTGTTAGTGAGAATGCATCAACATAAGATGCAATTTACCCGAAAGAGAAGATTATAGAGAACTCGAAGATGGTCTAAAAATTCTGTGGCTTCAACTCGCTTTGTACAAAAAGTTACAAGCCGTGGAAGTGATCTGACAGAACATAAGGAAAGAATACATCTAATTGGCACCATTTCCACCTGCCCCAATATATTCTGGCGAATTAAGATCTTAACAGCCGGTTTTAGTTTGCATCATCCACAAAGTAAATAGAATGACTGCGGCTTGATGCTGTACTCTGGCTCCTTACAATAGATCCGGTATAGAACTTCATCTTAGAAGAATTAGTAAAATGATAGTTGATGCTCACATCATTCGAACCAATATCGCTGCTCTGATGATATTTGGCAGGCCAAAAGGCCAGGACATTGGTATCGCTCGGGTCATCCCCATTTACATTGTCGGGATCACTTAATGCAGCAACTGTAAGAAGTGATGAACTTCCCCTAGAAACATCGTACCCGAATTGGCCATTTACACCTATGAACTCACTAATATTTGCGTTATCATAACGAACATCAGTAGCGGTGGCATTTACAGAAGGAAATGAATAAATCTCACCCCTGTTGGTTTTAAATTCAATATCCCATTTAATATAAGATGATCCTACGGCATTCGGGCTGGCAACTATCGGTTGCCACGCTTCATAATTTCCAATAGTTGAATCATCAATATTAACCAGCCTGGCTCCCCTGTTAATAACTTCGATAGTTATAAATGCATCAACACCAGGTGTTACATTTGCAAATTTGTAGGTTGCCCCAATTGTTCCGTCAGCGCCTGCAACAAGCTTGGGCTGGCTGAACTTCAGCTTTGCAATTGATTGAGCATTTAAATGAATTGCAAAAATGGATGCTACGAGAATCAACGCGATACACTTAGCTGATAATTTTGTAGAATTTTTGTTCATTTTCTTTTTTTGAGGTTTTTCCGTAAATCCGGGTAAATTTTCTTTTTATACGGATCGTAATTTTACCATGTTGCAAGTAAAACGACGATCATTTTGTGTTTATTGTACGATGTAGAAATTTTTTTATAGCTAATTTGAGGGAGAAGCCTTGCTGAATTTTTAAGAAGCGTAGAGATTATCTTATCAGCCTTCAAAGTGAACAGTTCGGCTACTATATTTAATAGTGTGGTGTCAACATTGCTTATCTGCAATACCTCCCCTCCATAAAGACAAAAAGACGCACGAGGAACAAAATAGCAGCCGCGGTGCCTTAAGGGAATATGGGCAATTAATTCGTTATGTGATAGTAGTTGGGTAGGCGGTCTGCTTGGGGGATTTCAAAATAGTTTAAAGTCGGCTATATTATAAACCAAGACTGCAAAGAAGGCATTTTTCGTATCGCGTAGTAAATTAAAAAACCTGGTAGCTTGCTCTTAGGGAATTATTTGAAAGACTCCCATTATCAATAATCAGAATAAAGGTTCGCATTGGCTTTTTCAGCGATCTCTATATTATCGAACGAGGAAAGAATATCTGCCGTATTTTTTCTAACACAAACTGTATGTTCATAATGGGCAGAGGGTTTGCCATCTTTGGTGCGGATTGTCCAGCCATCTTTATCATTGTACACTTCTTTGCGGCCCATATTTATCATCGGTTCTATTGCAATTACAAGCCCATCATTTAATTTTGCACCACTACCGCGCTTGCCATAATTCGGAACCTGTGGATCTTCGTGAAGTTCCCGCCCGAGCCCATGCCCCACCAGTTCACGAACGATGCCGTAGCCGTTTTTGCGCTCGGTATATTCCTGGATAGCGAAAGCAATATCGCCAATGCGATTGCCGACTACCGCTTTTTCAATTCCTTTATATAGGGAATCTTTTGTAACACGCATAAGTCTTTTTACCCCATCACTTACTTTTCCTATCGCAAACGTATATGCGCTGTCGCCATGGAAACCATTCTTATAGACACCTACATCAATAGATATAACATCTCCATCCTTAAGTTCACTCTTTGTTGGAAAACCATGCACAACCGCATCATTTACTGACATGCAACACGCATAAGGAAACCCATGATAGTTTTTGAATGATGGAATGGAATCGTGATCCCTTATATATTGCTCGGCAAGTTCATTGAGATACATGGTAGAGACCCCAGGCTTTATTTTTTTTGCAACCTCGGCAATTGTGTTATTTACCAGCAAACAATTTTTTCTTATCAGTTCAACCTCTTCAAGAGTTTTATAAATGATCATCCCTTTATTATTTAAAAAAACCCTGACAACAGCGGCCAGGGTCACAAAAAAATATTTTAATAAGAATTATAAATTTCCAGTTACACCGGGCGCCACAGTTTGTCTTCCCTGGATGCGGCCACCGCTCATCAATCCATCATACTGGCGCATTAGCAGTTGAGTTTCTATTTGCTGAAGCGTATCAAGAACAACTGCAACCATAATCAACAAAGACGTACCCCCGTAAAAAGTAGCAAATCCCTGGGTTACTCCCATTAGTTGGGCAATACCAGGCAAGATACCCACAAATGCAAGCAATACTGCACCCGGTAAAGTTATACGGTCCATTATAGTACCAATGTAATCCGTTGTGGGCTGGCCTGGCTTTACTCCCGGAATAAATCCATTACTACGCTTAAGATCATCGGCCATTTGCTTTGGGTTAAAAATAAGCGCGGTATATAAAAATGTAAACCCAATTACCATCACAGAATAAATAACCATATAAATAAGATTAGTATGGTCTGTGAAATAGATCGCCCAGTTTTTTCCAGAGGTTTGAAACCCGGCAAAAATCGTGGGCAAAAACATGATAGCCTGCGCAAAGATGATAGGCATAACACCTGCGGCGTTCACCTTTAGGGGTAAAAATTGCCGTGCGCCACCAAACTGCCTGTTGCCAACTATTTGTTTGGCATAATTCACCGGAACCTTTCTAACGCCTTGTACAAGTAATATCAGTCCGAGGATAACAGCAATAAATGCCGCGATCTCAATAAGAAATATTAGTAATCCTCCACCACCCCGGGTCTGCTTTGCAGAAAATTCCTGCATAAAAGATTGTGGAAGCCTCGCCAAAATTCCAACCATTATTATGATGGATGTTCCGTTTCCAAGCCCTTTATCAGTAATTTTTTCACCAAGCCACATCACGAATAAAGTACCTACTGTAAGAATAACAACTGTAGATAACCAGAAAAAGCCGGAATAAGCTTCCAATAAAGCTTCGCGGTTTGATGTAGTTAAAAAACCGATATAGGCCGCCGCCTGAAACGCTGTTACTACAACAGTAAGGTAGCGAGTCCATTGGTTGATTTTCTTTCTTCCGCTATCACCTTCTTTTTGAATCTTAGCAATTTGAGGAACAAGGATGGTCATCAACTGCATGAAAATGGAAGCAGAGATGTAAGGCATAATTCCCAATGCGAAGATGGACGCTTTAGAAAATGCACCGCCTACAAACGCGTCTAAAAGCCCAAGCATACCGCCTTTCGAGCTATTTTGCAGATTCGTAAGCTTATTGGGATCTAGGCCTGGAAGAACTATGTGTGACCCCAATCTGTAAACAAGAATGAGCAATAAAGTTACGAGAATTTTATTTCTCAACTCCTCAATTGTCCAGATATTTTTTAATGTGGTGATGAATTTCTTCACAGAATTATCAAGATTTATTTATTTGCAATTTCTATTTCAGAAAGCAAATATCCATTAATTATTTAACTATTTCGATAGTTCCGCCGGCAGACTCGATGGCACCTTTTGCTTTTTCACTCACTGCATTTACCTTGAATGGAATGTTTGCTTTTAAAACGCCATTCCCCAGGATTTTTACACGGTCGTTTTGACCTATAAGGTTGTTGATGTAAAGATTTTCAGGAGTAAATTCTTTGAGGGAATGTTTCTCAATGAGCTGATCTATTTGTCCAAGATTAAACACTTTATATTCAACCCTGTTATTATTTTTAAATCCTCTTTTGGGAAGTCTTCTCTGGATTGGCATCTGGCCACCTTCGTGGGCCATCTTAATTTTATAACCGGCACGACTCTGTCCGCCTTTATTACCTTTCGTAGAAGTTCCACCTTTACCGGAAGCTTCACCGCGGCCGATTCTCTTTTCTTTGTGGGTAGCACCTTTTGCAGGCCTTAAATTGTGTATTTGCATTGTACTTTTTTTGAACTTAACGCCCCGGTACCGGAGCTCGCTTTAAAAATATATTTAGTGTTACTAAGCCAATTCTTCCACCGTTATAAGATGATCAACTTTTTTGATCATGCCTAAAATTTGTGGTGTGGCTTCAACCTCTTTTGTAGCATTCACTTTTTTCAAACCAAGTGCCTGTAGTGTTAACTTCTGGCGCTGCGATCTGTCAATCCCGCTTTTTACTTGCTTAATTTTAATTTTTTTCATCGTAAGTATTTTTTCCGGTTAATCTTATCCGTTAAAAACTTTCTTTAAAGAAATGTTTCTTGTCTTAGCTACGGCAATAGGTTCTCTTAAAGTTGCCAACGCTTTCACGGTAGCTTTTACCACATTATGTGGGTTTGAAGAACCAAGAGATTTTGCAAGCACATCACGAATTCCTGCGCTTTCCAATACTGCACGCATGCTTCCACCTGCTATTACACCAGTACCTGGTGCACCTGGCTTAATCAAAACTTTAGCAGCACCTTCTTTGCTCCATTGTTCATGCGGTATGGTTCCGTGCATAATGGGAACTTTTATCAGGTTCTTCTTGGCATCATCAATCCCTTTAAGAATTGCTTCCTGAACTTCTTTTGCTTTACCTAAGCCCTGCCCTACAACGCCATTTTCATTACCTACAACCACCAACGCAGAAAAGCTAAATGCCCTTCCACCTTTTGTTGTCTTAACAACGCGGTTTATAGAAACTACTTTTTCTTTAAGTTCGAGATCTGCTCCCCTGATTCTTTGTGTATTTGCTTTTAACATTATAGCTATTTATAATTTTTTATTGAAGTTTTAAAGGCGCCGTTTAAAACACCAACCCGCCTTCTCTTGCACCTTCTGCCACAGCTTTTACGCGGCCATGGTAGATGTAGCCGCTCCTGTCAAATACGACATCTTTAATGCCGAGCTCAGTAGATTTCTGTGCAATCGCAGCACCCACTAATTTACTTTTCTCAACCTTATTTACTTTCTGGGCTGCTAAATCTTTTTGACGCGAAGAAGCGGAAGCTATAGTAGTTCCGTTTTCATCATCAATCAACTGAACATAAATATCGTTGTTACTTCTAAAAACACTGAGCCTTGGCTTGGTTGCACTTCCGCTTATTTTTTTTCGAATGCGGTATCTTATTTTTTGCCTGGCGATAACTTTTGAATTCATTGTATTTTTATTTTTACCCCGATTCTGCCGGAGTTTTTTTAATCAAATCTTTCGGCTTTGATAATTATTTTAATATTACTTACCTGCGGATTTACCAGCTTTTCTACGCAACACTTCGCCAACAAATTTCACGCCCTTTCCTTTGTACGGCTCGGGCTTGCGAAGACTGCGAATTTTTGCCGCTACAGCTCCCAGCAATTGCTTATCTATACTTTCCAAAGTAATAATCGGGTTCTTACCTTTCTCCTGGGCTGTGGAAACTTTTAATTCTTTAGGTATTTCAACAATAATATTGTGAGAATAACCTAATGAAAGATCAAGAAGGTTTCCCTGGTTGGAAGCTTTGTAACCTACACCTACAAGTTCAAGTTGTTTGGTATAGCCCGTTGTTACTCCCTGTACCATATTGTTTACAAGTGAACGATACAAACCGTGCATAGCCCTGTGCCTTATCTGATCTGTAGGACGTTTGAACTCAATTTTATCATCCTTCACTTGCACTTTAATGTCGCGGTCGATAGCCTGCTTTAGCTCACCCTTAGGACCTTTAACTGTTATTACATTATCATTCCCGATAATAACATTCACACCACTTGTAATTGTAACAGGATTCTTTCCAATTCTAGACATAGCCGATTTAAATTTTATAGTAATATTTGGTTGTGTTCAGCCACGACTAAGGCTTAATTATCTCACCAAAAAATAAATTAATAAATGTTACACAATACTTCGCCACCTACCTTTTGTGCCTTGGCTTCTTTATCGGTCATTACACCTTTTGAAGTAGATACAATTGCTATTCCTAAACCATTTTTAACCCTTTTGAATTCATCAGGTTTTGAATAAGAACGTAATCCCGGGCGACTTACCCTTTCCAGGCTTTGTATCGCAGGAAGTTTTGACTGGGGATCGTATTTCAAAGCAATCTTTATTAAGCCTTGCTTTGAATCGTCTTCAAATTTGTATTTCAAAATATACCCCTTATCGTACAAAATCTCTGTGATGCGTTTCTTCAAATTACTTGCAGGAATTTCCACAACCCTATGGCTTGCCATCTGTGCGTTTCTAATTCTTGTTAAGTAATCTGCTATAGGATCAGTAACCATTGTATTTAAATTTGTCTTTTAATTTTTACTCTTATTATTTCCTCCCTTACGAGATAGGGGTTTACCAGCTCGCTTTCTTTACGCCTGGAATTTTACCCTGCAATGCCATATCCCGAAAAATATTTCTTGACAGGCCAAAATGCCGTAGATATCCTCTTGGGCGGCCTGTAAGCTGGCAGCGGTTTTTTAACCGAACCGGAGATGCATTCTTTGGAAGAAGATCAAGTCCGCGATAATCGCCAGCTTCTTTCAAAGCTTTTCTCTTTTCAGCATATTGCGCTACCATTTTTTCACGCTTTCTCTGTCTTGCTTTAACTGACTCTTTAGCCATAGTTTTTATTTTTGCTTGTAACCCTGGGTTTATCGAAGGTTATTTTTTTACATTTTTAAAAGGCATTCCTAATTCCTTAAGTAATTCAAAAGCTTCTTCATTTGTAGATGCTGTCGTTACAAAAGTGATATCAAGCCCTGTTATTTTGTTTACTTTATCGATGTCAATTTCAGGAAAAATAATTTGCTCAGTAACTCCCAAAGTATAATTGCCCCTGCCGTCAAATGATTTATCGCTAATTCCTTTGAAATCTCTTACACGCGGTAATGAAACTGAAACCAACCGATCTAAAAATTCATACATATTCACGCCGCGTAAAGTAACTTTTGCGCCAATGGGCATATTCTTACGCAGCTTAAAATTTGATATGTCTTTTTTCGACATTGTTGCAACGGCTTTCTGTCCTGTAATGGTCGTCAACTCTTCAATGGAAACATCCACTAATTTTTTATCCGCTACTGCACCATTTACACCGCGATTGATGCAAACTTTTTCAAGCCTTGGGGCTTGCATTACTGTTTTGTAGGCAAATTTTTTCATTAACGCAGGTACAACTTCCTTTTTGTACTTCACTGCAAGTCTCGGTGTATATTTATCAGTACTCATGATTTAATTACCTCCCCTGATTTTTTAGCAGTCCTCACTAATTTTCCATCCTCTCTTTTCCTGCTTATTTTTGAATGTGATGAAGATTTTGCATCCCAAAGCATAACATTAGATATGGCAATTGGCGCTTCTATTTTCAAAATACCACCTTTGGTATTCTGAGCGGATGGCTTTGTATGTTTGGTAATAATGTTCACACCTTCCACAAGTACACGGTTTTTTTCTGTTACTACTTCTAACACCTTCCGCGGCTTTTTAAGGTCTTTATCGTCACCCGTTATTACCACGACTGAATCTCCTTTTTTTATGTTGAACTTCGGTTTAAATCTTGTCTTCATTTTTGACAAATATTTTGTCTGTTTTTTAAATTAATCACCCCATTTTTTGGGGGTGCAAAGATACATTTATAATACTTCAGGGGCAAGAGAAATTATCTTCATATACCCTTTGTCTCTCAACTCACGGGCAACTGGCCCAAAAATTCTTGTTCCTCTTGGTTCGTCAGATGCGTTCAAAAGAACGACCGCATTATCATCGAACCTGATATAAGATCCGTCTTTGCGACGAAGCTTATTTTTAGTGCGCACAATAACCGCCGTGCTTACTGTTCCTTTTTTAATACCACCTGCAGGTATGGCATCCTTTACCGTAACTACTATCTTGTCGCCAACGTGTGCATAATCCTGGCCTGAGTTGCCAAGAACACGAATGCACAACACCTCTTTTGCCCCGCTGTTATCTGCTACATTTAACCTGCTTTCTTGCTGTATCATTTTCGTTTAGTTTTTAAACCTGGTATTTATATCTGATCTTGATTTTAATCGGAATCAGGTTTCAAAGTTCAATTGCATCTAAGACACATACTGAACCATTGAACAATTATTTTACTTTTTCTACAACTTCCACCAATCTCCAGCGCTTCAATTTGCTCATAGGCCTTGTCTCCATAATTTTCACAACGTCGCCAATGCTGCATTCATTTTTCTCGTCATGAGCATGAAAGCCGGTGGTTTTTTTCACAAACTTCCCGTAAATAGGATGCTTTACTCTTCTTTCAACTTTCACGGTAATCGTTTTATCCATCTTGTTGCTGGAAACTACACCGGTTCTTGTTTTTCTTAAATTTCTATCGAGCATTATAATATTATTTAGGATTTAGCACCCAATTGTTTCTTTCTTAATTCAGTCTTTAAGCGTGCAATATCTTTCTTTACACTACGAATGTTCATTGGGTTCTCGATTGGAGAAACAGCATGGGCAAATTTTAATTTTTTAACCCGCAGCTCATCTTCTTCGATCTTGGATTTAAGATCTGCTTCACTCATCTCTTTTAGACTATTAACGAAATCGTTTCTATTAGACATTGTTTTTAATTTAATTTGTTAACTGGCTAATTAGCATCATAATCTCTTCTCACTACAAATTTTGTAGCGATAGGTAATTTTTGTGCTGCAAGTTCAAACGCCTCTTTTGCAACCTGAAGCGATACGCCATCAGCTTCAAACAGAATTCTTCCGGGCTGCACAACTGCTGCCCAATATTCAGGGTTACCCTTACCTTTACCCATCCTCACTTCAGCGGGTTTTTTGGTGATGGGCTTATCAGGGAAAATTCGGATCCACACATTTCCTTCACGCTTCATGTGACGCGTCATTGCTTGCCTGGCTGATTCTATTTGCCTGTTAGTTAACCATACCTCTTCAAGAGCTTTCAACCCAAATGTTCCAAAGGAAATGGTAGCACCGCGTTTGGTATCACCCTTCATACGGCCTTTCTGCATCTTTCTGTGCTTCGATCTTTTTGGCTGTAACATTTTTTACTTTATTTGAAAATTATCGTGTTGCAATTACTTTTGCTATTGCACTAAAAAATAAATTAGCATTATCTCCTTCCGCCACCACCTCTGCCGGCACCGCCTCCACCTCTCCTTTCTCCACCGCCACCGCCGCGCCTGTCTCCCCTATCACCACCACCGCGTCTATCTCCAAAACCACCTCTTCTATCACCTTGCTGCATATCTCCATCGGGTTTTCCACCACCCGCAATTATATTTGGATTTAAGTCTCTTTTAGCAAGAACTTCACCTTTACATATCCAAACTTTCACACCAATTTTACCATAAACAGTTTGAGCAAATACGTTTGCATAATCAATATCCATACGCAATGTGTGCAAAGGAGTACGGCCTTGTTTGATTTCTTCGCTACGTGCTATTTCAGCTCCACCAAGCCTGCCACCTACTCTCACTTTTATCCCTTCAGCGCCCATTCTTAGTGCTGAAGCAATAGACATTTTAATAGCTCTTTTATAGTTGATACGATTCTCAATCTGCCTGGCAATTGTATCTGCTACAATATTTGCATCAAGCTCAGGGCGGCGAATTTCAAGAATATTTATCTGCACATCGTCTTTACCTGTAAGTTTCTTTAACTCTTCTTTTATACGATCTACTTCTCCACCACCTTTACCTATTATGATACCGGGCTTTGAGGTATGGATAGTAATGATCAGTTTATTCAAGGTACGCTCAATTACGATTTTCGCAATTCCACCTTTGTTGATACGGGCATTAAGATATGTCCTGATCTTATCATCCTCAACCAGCTTCTTTGCATAATCTTTTGGATGTGCAAACCAGTTACTTTCCCATCCACGGATGATTCCTAACCTGGCACCAATCGGATTTGTTTTTTGACCCATATTCGGTTTTTATTTTTTTGTATTTTTTGTTGCTGATTTCTTTTCCGTTATTTCTTCAGCAGGTTTTGCTTTTCTGGTAGCCGCTTTTTTTGGAGCAGCTTCTTTTTTTGCTGTTGCTTTTTTAGTTGCCGGCTTTTTTGTTTCTACAACTTTCTTCTCTTCTGTTACCGGAGCCACCTCTTCTTTAGCTACTATTTTTTTTACAGAAGGAATAGACCTGGCATTGTTACTATCTACAATAATGGTAACATGATTGCTTCGCTTGCGAACACGATATCCGCGTCCTTGCGGTGCAGGGCGCATACGTTTAATAACTCTTCCACAATCCACCATGATGGTTTTTACAACAAGACCTGCGTCCTCCACTTTCTCATCACTGTTCTTTTGTTCCCAGTTGTTAATAGCACTCTTTAGTAATTTATACATCGGTACCGCAGGATGCTTTGGATTGAATTGCAAAATTCCCAATGCTTTTTCAACTTCAAGACCACGAATAAGATCTGCCAGTAAACGCATTTTACGGGGAGATGTGGGATAGTTATTAAGTTTAGCTACTGCTTCCATTTTTTTATTTCTTTATTTTAAATACTTCTGAATTGTATTTAAAAATTATGCGATCTTTTTACTTGAGTGTCCTTTAAAATTTCTTGTTGGTGCAAATTCTCCGAGCTTATGCCCAACCATAAATTCCGTTACATACACCGGAATAAATTTATTCCCGTTATGAACCGCAAACGTATGTCCTACAAAATCGGGCGTAATGGTTGAACGACGCGACCACGTTTTAATAACACCTTTCTTAGTTGTTCCTTCATTGATGCCGAGCACTTTATTCTCAAGCTTAGCTTCTACGTAAGGACCTTTTTTAATTGAACGAGCCATTTGTTATGTACGATTTAGATTGTACGATGTACGATTAAAAACCTTTTTATTTATTAGGTAATTTCTTACCATTTCTTCTTTGAATAATCATTTTATCTGACCCTTTACCACGCGTACGGGTAACCTGTCCTTTTGCATACTTGCCGGTTCTGCTCCTTGGGTGTCCACCAGAGGCTTTACCTTCACCACCACCCATTGGGTGATCAACAGGATTCATTGCAACACCTCTTGTTCTTGGACGAATTCCTCTCCACCTGTTCCTTCCTGCTTTACCCATACTCTGCAGATTGTGATCGCTGTTGCTCACAACACCCACGGTAGCGTAACAATTAATTAAGATTTTTCTTAACTCGCCACTTGGCATTTTTAAAACACCGTACTTCTCTTCCTTGTTAGCAAGTTGTGCGGATGATCCGGCACTTCTTGCAAGCTTTCCACCTTGCCCTGGCTGCATTTCAATATTGTGAACAACCGTACCCAAAGGAATATTTTTCAGCATTAAGGAATTTCCTAACTCAGGTGCTACAGCATCGCCACTCAATATAGTAGCTCCAACCTGCAAACCTTGCGGAGCAATAATGTATTTTTTTACGCCGTCAGTGTAGACGATCAGCGCTATAAAGGCACTTCTGTTTGGATCGTATTCTATACTCTTAACAGTAGCTGGAATATCTTTTTTATCTCTTTTAAAATCAATAACACGGTACATTCTCTTGTGGCCTCCACCGAGATAGCGCATGCTTCTGCGTCCCTGTGAATTGCGGCCTGCGGTATGATGTACTTTTTCTACCAGGCTTTTCTCAGGAACATTTGTCGTAATCTCAGCATAGGCGTTACCTATTCTCCAGCGGGTTCCTGCGGTTGTCGGTTTGTATTTTCTTAAAGCCATGACGATTTTTATTTAAATTCCGTTTAAGACGAATTCTTAATTTAATTTTTATCTCCTATACATTACCATATAAGTCAATGGTCTCTCCTTCTGCCACTGTTACTACTGCCTTTTTCTTAGCTGGTTTTCTACCAGTAAGCAAGCCTGCCTTGGTATTCCGTTGCTTTACTTTAGATGGCATTGTCAAAGTATTTACCTCCTGCACCTGTATGCCATAAAATTCTTCTACAGCCTTCTTTATCTCCAGTTTGTTCGCCTTCCTGTTTACAATGAAAGTATACCTGTTGTACTTTTCAGTTAACCTGTTAACTTTCTCCGACAATACCGGTTTTATTAAAACTTCAGACAGCTTCATGTCTTTTAAATTTTGTTTGTTTCTCTTTTTGTTTACAATTATTATGCTTCAGCTACCTCTTCATTTTCCTCTACAAATATTTTAGCCGCACTTTCGGTAAAAACTACTGCGTCAGAATTAATGATATCATAAGTATTAATATCACTTAATAAAGTGCCGCATATAGATGGTACATTACGAAAGCTTTTGTAAAGATTTTCGTTATGCTCAGGCATTATGAAAAGTGCTTTCCTGCTTTCTGTATTGAGACTGCTGAATATTTGTGTGAATTCTTTTGCAGAAGGAGTTTCTATCAAGAAATCTTCAACTATGAAGATTTTGTTTTCTTTAGCCTTACTGCTTAAAGCACCAATTTTGGCCAGATCTTTTACTTTACGATTTAACTTAAAATCATAGCTATGAGGTTTAGGCCCGAAAACAGTACCGCCACCTTTATATAGCGGATTACGGATATTTCCTTTTCGGCTTCCACCTGTACCTTTTTGCTTATGAAGTTTTTTAGATGACCCTTCAACTTCTGCGCGGGTTTTCACCTTGTGCGTACCTTGTCTGCGTGCAGCTAGGTATTGTTTTACTGCAAGCCAGATCACGTGGTTATTGGGCTCTGCACCAAATATATCATCGGGCAGTTCTATCATTCTGCCAGTTTTTTTTCCTTCTTTATTTATTACTTCTAACTGCATATTATTTCTGGATTAAAACGATGGAACCATTGTGGCCGGGAACCGAACCACTTATTAATAAATAATTTTTTTCGGGGAAAATCTTTACGATCTTAAGGCCTTTCAATTGCACTTTATCTTGGCCCATACGGCCTGCCATGCGCATACCCTTGAATACTCTTGATGGATAAGAAGACCCTCCGATTGAACCGGGAGCCCTTGACCTGTCGTGCTGGCCGTGAGACTGTTCACCCACACCATGAAAGCCGTGACGTTTAACAACACCCTGAAAGCCTTTGCCTTTGGTAGTGCCGACAACTGTTACCTTATCGCCTTCATTAAATATGTCAACACTAATGGTGTCGCCCATATTTTTATCTGTTTCGCTATCGCGTATTTCTTTTACGAATTTCTTTGCCGATGTATTTGCTTTGGCAAAATGGTTTTTTTCTGAGAGTAGGGTGTGCTTTTCTTTTTTATCACCGAATGCAATCTGGATTGCATTGTATCCATCAGTATCCACAGACTTTTTCTGTGTTACAATGCACGGGCCCGCTTCAATAATGGTCACAGCAGTCTGCTTACCATTACTATCGAAAATGCTGGTCATGCCGACTTTCTTTCCAATAATACTTTTCATTTCTACTTTTTATACCCAGCGCTCCTCTTTGATACTTCGATAAACTCAATAATCAGAGTAGATGGGTGTTACAATTTTATATAAGAACTTTCACCTCCTCCTCCATTTTTGGAAAAGGCTGGGATGGGGTTTATGCTTTTATCTCAACATCTACACCGGAGGGCAAGTCAAGCTTTGACAATGCATCAACGGTTCTTGAACTGCTGGTATATATATCCAGCAAACGCTTATGTGTACACAACTGAAACTGCTCACGGGCTTTTTTATTCACGTGAGGTGAGCGCAAAACAGTAAATATTTTTTTGTGGGTAGGCAAAGGAATGGGTCCTGTAACTACTGCGCCTGTACTGCGTACTGTCTTAACAATCTTCTCTGCAGACTTGTCAACAAGATTGTGATCGTAAGACTGAAGTTTAATCCTGATTCTTTGAGACATATTTAAAGAACTTTTTAACCAAATTTATTTTGGGAGTGCGAAGGTAAGGGTATAGATTTAAATAGCAATAAATAAATTAGAAATTTTATAAAAAAACTGCTTATTGTGAACCGTAAATTTATCCCGTTTATGCTGGCATAGAATTTTCACTTCTTATAAAAACTTAATGTTATGCAAAATGATAATTTGAATTCAAAAAAGAACACCAGCACCGATTTACCAGATTCAGAAAAGGACAAAAAAGAATTAGTAGTTGAAAGCTTCACTGTGAATTTACCCGATGTTTCTGATATTCCCGGGCAGGAAAATATAACCCCGGCACCATTGGGCGAAATGGCTGATGACACTATTTCGTCGGCTGATGAGGAAGGTGATTCGATATTCAATGACGATATAGATGAAGACATTGATGAGAGTACCGATTCCAATGTTACCAGGCAAGAAGCAGATGACTTGAGCATAAGTGCCAATGATATGCCAACGGAGGATGATGAAAACCTTCGAAGGGCAGCGCTCGACAATACGGACAATGATGGCAGCCCATTAAACGAGAGCAGTTTTAAAAACAATGTAACAGGCACAGGCCTTGATGTACCCGGCGCAGAAAATGATGATGAAGATGAAGAAATTGGCGAAGAAGATGAAGAAAATAATGAATATAGCCTCGGGGGCGATAATCACGATTAATCCATTACCGAATAGATAAGGTAGATAAAGGCTTTCTCAACGGGAGCCTTTATGTATTATGCCTTTTCATTTTCCCTGTTATGACACGGAGATTTAAATCTCTTACAAGAAGTCTCTTGTTTTGAAATAATAATTAGAAAATATAATTTTTGTGTAAATTGTTTTCATGCAACTACCGGATTTTTCAAAACCCTTATGGTTTTGTATTGTGACTATGATTTTTTTTATAATCATTACTGGACGGTATTTCCTGGTCGCCGGACTTTTTTACCTGGTATTTTATATATGGTTTCCACAAAAATGGGTAGCAAGAAAAATTAATTTGAAAGGGTACAAAAAAAGACAGTTCAAAATCGAAGTTACGTGGAGCATGGTGACTTCACTTATCTTCTCGATTGCCGGAACCGTCACTATGATTATTTGGCAAAAGGGATATACAAAAATCTATATGAATATAAACGAATATGGATGGGGGTACTTACCTGTAAGCCTGTTTATTATTATGATATTGCACGAAACGTATTACTATTGGCTGCATAGATGGATGCATATTCCGTCGGTGTTTAAAATAGTACATAAAGTTCATCACAACAGCAATATTACTTCCCCTTTTACAGCATTTTCCTTTCATCCGTTGGAAGGAATCCTCCAGGCAATTTTTTTACCCATAGTGCTGATGATTTTACCCATACATTATTATGTGATAATTGTTCAATTAACTATAATGACGGTAAGCAGTATTATTAATCATCTGGATATTGAAATTTATCCAGGATCATTTTACAAAAACATTTTTGCGAAATGGTTTATCGGTGCTTCACACCATTCATTGCATCATAAGCAATTCAAATATAATTATGGATTGTATTTCACTTTTTGGGATAAAATAAAAAAGACGGAGAGCCCACTTTATGAAGAATTATTCAAATCTAAAACTTCAAAAGAGACTGTTTGATTCTAAAGGACTTCAAATAAAAAAACAGGTTCGGACCGCTAAATTTGACTCCAGATTTTCCAACTTTCCTCCGCTTGTATACTAAGCATTTGTTCACCATTTTCAATAACCGCTCCGTTTTCTTGAGCCTTCGAAAGAAAAAGTGTTTTTGCCGGGTTATAAATTAAATCAAAAAAATAATGATTTTCTGAAATAAATTGATAGGGTAATTCAGGCGCCACATCCACGTGGGGAAACATTCCCGCAGGTGTCGTATTTATGATAATATTAAATTCATCCAAAGTAGCAGCAGTAATATCACCATATCCAATAACACTATTTTGCAATGAATTTGTTCTTGACACAAAAAGATAGGCTATTCCCAACTTTTTCAGAACATAAGCTATTGCCTTGGAAGATCCACCAGTACCAAGTATCAGGGCTTTTTTGTGATTGCTTTTTAAATGCGGTTTGAAAGTTTCTTCGAAACCAGTCACATCGGTATTGAAGCCTGACCATTTTTTATTGGCGATCTTTATACAGTTGCAAGCACCTATCTCTTTACATTCAGCGGAAACTTCATCAAGAAAAGAAATAATTTTTGACTTATAGGGAATTGTAATGTTCAACCCGCAAAGATCAAAGTTGTCTTTTAAATTAATAACTTCCCTATCAAGGTCAGTCGTTTCAAAATTTAAGTAGATACAATTACTTAGATTTTCCTTGATAAACTTTTCTGTAAAATATTTCTGGGAAAATGAGTGGCTCAAAGGATTACCGATTAACCCATAAACTTTCATTACACAGTTTCTTTATTAAGGTACAAGTGAAAGGTGTCTCCACGAAGCCCGATACGCATTGCTTCAAGCGCAATTATCTCAGATGGTGCAATATTGCCAAGATTAACGTTACAACCTATCAGTTCCAGGAAATATAGCTGCTGGGATTTTTGCGGAGCTTCCCAAAGAATTTTTTCTTCAGGAATTTGAGTAAGTATTTCTTGTACCAATCCTTGCCTTACCTCACCGGTGCCGCGATAAATACCAACGTTACCAGCTTCACGAGCCTCTGCTATCACATATTTTGCACCTGCTTCCAATTCTGCTTTCATAAGTTCAATCCATTTATACGGCGGAATAATATTTTCAGCATCCTTACTTCCTACTTCACTTAATACTGTTCCAATTTTTGTAAGCTTTTCAATATAACCGCATTTTTCTGCATGAGGAATTTCGATAGATCCATCGCTTACCTCCATGTAAGTAATATTAAAATCTTTACAAAGGTTTATATAGTCTTTAAACTGATTGCGTATTAAAAATGCCTCGAACAAAGTTCCGCCAAAATAGACCGGGATTTTGAAAGATTGATAAATCTCAATTTTCTCTCTTAGATTGGGTGTTACAAAGGCGGTTCCAAACCCTAATTTAATAATATCAATATGTGGGTGTGAGGCACTGATGAGATTTTTTGATTCTTCAACACTAAGGCCCTTGTCCATTACCATTGTTAAGCCATGCTCCCGTGGCTTGCTTACCCTGTCAGGAATCTGCGAGAGATTAAAGTTCATACTTAAATTTTTAGTTTTGGAGCCAAAGATAGTTTTGTAAATCCAATATCCAAAACGGCGGTAGGTTTTTAATTATCTCTTCTTTCTGGAGCCTTTACCTTTGTACAAAGTAATTAATTCCACTATTGACTGGAGCTGCAACAGGGATGGGTTTAACCCGATAAATTGCTTTATAAGCGCAGGAGATTTTTGCATACCTAGTTCTACAAGAAGCAATGCTTCCTTTGATTTGCCTAAAGCGAAAAGCACCGCCGCTTCGTAAAATGTAAAAAGTGGCTTGTAGTTAGTATTTTTTTGAGCATTATGAACCTGTTCAAGAGCCTCTTCGTAATATTCTGCATCATAAAGGCACTTGATAAGCTCCTTCCAGCCATTTGAATTTTTAGGCCTTGCTTTTATAAAACCAGAGAA
Source organism: Ginsengibacter sp. (assembly GCA_040007435.1). Taxonomy (GTDB): domain Bacteria; phylum Bacteroidota; class Bacteroidia; order Chitinophagales; family Chitinophagaceae; genus Ginsengibacter. The sequence continues at coordinate 101,300 of JBDTUZ010000004.1, read as the reverse complement.
ATGAATAACAGCATCTTTGATGCGGTTCATTTGCACATAGCATTTGGCTAAAGCTAAATGATAATCCGGGTGAGAACGGTTTATTCGTATGGCGCTTTCAAGATTTTTTACTGCACTTTCCCAATATCCCTCATTCATATAGGTGCAGGCAATCTTGTAATATAAATGACTATCGTCTGAATTAAGATGGGATGCTTTCCGGTAGTGAAATCTTGCCTGTGCCTGGTTCTTTAGTTTTTCATAACAATGGCCAAGGGCTTCGTAAATCACTTCTTCAGGCATGGAAAGTTCTAATACTTTTTGCAAAACTTCGATTGCTTCGCGGTATTTGTGAAGTCTCAGGTACGCATCGCCCATATTGCGATATGCATAATCGAATTTCTCGTCAATCGCAACAGCATATTGGTAAGAATCAATCGCTTTTTCGTAAAGCTTCAGTCCCTGGTATGCTGCGCCAAGATTAAACCAGGCTAATTGTGTATAAGGATGCTCTTCAATTATATATTTATGAAGCTTTATACTCTCCTCGTTACGGCCGGTGTAATCAGTCCAAAAACAAATTTTGTATAATGCTTCCTCGTTAGTATTATCCTGCTCAAGAATTAACTGAAGACAATTAAATACTTTGTCAAAATCTTCGTAATCATCGTAAACATCTGCCAGTTCAAAAAGTAATTCTATTTTTTCCTCGCCGTCAAATACGTGAATAGCATGTTCTAAAATCTCGGCTGCTTTTTGCTGATTGTCCAATGCAAGGTGCGCATCAGTTTTTAGAATATATAAATTGATATCTGTGCTATCCAGCAATTCCGCTTTTTCCAGTAGCGAAAGTGCTTCGCGGTATCGTCTTGTAGCAATAAACAGGTCTGCTTTTTTAATAAGGAGTGAAGCTGAATATGGAAATTGTTCCACCCCAAAATTCGCTGCTTCCACTGCTGCCGGCATATCATCACTTTCATCAAAATAATCGATGATTCGTTCAAACGCATCTTCTTCTAAAAAGGTGAATTTTTTTCCATCCTTAAAATTATGATACTGTTGAAGTAGTTCCTTAAGTTCTTCTCTATCCTTTCGATACGGGTTTTCTTTCATATTGTGATCAGATAAGTTATTCCAAATTACAATTTTTTTTAAAATATTCAAGTTTTCACTTTAACGGTTCTTACTGTAATAATTATATGATAAACGGCGTTTTTTTATGGAATTAATACGTACCTTTGTTAACAATACACTAATTTTTATAGATGTTTAAATATTCCAGAATTTTTATAGTGGCTTTAACCTTCTGCGGAATTTGCTTTATTGCTTCTGCAGATAGAGGAGGTTTTGTGAAGAAAAACAAAACCAGGTTGAATATTGCCACTGCCGGAAATCTAAAAAATTCAATAAGGTTTAATCTAAAATCAGAAATGAATTATAAGGGAAGTTTCTTAATTAATCAAAGGCAAATAGGAAATACACTGGTGAATGATGCATTAATATCTTATAAAAAAGGAAATACTATTTATTTATTACCTTATAAACAAAAAGTATTAATTCCTGAATATACGCAAACAGGAGGATATAAGTTAATTATAAGATCAAGGAAGTAAATCGGGAACTTTTTAAATGTAAAACCGCTTATCGCGGTTTTTTTATGTGTTGAAAAAATTGAAACGGCTATTTTTTTGTCTCATCATAGGTAAGTACCCTGTAGCCTGATTTAGGAATTTCAAATTTTGATGCGGGTACACTATCATACGTTATTTTAGACAGCGTAAATTTGAACTTCATTTTTCCTGACTGCATTTCATACTGCACTGCAAGACCCGGCAAGGTTTTAAATTGATAGTCGTAATTTTTATTAGATAACGTAACATCTGTTGTATAATAAACGGTAAAAGTAGATCCATCCTTCAATTTTGCAACCGCCTTTCGGCAATTGAAGCCTTCTATAACACTTGTTTCCCCCGAGTTTTCAAAAGTAATTCCATCATACTTTTTATTATTCTTTTCCCAGTCTTGCGGTGTGAGGGTTATCATCAGTTTTTGGCCGCTATAATCTTTTAATATTACACCACTGCCTGTCGTGGCGTTGTGAATAGTCGCTTCACTTCCAAGGCCACTCACCATTTCTGTACGACTCATATTATCTTTTAAATACACGGTAGTTGTGGCGCCGTCAAGCATATCGGCCATTTTAGGTTCTGTACTTCCTGTTTCTACAGATATACTATAAACAATACTTCCTTCATTAAGGGCCTTTTGTGCCTGGGTAAAAAGCGCCAGCAAAGAAAATACACTAAAAAGCAATAAGCTGTAAAACTTCATTATTAATTTTTTATAAACTTAATAAATTAAGTTCTTTAAAAAGACTTTATTGATTCAATAATAGTTGCAGGTCACTCTACTCATTTATTCCGGCTGTTAGATTTAGCCTTGTCGGACATGCTTTGCAGTTTCTTATTACTTTCCTGCATTGCCGTAACTCGTTCTTGCCATTTACTTTTGGTAGCGGGTTTCTTTTTGTTTGCCTCTAACTGTGCAAGTATTTTTTCGTGATCTATGATATATTTCTGAATCACAAACTGTATCAATAAAGTAATAGCATTGGAAACGGTGTAGTACCATGTGAGGGATGAGGGCAATCTATTAAAAACGCCTAAAAGAATTATCGGAAAAATAAATGGCATATACTTCATAACAGGGTTGCTGTTATCCTGCATATTACTCATCCCATAAAGCGAAATAAGCAAGCTCGTAATTACTGCAAGAATGGTAAAAAGGCTTATGTGGCTTCCGTAAAATGGAATGCTAAATGGCAAATTATAAATTGAATCGTAAGATGAAAGATCGGTTGCCCATAAAAAACTTTTTCCCCGTAGCGTAATATTAGAATTGAAAAAATTATAAAGTGCAAAAAATATGGGGATTTGAAGGACCGCCGGTATACAACCACCTAAGGGATTTACACCTGCACTTCTGAAAAGTTTCATCTGTTCCATTCCAAATGATTGCTTATCGTCACCAAACTTTACCTTCAGCGCATCAATTTCCGGTTTAAGGAGTTTCATTTTTGCCCCACTTAAATAACTTTGGTAGGTAAGTGGTGAGATTAGTAAACGTATGATAATGGTAAGCAGCGCAATCACGAGGCCGAAGCTTGCTATTTTTGAAGTCAAAAAATTGAAAACAGGCATTACAAAACCCCTGTTTATATATTTTACAAATGCAAATATGCCCGATCCCAAGGGAACCATATTGTACATTTGATTATTGTAGGATTTTAGTATTTCATAGTCACTCGGGCCGTAAAATAATTGTAATGGCACATCAGCAGAACTTCCTTCTGCAATGTTTATTCTTAAGTTGGCTGTTGCTTTTGCAATAATTTTAAGGCTCGTGTCCGCTGGTGTTTCCCATTTTATTTCTGCGCTTTCAAATTTGTTTTTCGCCACAATTGCCGTTGCAAAAAATTGCTGTTTCAACGCCACCCAATCAACCGGCTTTTCAAACTTTTTGTCATCACTCTTACCCGCGGCCAGGTGTTCAAAATCATAGTCTCCATTTTCTACATAATCTATATGGGATTGCTGAGTTTCCCATTCAATATCTTTTTCCTGTTTATTAGCCTTCGCCTGCCAGTTAAGATTTAGCTTATTTTGAGTGAGTAATTTATTACTTCCCTGAAGCTTAATATTAAAATCAATCATATAATTATCTGGTGATAAAATATATTGATGTTCAACTTTTTCTCCATTTTTTGTTTGCAGAAAATAGCTTACAATGGTTTTACCATCTTGTGTAGTCTGCGGTTGAGAAGGAGTAAATAATAACTCCGAAGTCTGGGCCGTCTGATTTTCTCCAATGTTCACCGCGTAAGAAATGTTATTGAAGCGTCCATCTTCCAATATTAGTGGCAGTTTATCGAAAGTCTGGAAATTTTTAAGTTCGACCTTTTGTGGCTGTCCTCCCTTATTGCTAAAAGTAATTTTGAGAACCTTATTTTCCACGGTCATCAATTCTTCTTTTGCTGAAGAATCCTGGATCACGTTTGAAGCCAGCGCAATAGTATGGGTAGAGTCAGGTTTTGCTGCTATTTTTATGGAAGTATCAATCTTCGGTTTTAACTTATCAAGAGAATCTTGCTGGTGCTGCCTTTCTTTTTCAACCGTAAGCTGACCTTGTCTTGTATAATAAAAATATCCAAAGAATAATACCGCCAATAATACAAATCCAATAACCGTATTCCTATCCATTCCCATATTTAAAAATTAGTTGGCAAATGTACACAAACTTTAGGGTTCCGATATTACCAACATATCAGCAATAAAAAAGCCTCCGGGTAACGGAGGCTCTTTTTGATAAAAAATATCTTATTTCTTTGCTGAAGCTTCCGCCTTAGCAGGGGCGGCCTTCGAAGGAGCAGCCTTGGCATCGGCAGCAGGGGCTACTTTTGCAACACTTGCTTCTTCCTGCTTAAGTTGACGTGTCATAGTAACTGAAGCTATTGGAATACGAGGAGAATTTAAAATTTCCATATTCGCAGCCTTAACATCCTGTACACGAACGTTCTCATTAAGTTTAAGATCTGTAAGATCCATTTCAATATGCTCAAGCAGATACTCGGGAACAGTTTTCACCTTTAAAGCCTTCATTTTAACGGCCAACTTACCGCCTTCTTTCACCCCTGCCGGAACCCCTGTAAACTTAAGAGGAATTGAAACAGTAACTTTTTTGTTACCAACTAATTCCAGGAAATCTACGTGTATGAGGTGATCACTTACTTTATCAAACTGGAGGTCTTTCAACACACATTTATAAGGCGTTCCGTCCACTTTAATTTCCGCCAGCATAAATTCCGATGTGTAAACGATGCTTTTAAAAGCAGATGCCGGAGCAGAAAAATTAATTTCTTTTGCACCTCCGTAAATTACACCTGGCACTTTTTCCTCAGAGCGAAGTTGGCGGGTGGCTGCTTTACCAAATTCGGTCCTGATTTGTCCTTCGATTGTAATTGTTTTCATTATAGTATTTTTTTGAGGCGCGAAGGTAAGGAAATTAGTTAAAAGTTCACCTTTTGAAAGTTGATTGTTTGCAAGCTTTCAATTTGGCAGTTAGCTATGCAAGGTTTTATGGATAGCATTATTAATCATTAAACCATCGAGCTATTTAACCATTTACTATTGAATATTTGGGCTATTCTTTTTTAGCATTTTGCTGCGAAGAAATAGGCTATTAATGCTTTTATTCTCGTATGCATTTCTTATGGCTATAGCAAAAAGATCGGCAACCGACACTATTTTTAGTTTATCAAATCCCCCTTTTATTGGAATTGTATCGCAAACTACTAATTCTTCCAGGGCGCTATTCTGTATATTTTCAAAAGCGTTACCACTTAAAACCGGATGCGTACAAAATGCGCGGACACTTCTTGCTCCTTTTTCTTTCAATAAACCGGCGCTTTTTGCAAGTGTGCCCCCTGTATCGCATATATCATCCATCAAGACTATGTCCCTATCGGTTACATCACCTATTACCACCATGCTCGATATTTCATTTGCACGCTTTCTGTGTTTATCACATATCACCATTTCTACTTCAAAATAACTGGCCAACTCACGAATGCGGTTAGCACTCCCAACATCGGGAGCTGCGAACGTGAGATTCTCCAGGTTTAAATCTTCTATATAAGGAATAAAGATGGCCGAAGAATCCAGGTGATCCACCGGAATATCAAAATATCCCTGTATTTGCGGCGCATGAAGATCCATAGTAATTACCCTGTCAGCGCCGGCAGCAGTGAGCATATTAGCCACTAATTTGGAACCAATCGCCACCCGTGGTTTATCCTTTCTATCCTGCCTTGCATAGCCAAAGTATGGGATAACAGCAATCACTTTATAAGCAGATGCACGCTTTGCAGCATCAATCATAAGCAACAGTTCCATAAGATTATCTGTAGGGGCGAAAGTACTCTGTACCAGGAAAACAAACTGTCCTCTTATGCTCTCATTATAGTCAACACCAATTTCCCCATCGCTAAATTTTTGAATATTTATTTTGCCAAGTGGCTCACCAAACCTTAAAGCAATTTGTCTCGCAAGGTATTGCGACCCTGTACCGGAAAATATTTTTACGTTGGGATGCATTTGGTAATATAGTTAGTGAATACAAATAATTAGACTGGCGAATTTATAATTAATATTGCTTCTATTAAACCAAAAAATATGGAAAGTTCTAACAAGTCTTCCACGTCGATAAAAAACTGGGCGGTCGATGACCGGCCAAGGGAAAAGCTGCTTACAAAGGGAAGAGAGAGCTTGAGTGATTCTGAACTTTTGGCCATTTTAATAAATACCGGTAGCAAAAACAAAAGTGCAGTGGATCTTGCTAAAGACGTTTTGGCGCTCGGTAAAAATAACCTGGATAAGCTGGGGAAATTAACCTTGATTGAATTAATGACAATAAAAGGAATTGGAGAAGCAAAAGCAATTACGGTAACTGCGGCATTGGAATTGGGAAGAAGGCGCCAGGCAATTGCTCCGCTTAATAAAACTTATGTACGTTCAAGCAACGAACTGGCAAGTTATCTAAAGGCTACTCTTAAAGATTATAGCTATGAAGTTTTTGCTGTTGTATTCTTAAATAAATCCAATAAAATAAACCATTTTGAAATCTTAAGTAAAGGGGGAATGACGAGTACCGTAGTTGACCCAAGGATACTTTTTAAAAAAGCTTTGGAAGTAGAAGCAACCTCGCTCGTTTTGTGTCACAACCATCCTTCAGGAAGCTTGAAGCCAAGCAAAATAGATGAAGAGCTTACATCCAAATTAAAAGAAGCGGGTAAATACCTCGAAATAGGTGTTATAGATCACATCATTGTAAGCGATGAAGGCTATTTTAGTTTTGCCGATGAAGGATTGATATAAAGCTTCCACCGCTGGGAGCATTAGGAATGCTATGCCTGGGCAGTAGGACCTCCGAAATTTAGAGGCAATTCCACCGCTTCAATATCTTGTATTGTTCCATTTACTGATTCAAATTTCTTTACATTATCTATCATCGCTTTCATAAAGCGCTTTGCATGCGTTGGCGTTAGGATCATCCTTGCTTTTACTTTGCTCTTAGGAGTTCCCGGCATTACATTTACGAAGTCAATCACGAATTCTGCATGGCTATGTGTTATAATGGCAAGATTTGCATAGACTCCTTCTGAAATTTCTTCAGAAATCTCTATGTTTAATTGGTTAGGAACGGTCGGTTGATCGGGCATATCTATAATAATTTGAATTGCAAATATAAAAAAGGAGCCTCGCAATATGAAGCCCCTTTTTATTTTCAATAATTTGAGTTTGCATTCCTCACAATAATGATTAACGAGGATTACAAAAGATCATTTAATAATTACCTGCTCAGCACAGTAACAACAGTCCCAAAGCTTCCTGCAGCCACACTGGTTGTATAACTTACAGAAATAGTGTTATCACACGAAGAAAAAGTACCGCGTCCTGAAGCCCTGCTGGTTGACAGGCCATAAGGTGGAACAACTCCCAATGATTGAGTCGGAAATGTTGTAAAAAAATCAGCAGGGTCGCTCCAGTCTATGCTTACAGTTACACCCGTATCATACGTGAGATCGCCAGGCCCGAAAGGCCCGAAATAATAATCACCAAAATTCTTTATCACCAGGGCGGCTGATGTAGGGCCGGTGGCAGTAGCGGAAACTACAGTTGTTGTATAAGGCCCGTACGAATCGGGATCCTCATCATAAGTATTATCATAGTCGCCGAGTAAAGCATTCAAATCCACATTACAATACTTTTGCAGAATCAGGGTATAAACGTCTGATCCAACCAAAGATGGCACATCGCCGCCGGTTATTGTAAAGATAAGCGTGTCTCTTCTCCCGGTAGGATAAGCCGAAAAAATGCCATTTAAAGCGATTGAATCCACTGTTTGCCCTGCGGGAATTGTAATGGTGTTGTTAGCAAGTGTGTATTGCAGCCCTTCAACTGCACCACTAGGTGATGATACGGAAAATTGAATGCTTATACTCTTGTCGGGGACCCTGGTAATTCCGAGAGGAATTTTAAAAACTGAATTCGGGTCATTTGTGATAAAATAACTCCCGGCATCAGAGCCAAATAATGACGCTGTAGTGTTGGGTGTAATAATTTTATCTTTTTGGCAACCAGATAAAAAAAACATCGCACTTACCAGAACAGCAATAAAAGTAAATGTTGATTTAAATATATTTTTCATATTCATTCTTTGTAAAAAGCTTTTAATATCCGGGATTTTGTGTAAGATTAGCATTGAAATTTACTTCCTCCTGTGGATAAGGTAATTCAAATCTATAGTCTCCAACGGGTAGCGATGTAAATACAAATGGAATTCCCCCACCGTTTGCAAGATCTCCATCAGTAGCATCCCTCACAACAGGAAGATTTCTTCTTTTCAAATCCCAGAATCTGTCTCCTTCAAATGCAAGTTCCAACCTGCGTTGATTGTATATTTCATCGAGTAAAGCGGTGCCGCTCAACATTTCAGGAACATATCCTGCATAGCGGTTCGATTTTAAAAGAACGAGATCCGCCAACGCAGAGGTTGCATCGGTCGATCTATAATAAGCTTCAGCTCTGTTTAGCAAAACTTCTGCAGTCCTTATAACTTTTGCATCTACAACCCCGGCCGGGTCACCAGGCCTTCCATCATATTTAATAACATTGTTATAAACCTGCCCATTAAAGGTGCCTTGTTGTATATAAGTAGAGGTACGAATATCGTCGCTGGTATAGAGTTGGGCAAAATCATAAGTAGCTACAAATTCTGATTTCTTCTGGCCTCCTACTGTTTGGTAATAATTGACTCCCTGCGAGTTCACATTATCCAATTTAGTATTTCTTACTTTGAAGAAAACACTTGCATTTGCACCGGCGTCATCAATCCATATCTTAGGGAAAGTAGCAATATTCGGGATACTTGGAGATGTTCCCAACGCCTCATTTGACGCTGCGATACATTTAGCCCAATCCCCTTTATATAGATAGACCCTGGAAAGTAAGGCAGCTACTGCTGGCTCATTAAGCCTATAAATACCATTGGTAGTCCCGATGAGTGTTTTAGCTGATTCTAAATCTGCGATAACCAGATCATAAAAATCTTTCACCGGTATTTTTGAAGGTTCTATTGAAGGATCTGTACTAGTTATGTAGGGGAGCACGAGATCACTTGCAGAAGCATTTTCATAAGTCTTTCCGTACACTCTCGACATATCAAAATAAACCATTGCCCTTAAGGCAAGGGCTTCTCCTTTGGCATTATCCTTAAAAGCGCCGTCCTCAAAATTGTCAATATTTTCGAGAATCGCATTTGCCCGGCGAATGATGCTGTAGCCGCCAGTAAATAAACCGTAGGTATTTTGACCAGTATATCTCCACTCTGAATACGTTAACAAGGAGCCGCGACCCGGACCTGTCTTGTTAGGTATCAGATTGTCGGCAAGTACATCTGCAATTATATTCCAAACACCTCCAACAAAATAAGAGCCCGATGTTTTTAGCCCTGCATACATACCATTAATGGCAAGAGTAACATCAGCCTGGGTATTAAATGCCTGCGATGTCTCAATCTGGTTGTAAGGAAACAAATCCAGGTTGGATTTCTGGCAGGAAGAAAATCCAAGAGCAACTAAAAAAATTAGATATTTAATATTTTTCATCTTTTTTATTTATTAAGTCATTAAAATCTTACATCCACGCCAAAAGTAACCGCACGCAGCTGGGGCTGGGCAAAGAGGTTAAATAATCCGGGTGTAATCAAACCAGTTTCGCCGTTTGATTCCCCTACTTCAGGTAGCCCATGGAATTTTGTCCCTATCCATAAGTTAGTTCCCTGAACATAAAATCTTAAGGATTTCATTTTTATTTTCGATGCTATTGATTTAGGTGTGGTGTAACCGATCGTAACATCCCGCAAAGTGATATAGTCGCCCTTTTCAAGATACTTATCAGTGTCAAAAGTCTTTCTTTGAGCGAGATCATTAAGGTTTGCATAACGTACAATATCGCCTGGTTTTTTCCAATAATTAAAGGCATCTGTCAGCTGGGCGTCATTAATATTTTCACCTTCACTTGCGCCGACCTGATATATATAGTTCATTATATAGTTACCACCTGAATAGTAAAACTGGGCACTTAAATCAAGTCCTTTGTAACTGATAGAAGTCCCAAAACTTCCGAACCATTTTACATTAGGCGACTTACCCTTTAAAAGCACAGCATCGCTGGATGAATAAGTTTCTGTAAGATTACCATCTGCTGTATAATACAACTCTTTACCGTTAGAAGGGTTGATTCCGGCCCACCGGTTAAGAAAGTATGTATACGATGGCTGACCTTCTGTAAAATAGGACAGTGTTTGCGGAGTGTTATTTGAATATAGTTTCAAAAACTTATTATCGTTATGAGAATAGCTTGCAAATAAATTTACAGTTAGGTCCCTTCCCCGGATAATGTCGCCATTAAGCGAGAACTCGAATCCTTTATTTTCCAGATTACCGATGTTGCTTGTAAAGGATGTAAAGCCCGTAGTGTAAGAAACATTTCGCGGATAGATAAGGTTATTTGTTTTCCTGTTATAATAATCAGCAGCGCCGGATAACCGGTCATCAAAAAATCCAAAGTCTAATCCAACATCATAATTTTTATTTGTTTCCCATGTCAAATCAGCGTTTGGAAGCCTTGCCGGTACTGCTGCTGGTAAATCGCTGTATTTGGTAGTAAGGGCATAGGTACCGAGATTATCATACAGTCCTAATGGAACATTTCCTGCTGTTCCTATTGATGCTTTAAGTTTTAAAGTGCTCAATATTTTTGATTTGAAGAAATTCTCATTTATTATATCCCATGCTCCACCAACTGCCCAAAAGTTCGCAAACCTTTTATTGGCTCCAAATCTTGAAGATCCATCGCGACGGCCTGTGACATTCAGGTAATACTTTTTATTATAATCATAAGTTACATTGGCAAAGTATGATAAGAGGGCCCAGTCTGATCTGCTTGTAGTAGCTGTCTGAGCACTTCCCGCGTTATCCTGTGTATTTACAGATGCTGTAGGAAATCCCCTTGCGGCCAACGAATAGCTGTAAAATTTATCCTTTGTGTATTCCTGACCTGCCAGAATAGTAATACTATGTTTTTCTGCAAATGTTTGTTTCCAGGTCGCTGTATTAGAAATCACAAAAACAAAGTCCCTGTTGCCAGCGTCTGTCTTTTGGTTATATCCCAAAATTTTTGCAAGGTTGGAGCCAGGTTGGAGATAATTTTCCTGGCTAAGTGTATTGAAGTTTATACCAATTTGAGTCTTAAAAGCAAGATGCTTAAAGAAATTTGCTTCAGCATACATTGTAGTAAATGTCGAAACCCTGTCAAGCACACTCGGATTATGGTCTGTTCCTTCTAGAGGAGAGTACCCTGCATGTGTTACATTATATGTTGTGCCGTCACTTAAATAAACGGGCTCATAAGGATTAATTATAAACAATGAAGTATAAGCAGCTTGTGTGTTATACAGGGAGCGCACGTTATTTTCTTTACTATGGGTTACGCCTAGGTCTGTGCCTAATTTAAACCAATCAAGTGCCTTATATTCCACATTTAATCTTCCTCCGGTCTTATTCCAGTAAGATCCATAAGAAACGCCATCTGTCTTACTGCTATTCAAGGAAAAGTAATAAGTGAATTTATCATCGGAGCCTGAAAGCGCTACTTCATGAGTTCTAACCCTTCCTTCGGGAAGTAAAATGTTAGACCAAGTCTTCGGCGCCCTGCTTGCAGTTAAATTCCACAGATCGCTTCTTTGTGAAGGTGAGATATTAAACAGGTTGCTTCCACCTGGGAAAGTTCCGTTTGCAACACGATTGCTAATCATGGTATCAAGAATTGGATTCGTAATGTTTCCTTCATACTCATATTGCAATTTTTCCTGGCTATTCATCAGCTTTATATTCTGGAGATCCAGTGCATTTGTTTTTCCATATTGAAACGAATACCGCAAAGTTGGCTTACCTCTTCCTTTCCTGGAGCTAATAATAATTACACCATTTGCAGCCCTTGATCCGTAGATTGCCTGCGAAGCAGCATCCTTTAGAACACTTATGTCTTCAACGTCATTTGGATTAAGTAAACTATAGGCCACCGAAGTAATAGGGATGCCATCAAGTATTATCAACGGCTCACTTGAAGCATTAATAGAACCTGTTCCTCTTACCCTAATATAACCATTGGCGCCCGGCCTGCCGCTTTGGCCAGTAACCTGCACACCCGTAGCTTTACCTTGCAGTAATTGGGTAAAATTACCGATAGGTTTTTGTGCAATCTCTTTCCCGGCTACACTTGATACGCTGCCCGTTACCTCCTTTTTCTTTACGGTCTGGTAGCCCAAAATAACAACCTCTGTTAAAGAGTTGGCTGTAACAACTAAAGAAACATCAATCACTGAGCGATCAGCAATTGATTCTTCCTTTGGTTCCAGGTTTATTCCTGAAAAAACGAGGGTGCCTTTGTCTACAGAAACTGGTAAGGAATAAGTACCATTTGTCGCAGTAATTGTTCCTGTACTGGTACCCTTTAGTTGCACTGTAGCATTCGCAACAGGCAATCCTTTATCATCAGTGACGGTTCCGGTAATCATTTTCTTTTGGGCAAAACCGGACATCAGCAAAAGGAATAGTGATGACAAAGTCAATAGAAATTTTCTCATGTGTGATTAGTTTTATGAAAATTGGTGTATAGTTGTGGATTACCAGGAAAGCAATAATATCTTTTTCAAGTAATCCGCTAATGCTTAAGCATGACAATGTAATATCATCGTTCGCTGCTTAGGGATACCTTTTATAGGTAAAATCGTTCATAACTTCCTTTAGTTCTGCGTTACTTTTTAAAGACACGGAAACTGTATTTCCGGAGGGGGCAACACTCAACGCGTTCAATCCGCTGGCCGTAAAAGTTAGATTTCCAATTCCCCGCATTCTAATGCTGAAATTGCAGTTTCCATCGGCGGTTGTTGCATTTCTGGTACTTGATAGGGTAACTGTGGTAAACGGCACTGGTACTCCGTCATCATCTGTTACTATACCTGTGATTACCTTTGATTGAGCTATTGCTATTCCTCCACTTAGTAAAAGCAATATGAGCAGCGTAAAAAGTCTTCTCATGTGTAAAATTTAGTTTTGCGTGCATCGTAAATTAGCAATAACTTCTTAAAGAAAATCAAATGTTTTTAAATAGTTGATATAAAATCGTATCATAAAAAGACATTCCACGCATATTAATCACTGCATATTTTTATTGCCGGTTATCAGCAATTATGGTTCAAAAAGTTTCTTTGCCCAGGCATGATTAAATCTTGCTGTTGATTATTTATAAAATAAAAGCCGCCCCAAAATTGGAACGGCTTTTATAAAATCAAACCAATAAATTATCAGAATTTATCGAAGAACAATTTTGTTTCAACCATATCACCTCCTATTGCTGAAGCAGCAGCATCATAGTTGGCTGTGTTTAAGTTTTGTTCATTTACCGGGTAGGTAAATCTTACCGGGAAATCGCTAAGGGCGGAAGCCGGAGCTACCAGTGCCGGATAATCCAGCCTCCTGACTTCTATCCATCCGTCCCATCCCCTGTTATATAAAGCGATCCATTTTTGCATACCTATCTTTTGTTTGTAAGTGCCCGTTGCAGTAAGATAATTCACTGATGGTTGAGCCAGATAGGCCGTAGCCTGCGTAGTATTACCGCCCCAGTATAATATGGAAGCAGACACAGCAGCATTATAGTGCTGAAGAGCGGTGCCACCAACATTATAACCTCTTTCAACTGCTTCCGCTAAAGCAAACTCCGTTTCATCGTAACTTAAAAGCACTCCCGGGAAATCCGCTGCAACTATCTTTTCAGCTGGTTTGGAAAAAGTAGTATAGTTACTGCTCGCTCCGGGCTTACCACCAGAATAACCGCCAGCAAAATCATTGGTAAAATATAATGGAATCCTGGGATCATTTAATGGCGACATAACATTGATGATGGTTTCATTTGCTACAAAATCCTTACGCCCGCTCTGCACCAGGTCAACCCATATCGGATTGGTATTTGGCGGCCCTGACTTGTATGCGAATAAAGCATTGTCAGCATTTGACGAGAAAACACCTGCAGCCACGGCAGATTCTACAACACTTTTTGCTTTGGCATCGTCGGCATCCGCTAGAGTAATTCCCATTTTCAATTTAAATGAATTGGCAAATAAAACCCACGCATCAATATCTCCTCCATATATTATGTCTGCTGAACCATAGCCAGCGTCAGTATTATCCAATGCTGCGATATCTCCATCAAGGCGTGTAAGCAAAGCATTATAGACTGCAGCCTGGTCGTCATATTTGGGAGCTGTTGTTGCCTCAATATTTAAAGCATCAGTATACGGGATATTTCCATAAGTAGTTACCAGGTAGTAATAAGAATACACCTGTAAAATATCAGCCATTGCATCCTGGTTTTTCTTTTGTACAGCAGAAATCGTAGCATCTTCTATTGTCTTACTTTGCTCCAAATCTTCCAAAATGTCCCTGTAAAGTGTATTCCACATGTTTTGAGGAATGGGTCTTGTCTGTAGGTCATAGTTACTTTCGTCAGTGTAAGTAACTTCCTGCCAATATTGATCAACTAACCTGAAGATATTCAAATTCACATTGGACGATGCCATCAGATCGGATAAAACATGTTCAGCATTTGTAAATAATGAGGGTGCTGAAACTGATTGGGGTGCTTTTGGATTCACGTTAATAGATGTGAGATCCTTTTTGCACGATGTAAATACCAGTAATGGCAGCAATAACGCTATTAGTAATTTTTTCATGGTATTTTTAAAATTTAAATTTAATGTTAAATGTGAAAGTCCGTGTTGTAGGATATGCACCCTCCTGGTATCCTTGAAGATTACCTGAAGAGAGAATATCTTCCGGATCTGCATAAGGTAAATTTTTATTGATAATCCAAAGGTTTCTTCCTATGATGGAAAGATCAATACCATTTAGAAATTTTGTTTTACTCACTATGCTGGATGGAATTGAGTAGGTTAGTACAGCCTCCCTTAATTTTACATAACTCGCATCATATATAAAGCCGGCTGAAGGTGCATAGCGATATCCATAAGCACCAAAGTTCGTAGCGCTCACCCTATTCTGATTTGGCTTACCATCTGCAGTAACACCTTCGCGAATAATTCCACCGCCATCAGCAAGTGAATTCCTTAACGGATTACCTAAATCATTATTACCTGCTGTTTCAGCGGGTAATCCTGTAGCAAGGCCATAATACAAGTCAAGAGAAAAAAGATCACCACCCTGCTTGATATCTATCAACCAGCTTAACGAAAGGTTTTTGTATTTCAATGTATTATTTATCCCTCCAATCCAGTCAGGATTTGGATCTCCTATTACTTCATTGGCCACCGTCGAAACCTGGTAACGTCCATTTGATTTAACTATTCTTTGACTCGCAGGTCCTGATGATTTTCCGTTGGGATTATTAGGATCATAATACACAAAATTAGTACCGCGAATAGTTCCATAAGGCTGGCCTAAAGTTGCATTTACAGTTCCTCCATTCTGGAAAGATCCCAGAACAATGTTATTCGTGGGCAATCCCGTTGCAGGATCATTATAAAGGTCAATTACCTTATTTCTATTTCTTGTCCAATTTGCGGTAATAGTCCATGAAAAATTTTGCGTTTTAACCGGAGTAACATAGGCGCTTAGTTCAAATCCATGGTTCTTTACAGTTCCCGAATTTAAAAACTTTGCACTGTAGCCTGTAGCAGTAGAAACTGAAACTCCAAATATCTGATCAAAGGTTGTTGCTTCATAATAGGATACATCAAATCCTGCCCTTCCTTTGAAAAGCGTTGCTTCTATACCAAATTCCGTACTTTTTGTGCGCTCTGGTTTCAAATTAGCGTTGGCTTGCGTGCTTGGAACCGAAGTCTGAGGACTTGACCCAAAAGGTGAATTAACCGTATAAAAAGATAATGTTCTATATGGATCGGTATCATTACCAACCTCAGCATAGTTAGCCCGCAATTTTCCATAAGACAACCAACTCACATTCGGAAGTAATTTTGAAAATATGAAACCGCCAGATACTGCAGGATAGAAATAAGAATTGCTTCCTTTAGGCAAAGCTGAAGACTGATCGTTTCTAAAAGTTGCATCAGCGATAAGCAATTGCGCATAAGTCAATGTAATACCGCCGAATACGCCACCCACTTGCTTTATGCCGTCATATTCTGTTGGAGCATTTATTGGGTTTGACGAGTTTGATAACGCATAAATACCGGGCACACTTAAGCCACCGTTCGTAGAAGCATAAATACTTGTTTCATGATTTTTTCTCAGGTTAGTTCCTGCTAATACCTTCAAGTTGAAATTAGTAGAAATGTCCTTATCAAAATTGGCCAAGAAATCAAAGTTAGTCTCACTATAGCTGTGATTATAACGTGAATAATATGGAACACTAACGCTTCCCACATTTTGCCTTTCTTCCTGAAGTTCACTGTAGTTATCTAATGATACTCTGCCAAGAAAGCTGATTGAATTAGACAGCTTATAATTCAAGCTCAAATACCCCATGTAACGATTGCGGGTATCTGTTTCAAAATCCTGGTACCGAGTAAAATATACATTGTTCCAATAAATTGGTGTTGGGTCTGTAGGATCAGCAGGATTCCAGGTTACATTTTTCTTTGTTCTGAAATAAGCATCTTTTTGCTCTTTGATATCAGTATTTACCTGCCACCACTGCCTGAAGTTACCAGCCACATTTTGATCGTCGTACCCGGTACCATAACGGCCGAGGCCGTCAACATTAGAAAAGTTGACACTGGCAGAAGCCGTAAGCCTATCAGTAATATTAAGAGAACTTTGGAAATTTACGAGGTTCTTTACAATTTTGCTATTGGGCAGAATTCCATGATCATCATTTCTTGTATATCCTAAGCTGAAAAGACCTTTATCGGAGCCCCCCTGCATCGTTACGCTTTGATTCGAAGACCAGGCTGTCTCAAAAAATGTCGAGGGATCGTTTGCAGCAGCAACCCATGGGCGTGCAGTCTTATAATAAGGTGAAGATGGATCGAATGCATCCCACTGATAAACAAGTAAATTAGGATCGAACTTACCTCCGTAAGAAGCATCTTCACTTGTCGGCACAACCAGCCTTCCATTAGGATCTGTTGCATCCACAGGTGCAAATCCATCATTAGGATCCCTGTAAAGGAAAAAACCACTCTCATCTTCATAGTATTGACCATAACCACCACCATATTGCTTCTGGTAAGTTAGGAAAGTAGATTTGTCAATCTTGCCGGTTGTATATCCTGAATTTATTGTGATACCCAGGCCTTTTTTGCCTTTCTTAGTAGTAATAAGTATTACACCATTACCGCCTCTTGATCCATAAAGGGCTGTGGAAGCAGCACCTTTAAGTACTGTTATTGATTCAATGTTATCAGGATTTATATCTGCACCTGCATTACCATAGTCATAGCCGCCGCGGCCGGTTTGCTGATTAGTAGAGTTAGTATTCGAGTTATCGAATGGAACTCCATCAATTACAAACAATGCCTGGTTTGTTCCGGTAAATGATTTTGCTCCTCTCAGAACGACATTTGTTGAAGCCCCAAGTCCATTAGACTGGCGAAGCTCAAGTCCCGAAACTTTTCCGGAAAGATTATTAATGAAATTGGAGGAGCGTTCTTTACTCACCTCGTCGCCCATCACCTGTTGTGCAGCATAAGGAAGCTGGTTCCTGTTTCTTTTAATACCTAATGCAGTAGTAATAGTAACAGTAGATAGCTCCTGGGCATTTCTTTTAAGAGTAGCACGAGCTACATTGCCTTCAGGAGTAACCGAGGCAGCATCATATCCGGTAGCGGTAAAAGTAATGCCACCAGTGCCTTTCATTTTTAGGGTAAAGTTGCCGTTTGCATCTGCTGTAGTAGCATTACGGGTCCCTGTTTCCGTAACTGTTGCATACGGAACCGGAGCTCCCGCCTGGTCCGTAATTGTCCCGGACACAGATCGGCTTTGTGAAAATGCCAACACTCCACTGAGCATTAGCATTACAAATAACGTAAGAAATCTTCTCATGTGTGTTTTATTTAGTTTTAAAAAGTTGCAAATATATGTTTCCAATTAGACCAAGCAAAAAAATTGTTAATTAATGAAAATTTCACATTAACACCGCAATGATGACAGTTGAACACGTAAATCTGCTGCTCAAAATTTAAAATATTATTAGAAAATAGGCATCATTGGTGGCTGCATGGCGAAGATTTTCAAAATAACAATACTTGAACAACGATAGGGTTCAGGTAGTTATACCAGCTATTACCATTTTTCCCACATTTTATACAAATGGGTAATTTTTTTTTGTATTGCAGCTAAAAGGATGCGCAATCATTTAAAATACCTTGTGCATATCAACGATGAAACGGACTACCGACTAATACTTGCCAGGTAAACGATTGATAGAATGCAGGAATAAAAAGCGATTTTGTATCTAAAAGGATGCATCCCAAACCGCCAGCATTTCTGCCGACTGACATATTTTTTAATTTCAACGTATCACCTCTACCCCGGATTAATTAAATTAAGGATGCGGCAAATGATCAAATTCATCTTCTGCCCACATGTGAGTCACTAAGACGCCGACAATGTTGTTAACTTTCATAAAACATAAGTAATGATGAACATAATCATAACTACGACACATTAGAAGCCACCCGGAGAAACTGAAATAAATAGAATCAAAAAAACGTTAGGCATTTATATTATCCATTGATTCTATTCTAATGAAAAAATTATTTTTTGCCTTTTGTCTTCTGCCCATGATCACTACAGCGCAGAATTTTCACTTTTCCTGCCGGATTGGCCTTGCCAATTACGAGGGCGATCTTAAAGCAAGGCCTGTCTCCCTGTCGCAAGCAAAACTAATGGGGTCCATCGGCGTCCGCTATGATTTGTCAGAACATATTACCGCAAGAAGTTATTTGACACTTACATCGCTGCATGCTGATAATAAAAAAGGAACTACCGCCATGCAACAGCGCAACCTGAATTTCAGCTCAGGGATTACTGACTGGGAACTTACGGCACAGTATAGCCTATTTAGTCTTAATGACCACTGGTGGACGCCTTATGTATTTGCAGGTGTAGGAATTTATCATTTCAACCCCTACACAAAAGATACAGCGGGTAAGAAATATTTTCTGCAACCACTCAGCACAGAAGGCGAAGGCTTTACGCCCGGCGTTAAGAATTATAAGCTCACGCAATTCAGCATTCCCGTGGGAGTAGGTGCCGAGTATTCACTAAACGAAGACATGCGCATAGGAATTGAATTTGGTTACCGTAAGATATTTACCGATTACCTCGACGATGTTAGCAATGTATATGTGGACCAGGCTACCCTTGTGAATGCAAGAGGAGCCAAGGCTGCTGAACTCGCTTATCGCGGCAATGAAGTACAGGCCGGCAGCTATCCTGCGGCGGGCGTTAACCGTGGCAACCCCAATAATAAGGATGGCTACTATTACGTCGCACTAACCTATACAGTCCGTTATTTTTTCGATAAGTATAAGAAGATAGCGGGCCTTGCTTCCTTTAAAAAGGATAAGAAAGTGGGTTGTCCTGCCTCACGGCAATAATGGATTTTTCGTTAATCCCGGGCAGTATAGTATTTTGGAAAAAGAGATTGAAGGGTGTGGTTATCTATTCATAGATTCCAAAGGATTTCTATCTCCATTCCCGAATCAATTCCTGTTTCACCAGCAGCCTTTTAAAAAGCTATTACGTCGACGGGATATCCGGCAAAATTAGCAATGGGATTTTTGTATGGAAGATCATATTTGCTGTTTCACTCTTTTTAAACAGCCGCTCCGTCCAATCGTGTTTGTGCGGCATCATTACCAACATGTCGGCGTACTGTTCCCGGATAAAGTCGCTAAGTGCATGTCTTATATCAGTGCCCTCCTTAACTTGAAAGGAAACCTCATTGCCAGCCGCGGAAACTTTTTCTTTTTGTACGGATCCCGGAATGGCGACTCTCTCTTCGTTGCCATCTTTTACGACTTTTACAACATATAATTTTGATCTAAAGAGCGTGAGGATAGAAGTAAGCTGCGCCGGAACCGCATAATCAGTAACAGGTGTGTCGCTGGCAAACACTACTTTTTCGGGAGTAGTATATATCGCATCCTCAGGCACAATGATCAGCGGCAGGTTTGTGTGTTTTGCTAATGATGTTGCCGTACTGCCAAATATTTTTTTAAGACTTTTGCCGACACCCTTCATCCCTGTGATTATGAAATCAAATTTCTTTTCATTAGCCAGTTTGATGATTGCTTCACCCGCGTTCCCTTCGTCAGATATGATTTGTATGTTTTTATTACCGAGATCGAGCTTAACGGCTTCTTCAAGCAATTTAGCATCTGTCTGCATCTTCGCATCATAGCCCGATACAGTCACGCCTAGGCCTGCTGCAGGTGTCGGCAGTTTGTACGAATTGAATAAACAGACATTTGCCCCTATTTCTTTTGCGAGTGCCAATCCATAATAAGAAGCATTACGGGAAGCATCTGAAAAGTCAGTAGCAATCAATATAGTTCTCATAAAATAAATTTTAGCTATTCGGAAATAATTCTAAAATGCAAAGAACCGGTATTGTTTGCTTAATAAAAGAATGTCAACATTATTTATTAGTTACCAATGTCACAGATCCTTTTGAGAGCCAACTATCGGAATCGAACCGATGACCCTTTCATTACGAATGAAATGCTCTTCCAACTGAGCTAAGTTGGCTTTTTTCTTAATTAGCACAAAGGTTATTGTCAAAAATCGTTCACATTTATCTATGACCAACTACAACTGATAAAGATAATTCTTACATACCCAAAAAATTATTGCAACTATTACCATTTCCATTTTTAATCCAGATTCTTTTCCAGCGATATCACTAACGGATCTCTTTGAAATGTAATGGCATACTAGTTGTAAATATATTGATAACCTCGTTACAAACCGGGGGTAAAACTATAAAATGAGTACAAGCAAAAGAAACAACAATAGTAACGTTAAACCTGCTGCGAAAGCGGGGAGCGGTTATCCTTCTCCTTCAAAATTGGCAACGCCAACGGATTTAAAAAAAGAAGAAGTAAAAAAAGTAGTTGAGGCAGTAAATCCACTTATTGCGGATGCATTTGCATTATACACTAAAACAAAAAATTTTCACTGGCACCTTTCAGGATCACATTTCAGGGACTATCATTTGCTCTTTGACGAGCAGGCGGATGCCATCTTTGATACGATAGATATTCTCGCAGAAAGGATACGCAGGGTTGGCGGCACCACCATCCGCAGTATCACACATATCAGTTCATTGCAAACCATTAGTGATAATAACGACGATTTTGTTTCACCTGAGCAGATGATTGCAGAATTATTAAGTGACAACAAGCACATTGCAAAAAACATACGTGCCGCCATAAAAACAACTGAAGATAATAATGACAGCCCTACCAGTAATATCTTGCAGGAAATACTAGATGGTACCGAGAGAAGAATATGGTTTTTATTTGAAGTGAACCAGGGTGGACAAAACGAAATGTAAAATATATTATACCACTCAAATGCCCCATCTGAAGGGGCATTTTTATTTATATTATGGTTCTTGCCAATCCTCAGTATAATTATCTGGCACTAACTTTTAGGATATATTTGTGCTAAGGATTTTCAACCCTACACCAATAAAAAGGATATATCTGTTTAAAGATGATATCTTTCTGATTATCTCGTCATAACATTTTCCAGTGATATTTCCAGCAAGCAATTAAATTCTCTAGCAAAATCAACTGAGACACGGGCATGTACTGCGCCTTGCCTGTCCAGAAAACGCTGCACACCGCTTAATGCAAAAACACCTTCATGCCATATATCTGCGTGAATGTATAAACCTTGTGAGCCATCGCATAAAAAGCATACAAAGTCTGCGGGCTTTACATCATCACCGGGTAATGCAACAGGTACAAGAAATGGCCGCTTTTCTAATGGAAAAAAAAGCTGGCCACCATCTGGATGATAATTACAATGCCAAAGCAATATTCTCCCAGGCGGGTTAATATGTGAATCATTTGCCTCTTCGGGGGCAGTATTGTACCCAAGAATATAGTTGCCACCTACTGCCTTGTTGCTTCCGTATAAAATATCTCCTTTCCACTGGCTGTAAAATATACCTTCTTTTACGCCGCCTTCATCGCCGCTGTCAGTATCAATCTTCCGCCAACCTTTTGCCGGCCACCTTGTTATTTCAATCTTAAAATTGTCAGGGTCATCAACCAGGCAGCCATAGCCTTTTACAGAATCTGCAGTTGCTCTTATTATGGGAATTTTAATATGGGTAAGACCCACGGGTAAGCCAGGATTCATATAATCAGGTGAGGCGCTACTATGCATATTGCTTGTTTTATTTTGTTAGTTTTAATTAGGGGTTCTTAAATTATTACAAGGTATATCCTGGAAAGGTATAAATGTACAAATCTTGTAAAACGCTCACAAATTCCCGCAAGCTCCGGTTAGCTAGCTTGTCCGCATTACCATAAGGAATTATCGCTTTATCAAAGAATTTGCAAATTGCCATGGAAGGTTGCAAAACACTGGTTTTTCCAGATGGTTTAATTCATTGTTAACCGCTTTAATTATTAACGCAGCTGAATTAAGTAAATCAACATAGAAAAGATCTTTCCGTCCTTCGGACAGTTTTAATACCTCTTCGTCCCAACCTGCCGACCTCCACCGTTTCAAAAATTTATCTTGTTACTTCCAAGCCTGTCTAAACTGTTACTGTCTCCTACCCTATAATTATTTCACAAATAAAAAAATAAACAAATGAAAAAATTATTTCTCTTTTTACTGGCATTCCCATTAATCGGATTCAGCCAGAAGCAAACCGTCGTTAGTTCTTCCCGGTATTTCCCAAAAACAGACAAGGTATTGGAGTTTGAAAAAGGGCTTACTGCACATATTGCAAAATATCATAGCGGCGATTGGAAATGGCGCGTGTATGAAATACAAACCGGAGAGGATGCAGGAGGTTATCATGTGGTTGAGGGCGCAAAAACATGGGATGAATTTGACAAACGAGGCAACCTGGGGGAAGAGCATATAAAAGATTGGAATAAAAATGTTGCTCCATTCATGACGGATAAATATTCTTCCACCTTTTCTGAATATATGGAAGACCTAAGCACGGTGCAACTAGCTAGCTTTACCGATAAAATTGCAATCACACATGTGTTCCCCAAGCCTGGCCTGTCTTACATGGTAGAGGACATTTTAAAGAAAATAAAAAAGGGATGGGAAGGAGGTGCACAAACGGTTGCCGTCTATAGATCTGTCGCCTCCGGGCCATTTCAATATGCGCTGGTTTACCGACTGAAGGACGGCTTAAAAGAATTTCAGGAAGGTTACCGCAAGCCTTTTAAAGAAAGGTATGAAGCTGCAAACGGCGAGGGCACGAGTGAAACTTATTTATCAAAAATCAATGAATCTACTGATCATTCATGGTCTGAGCTCCTGTTTTATCGAGCTGATCTAAGTGCTAAGTAAAGGATTTTGTATTGGTGAATTTGAACCTTCCTGTGCGCGGGAAGGTTTTTTTGTTCACGTCCGTTAAGTCGCACATTTGTACTCCAAGAGTAATCTTTCTGCTACATGCATGTTAATCAAAAAGCAGCAACTTTGCATCTTTGATCATTCATAAATAAAATGTTATGCAAATCGGATTTATCGGGCTCGGAAACCTCGGAACACCCATCGCAGAAAACCTATTGGAACATTACCCCGGCATGTTGGTGTATAACAGAACAGTCGAAAAAACAAAGCCGCTGGCAGACAAGGGCGCTACTGTGTCTAAAAGTGTAAAGGCATTAGCCGCCGCCTGCGATTTTGTATTTACGATCATTTCTAATGACGCAGCCATTAAACAAGTAACGGAAGGAGACGAAGGCATTGCAAAAAATTTAAAGGCTGGAGGCACCCATATTTCCATGAGTACCATTTTACCTGCCACCTCTGTTGATCTTTTTAATGTACATCAGCAGCACGGCAATCATTATATTGCCTGTCCCGTTGCCGGAAGGCCGGAAGCAGCTCGTGATAAAAAACTCAACTTCATGATCTCTGGTGATAAAGACATCATTAGGCAGGTAAGACCTTTATTACCGGATGCGGGTGCTGTAAACATCTGGGAATATGGCAAGGAACCCGGCGGTGCGAATGTTGCCAAACTTTGTACCAACTATTTGATACAGGCCGCACTCCAGTCTATGGCCGAAGCTATAGGACTGGCACAGAAGAGCGGCATTGACGAACGACAAGTAATGAGGATGGTTACAAGTACTTTATTCAATTGCGGCATTTATATCAACTATGGAAACCTCTTGCTAAACGAAAATTACAAGCCTGCTGCATTTAGCCTGCAACTGGGTTTAAAAGATGCAACATTGATTAACGCACAGGCCAATACAGCGGGTGCTAAAATGCCGCTGGCAAACTTAATAAAAGAAGAATACCAGCAATTATTTGATAATGGCTATGCAGATTATGACTGGGCGGCTTTAGCATTAAGTGTAAAATAAAGATACAACCGGTCTGTGTTGAGGCCACATGAAGTTGCCGTTTAGTGCTTTTATAGATTTGCAAATTAAGAATACAAGGGCTGTTACTAAATGAAATTTTATTTTATTCCTGGCAACAGCTTTTTTTCATATTTGGTTTCACGACAAACGTTTTTCAAAAAGCATATCTGGAAAATTGCTGTTATTAAATTTCTTAAAAAAACTAAACTATCGCTACATTAGCGTTTTACTCACGTCATCTATATTTCAATGAATACATCCCGCCGCAAATTTATTATCAACAGCTCTGTAGCTTTAGTTGGCACGGCTTTATTGCCAAATGCTATTTTTAATACCCGGAAAATGACAGAGCACATTTTGGGTATTCAGTTATACACCGTGAGAGATGACATGGAGAAAGATCCTGGTGGCACCGTTACCAGGCTTAAAGAAATGGGATATAACCATATTGAACATGCGGGTTATGAAAACAGGAAGTTTTACGGATACCCTGTAGAAGATACTAAATCATTCCTCGACGATCTTGGCATGATCATGTTAAGTGGCCATAGTTTCCTTGGCGCGAAGCAGTGGGACAAGAGTAAAAATGATTTTACAGATGATTGGAAATATACGATAGAAGATGCGGCAGCGGTGGGAATGCAATATGTAATAAGTCCGGGCCTTGATGAAGATCTTTGTAAAACTGCGGATGATTTTAAATGGTATATGGAATTATTCAATAAGTGTGGTGAGTTATGCAAAAAATCAGGAATTACTTTTGCTTATCATAACGAGAGTTATGAGTTCAACCACAAGCTCAATAATACCGTTTTGTATGATCTTGTTCTTGCAATGACTGATAAGTCGCTCGTCGCTCATCAAATAGACATCGGTAACATGTACGAGCCAGGCGGCAGGGCCATGGATTACCTGAAACGTTATCCGGGAAGATTCACTTTGATGCATGTGAAAGACGAAATGAAAAAAAATCCGGGCGATCAAAAAGAAGGAGTCTATGAAAGTACCATCCTGGGCAAAGGTGAGGTTAACGTAAAAGAAGTGATCGATTTTGCATTACAATCCGGTACCACGCAATTCATAGTGGAACAGGAGTCCTACCAGGGCAAGCCTTCAATTGACTGTGCAGATGAAGATTTAAAAATCATGAAGGGTTGGGGATATTAGAAAGGTAAAGCAGCTTCGTAAAAGGTTCGATTGTCGTCCGGTTCGACTACCGCAGACCCTTCTTTTTCAGGTAATCAATTAGCTCTTTGGGATGGTCGGTTTGTAAACCCATGAATCCCGTTCCCACTGCTTTACCCCAGTTAGCAGCTTCGTTAGGGCTTTGTATATCCGGCCAAACTTTTTTGCCTTCCTTATTGGCATAAGTCACCATACCGGCGGTGTAATCGCTGTAATCTCCATCTAATAGTTCAAGGGGGTATTTATCAAGAAATGCCTTCAATTCATCTTCATTTTTTACATCTCCGGGTAAACTTAACATGACCGGCATTGATGGCACCAGCCTTCTCCATTCCTGGTATTGGAAGGGGCTATTTATATATACTATTACCTGGTGCTCCATGCCATACTGCTTTATCATTTTATAGCACTGTTCGACGGACGCATTTTTAAAATCCAGGTATATGTGTATTCTGTTCCTGCATGTTTTCAGTACCTCTTCAAAGGTTGGTATTTGATATTCTTTCCGGGAGTCCTTTTTCTTATCTATAACTTGTAATTCCTTTATTTCCTTTAAGGTAAGGTCACTTAACGATCCCCTTCCATTAGTCATCCTGTCCACCGTAGCATCATGCATTATCACCAATACACTGTCTTTGGTTGTTCGCAGATCTATCTCAACATAATCCACCCCATGCTTTATACCCTGTTCAAAAGACGCAATAGTATTTTCAGGTACATCAACGTGATCTCCGCGGTGCGCAATCACAATAAAATGATGTTTGCTTTCCGGTATGGTTACATTTTGAGCGTCCATCCGCGTAGCAAATAAAAATACAAAAGCAGTTGCAATTATTTTTTTCATATTAGTTGTTCGATCAATCAACTGGAACCATAGCTTTAAACCCTTTAACCCGGTTTTATACCATAGTTCCCTTTTCCATAAAGCACTCCATTGATATAGATACACGGTGCTATAGGTACATGTTTTATATTTTATGTAAACAATTCCATTTCCGCTTTACCCAACCCATCGGGTGTTGTATAGAATGGCCTTTTTTCGACCACGTAGTGGCAATCTTCCGCAATGCCCAATGCATGATAAATAGTCTGGTGTACCTGGTCTATTACGATAGGTTTTTCAATGGTCTTGCAGGGGCGCTCATCGGCTGTTTTACCATATACATTTCCCTTTTTAATTCCCCCGCCAAACATTAGCATAGAAACACCATCAGTGAAGTGACGATGCATTCCATAATATTTGATATCGTTAATAATATCCGGCTGCTCTACCTGTTCCTTCACTTTTAGGCCAGGACGTCCTTCCACCATCATATCCCTGCTGAATTCACTGGCTAATATCACCAGAGTACGATCCAGATGGCTACTGCGATCGAGATCCTTTATTAATTGGGCTACAGGGCCATTGATCTGTTTCTTCATATCAATCATTCTCGTATATCCGTTATCGTGGGTATCCCAGTTTTTAAAAGGTTCATATTCGGTAGTAACACTAATAAACCGGGCACCCTTTTCCGTTAGCCTGCGAGCCATCAGGCAACCTAAACCAAACTTTCCGGTGTTGTAAATATCATAACTATCTTTTGGTTCTTTACTAATATCAAATGCCGCAGCCTCGGGAGATCTTAAAAGCATATAGGCCTGTTCCATAGATCTTCTCAGCGATTCTTTCTGGTAATCACTTCCAAACTCACCAACAGCGCTTTTACTCATCAGGTCGTTGTACAATTGATTTCTTCTTTCGAACCTCATGGAAGACATACCCACAGGAGGTTTAACGGTTTCCAACCCGGAAGAAGGATCAGGCACAAGGAAAGGGCCGTATTCATTTCCTAAAAAACCCGCGGTATGAAAGGCCTTTAATTCTTCACCCTCTCCTAACGTAAACCGTTGGCCGATATCTATAAAAGCCGGTATAACGGGGTTCACCGAGCCCAATTCTTTTGAAATCCATGAACCAATATGAGGCGCTGAAACAGATTGAGGTGGTTTGTAGCAGGTATGCCAATGGTATTGATGCCGCGAATGCAAAATAAACCCCATATCTGCAGCAACATAAGAACGGATAACCGTTCCCTTGTTCATCACACCGCCGATAGCCTCCAGCCCTTCAGAAAAGAAAACACCATCCAGCGCAGTAGGTACCTGCTTAAAAGTGCTCAACACGCTATTCGCTTCCATTCCTTTAGCATAAGGTGTATATTTTTTGGGATCAAATGTATCAGTATGCGCCATTCCCCCCGCCATCCAGAGTAAGATAACCGTGTCAGCCTTCGACTCTATTCTCTTCCTGTTGCAGGATGCCAGAAAAGTTGTCATAGGAACACCTGCAGCAAGTGCGGCCATGGTAGCGGCGCTTGTAGTTTTTAAAAAATTCCTTCTATTCCAATGGTTATTCATGTTCAATAATTTAAGCCTCACCCCAACCCCTCTTCAAAGGAGAGGGAACTGGATTGTTAAATACGGTGTGGTTGATCAATATTTTAATTTTTAGCTGCACAATTTTTTTCATTATAAATATATATAGCTAATAAATAATTTGAAATTCAGGAAGCAGCAAGACAGCCCAGAACAAATCCTGGATGGTGCTTGTATCCGGATTATCACCTAATAGCTTTTTGGCCACTTCATATTCTTTTGGTTGTACTTCCCTGTTAAGCGCCCGCCTGTAAATTTCTTTAATTATCACATCGCTGCTCTTAAACTTTTGCTTCCAGTTTTCTGCACCTTTCTTGAGCGCTGAATTAAACCGGTCTCCATTAGTTAGTTCTAGTGCCTGCAGCAGGTTTGCCTGAGATTCCCGGCTGGTTGCAACTGTCTCCCTGTTTGGCCTGCCCAATGCAGTAAGGAAGGGGTTATTAACTACCAGTGAGGCACGTACGAAAAAATGATTCGACGGATCATAACCTGGCTGGCTTTCCGGTTTGTACCCTTCCAGCGAGTCCGGGAAAAGCGGACCGATGACCGTTCCTATTGCGTCAGAAAATTGCTCTGCAGACATTCTTTTTCTTAATATACCAGTGAACTTATAATCCGCAGACACAATTTTATCAGGCTCCTTAAATCCCACCGACGGAAGCTGGTAAGTATTGGAGGTGGTGATCAGGTATATCAATTCCTTGATATCAGACCCGTTTTGCTGGAAATTATAAGCCATCCAGTCCAGCAGATCCTGGCTCCACGGTTCGTTGTCCATCAAATCAACCGGTTCAACAAGACCACGGCCCATAAGCTGCGCCCAGATTCGGTTTACAAGAGTGCGGTACAGCCGGCCATCCTGTGGCTTGATGATATTGTCAGCAAGTTGCGCCAACTTTACAGCTCTCTTAGCCGTACTATCTATAGCACCTAACTGTGGCCAGAGCATTCTTGCGTTAGTGTATTTACCTGTAGGTTTATCGCAGCGGTTTATTTCAAGAGAGCTATCGGCAAAAATATTGGCGAATGCATAGGCATCATCCAACTTCCAGTCGCTGATAAAACTGTTGTGACAGGAGGTGCATTTTAAGTTTAGCCCGAAAAGAACTTGCGATACATTCTGTGCGGCCTGCAGTTCTGTTCTCTGGCTTGCGTTCACTACGCCACGCCATTTTATACCTTCAATAAATCCTTTGGATGAATCAGTCGGGCTTATCAGTTCTTTTACAAACAGGTCATAAGGCTTATTGGATCTTATTGATTTATAGAGCCAGTTGCTAATATTATACCGTCCGTTTGTAATATAACCTGTTCCGGTATAGTCATTCCTCAGCGCATCGTTCCAGAAACTAAACCAATGCATCGCATAATCGTCGTCCCTGTTTAAAAGCTGCCTTATCCACAAAGCCCGTTTATCCGACCGATTGTCTTTAGTGAAACTTTCCAATTCTTCGGGGCTCGGCAGCAAGCCGATGATGTCCATAGTAGCCCTTCTTAAAAAAGTTTTATCGTCAACAACCTTTGGCCAGGTGATTTTATTTTTACTAAAATACTGACTCGTCCACTTGTCTATTGGATTAGTGAGATTGCCTGGAGCCCCTGGCAAGGGTGGATTTCTTGGCAAGAGTGCGGCAACCCTATATATACTTTTTTCAGTTCCTTCCGGCCATGGAGCGCCTTTCTGTATCCAGTAATTTATTATGGCAATATCGGCATCAGGTAATTTTTTTCCTTTGGAAGGCATTGCATCTTTATCATCCGATGGCAGGCTAATGCGCCGGAATATTTCGCTTTCGCCGGGATTACCGGGAACAACCACAGGTCCGTCTTTACCTCCTTTAAAAATCATATCTCTCCTGTCGAGCCGTAAGTCACCTTTAATCTTTTCTGCACTGTGGCATTTGTAACAATTATGCGCCAGTATAGCCCTTACTTCCACATTTAATTCCACCACCTGCTTCTTGGTTAATTGGGCAGTATCATTTTTAAAGGAAGCCAAATTAAAATTGCTTACCCTTGGACCGGTATAATCGGGGCTCCACGGAAGTGCAGCCGTGAGGTAATCTTTACCGTGAGTGATGGATGCGCCAAAGTGCCCCGCAATGGATACGGCAATTGCAGTAAAAAACAATATGCCGCGATACAACTTTACCTGGCTTGCCTGTTTTCTTTCCTGGATCTTTCTTAAAAGGGCCCAGGCAATAGCAGCCAGCACCCCTGTAGCAATACCAGCCCACTTGTGTACATCAATAATATCCTGGCCGTAGTCGCCTTCCCTCGCCAGCAACAATCCAAACACCACAGAAAGTACCGCAGACATCGCACCCAATGCTACCAGCAGGCTGATTCCGGGGCGCAGATTTGATGAAAAATTTTTGAGGGTAAAAAACTCGAGTATGGCGGCCACAAGGATGAGGCAAACCGGAAAATGTACAGCCAGTGGATGAAGCCTGCCTAAAAATCTCCAACCCCAAAACATATCCGAACCCGCAGAACCGGGAGAAACAGTTTCAGCAAACCCATTATAGACCACCATGCTAATCGCTATGATGGCAATAACTATAAAGGTTTTCTTTTTACCGGAAAATATATTACTCATTAGTTTTCAATCGCTGCAAATATAAAATAAGCAAAAAAAACGCAAGCAAAGAAAAAATTCAAGGTGTTATAATCCTAACATAGGTAACTGCTTTACTTTGTGGTAGGCTAAGCCAGCTTTAATGCAATTTTTTAATTCAAGTTCTGGAATTTCATCATTCATTTGAAAAACGATGGCCCTGGTTCCTTCATATTTAAATATATCACTGTAAACTTTTTTGAAGGTTGGCACCAACTTACTTGTGCATTTAAAATATATAGCATACTGATCCGGTGTTTTCTTCTTCCAGTCCATTCTTATCGTGCTTCCATTTTTAACCAGGTAGCTGGGTTCACCCCATTTCAAAGTTTCTTCCAGGTTTGTTATTCCATTTATTTCGTTTGCCGCTTCCATCAATAATCTCCGCAGGTTTACTATTTTCTTTCGAACCGAACCCGGATAATTATTGAAAACAGATTCAACTTCAGGGCTTGTTGTTATTTTTAATTTTTTCATTTATTTTATTGTGTTTGGATGGTACCTAAAATTCTTGCAAGGTTACATAGCAATTAATGGGTGTGCCGGATTATTGAGTATCACTTAATTCAACTGATTCTTTCGTTCCGCAGAAATCTTCAGCACCGCCATACGTAAATGTACAAATCTTGTTACACCCGGCACACGTGTTAAGTTCATTTACACTTGCATTCGTTCGTACATATAACAAGCTATAATTTATTGTGCCAATTCTTGAGCGGAAAAAAAAGCAAGAATTAACAGAATTCTATTTCAATTAATGCTGCAGGCTTAAACTTACGCCAGCCGCAGGCTATAGTGAGGATAAACTTTCGGGAAAGACCAGGAAAAATTATTTTTTATAACATCAGCAAACCTTTAGCACTCCTTTCATGTTTTAACAGAAATCAAATCAAAAACATTATGAAAAAGAAATTTTTTTTAATTCTTACAGTTGTTGCCTTAGGCTCGACTACCTTGCTGTCATTTAATACAGGAATAGCAAAGAATGCTAAATCCAGAGATGAATTTGCAAAAGAAAAAGCAACATTACCTGTTGCTGCAAAAGACATTGTTGATATTGCGGCAGGCTCGTCCGATCACACAACCCTCGTAGCAGCATTAGGCGCAGCAGGCCTCGTGGAAACATTAAAAGGCAAGGGCCCGTTCACAGTATTTGCCCCGACTAACGCAGCTTTTGATGCGCTTCCCGCAGGCACAGTTGAAACTTTATTAAAGCCTGAAAACAAAGGTGATTTAACTAAAATCTTAACCTACCATGTAGTAGCGGGAAATGTGAAAGCTGCTGATCTGAAGGATGGTCAGATGATCAAAACTTTACAAGGTGAAGAATTAAAGGTTAGCATCAAAGATGGTAAAGTGATGATCAACGGTGCCAACGTAACAGCCGCCGACCTCGAAGGAACCAACGGCGTGGTGCATGTTGTAGACGCTGTGTTATTACCGAAATAACAATTTTTATCAATTAGCAATCAGCGAAAGGGAGTGACAAATGTTGCTCTCTTTTTTTTCTTCAATTGACGGGAGTGTTTCCATTTTAATGAACCTCGTCAAAGTTTATCAATACATCTTTTACCTGAAAAAGAAAATAGCAGAATTAACACTCTAAATTATTTGGGGGAAACTTGTGTCGCGTGGGAACTCAAAGACAGAATGTTCCTGCATATGCTGAATACCCAGCAGCCCATAAAAATTTTCTTCGTTCATTTCCAGAACTTCTCCTGGTTTCAAATTGTGCAAAGTAACATCACTTATAGATAAGCGAATGAGCCGAAGACATCGGTGCCGTGCCGTCAGTACCATTTTGCGCACCTGGCGATATTTGCCTTCCGCAAGTGTGATGAGCAGCCAGGTGTGTGGCCAGGCTTCCCTATGATCCCTGGCATAGGGATAGTAAGATGCGGCGTTATCTATTCTTTTGATCTCCGCAGGCGTGGCCACATAATTTTCACCATTCTTTATCTTTATGGTGATGCCGGATTTTAGTAACTCAAAAGTTGTATCTGACAATTCATTTTGCACCATTACCAGGTAAGTGCGCAGGTGCGGTACATCGCCAGAAAATAATAAACGTGTCGCACGTTTATCCGTAGTTAACAATAGCAGTCCTTCAGAATCTTTATCCAGCCGGCCCAAAGCATGTGTGCCGGGGGGAAATGTACAGTGCAGATCGCCCAATAACACTACATCATGAGTACTTACAAACTGCGACACCATGTTGCGGGGTTTATTCAATAGAAAATAACGATGCATACGCAAAAATGAGAAAACAATTTGAGAGGAGGATACATTTTGTAATCCTGCAATTGATTATAATCATCACATTTTTTGGGAATAGGAGAAAATTAGAATTAACAGGCTTTAAATTATTCAATAGACGCGTCTTTTTTAATTCATATCAATACGGACCCCCAGAGCCCAATCTTGGATTACAGCAGGAGCAAAAACGGCCTCTGTCTATTCTAATGGGATATGGTAAAATATGCTCTTGGATTTTCATCATTCGGGGCATTAATAGATGGATAAGGTTTCAAATCGGTAAAAACAATACGGTAGCCATTAATAGTAGTGTCGCTTGCATAGCCTAAATCGGGAAATCCTTTAAGCGACATAATAAAGCCATGTGTAGTGCCTACTTCATGAAAGCTTATTTTAATCAATGCTGTTCCCTGCCACGCGCATACAGCTCCTGTAGGACATCGGCTGTCCATTATTAAAGAATCAAAACAAATAAATGGCAATGCTGTCTTTTCCATACAATGGTAAATTGTTACTGAATTTACATCAGAGTCTGTCTTAAAATCATTTTTTTTACACCCAAGAGAAAAGGCAATCAGCAGTATAAATAATAGCCAGGTAAAAGATGTCTTTTTCATGAAATATGCTTTAATACCGCGTTGACATTTTTTATTTGAATAGCGTTGCATGTTGTTCTGTAATTATAGTAATCCGGTGATGTATTACAAGGGAATCTCATTGAGAACACTTCTTACAGTAAGTAGAAGCTATACGGGTTATTACATCTTAGATCATTTAACGGAAACTTCTTTTCAATCCAATTTATAAGAGGAAGCTTACGTCAACCCTACGCTAACAGTAAAAATAGACCTGGCTAACCCTACTTTAATGTTGAGAATATGAGTACGCAAAAGGGGGGAATTGTGTATGTTGTTAAAATATTTACTATATTTCAAAGTATATAATCTCCAATATGAGCATTACCACCATTAGTTTCCCAAGCGTTTTTGAGACAGCCTTCGGCAATTCGGAAAATTCGGCAAAAGATCTGGTAAACGGTCTTAAAATAAAGAGAGAAGATGACTGGTTTTTAGTTGGAAATCTCGCCAGGAAAGGCGCTGTTAATGCTGGAAGGATTGTAAATGCAGCACCTACAGAAGAAGACTTTGACGTACTTTTCAGATCTTCTATTGTAAGTATACTTGAAAAAGTACAGCAGCCGTTTGCTATTACGATAGGCTTTCCTTTTTCTACCTACAACGTTTACAAAGCCGCTGCCGAACAGTACCTCGGCAAGAGGCATTTTATGGTTGAGTTTGATACACGTACCTATAACAGAAACGGGTCTATAAGAAAAAACACTTTTGAAGTGGATATGTATGAGGTGATACCAGAAATTGTGGGGGGTATTATTGGCATTAAGAAAACTTTCCCTACTGCTGAAAAAGAAAATTTTATTGCATTGAGCTTTGGTTTCGGCACTATGGAAGGGTCTATGGCTACTACAGATGGGTTGATACACCGCACCAGTTTCAGTTCGCATGGGATAAGATATGTGGTGGCAAATCTTACAAGGGAAATGGGACAGAAACATTACCTCGAGATGAAAAACGAGCACCAGATGGATGAGGCTTTTATGAAGGGCTCTCTTTTTACAAATCGCAAACGTATAGATATTGGTGATTTACGCAAAGAAATGCTTGCACAATATTATAAGGAAGTTGTGTCGCCATTAATGCGTAAATATTTTACGGATGCAGATCTGGAAATCTGCGATAAAATATATCTTATGGGTGGCGGAGCCAATTATAAAGAGTTAACAAATGCTGTTGCCGAGGAGTTTGCGGGTTTTATACCGGTTGAAGTTGTACCCCATCCTGAATCTATTATCAGTGCTGGCTACCTGTATAATTCATTGCGAATTTCTGATCTCAACGAGTCGCGCAGCATAGGAATAGACCTGGGCAATGCAACAACAGCCATTTCTTTTTTTGACAAATCAGCCGTTTAAAATAACCGCATTAATCATTAACACTTTGTTGAAACTGGAAAACATATTGGATGCGTCCCGCAAGGGAGGTTTCTTTGTGCCGAAGGGAACGGTAATTACAGGTACTTTCACCGCTGACAAATCAGGTAAAATTGCCGGAACCGTAAATGGAGATCTATTTGTAAAGGGTAAGGTTACCATACTTAAGGAGGCGGTGATACGCGGAGACATTCATGCATCTGAAGTGATAGTGTATGGAAAAATTTCCGGAGATATAAAATGCACCGGTAAAACCATGATGGAACCCGGGGCCTACATAAGAGGCGATATCAGCACAGTGGAAATACATGTAGAAAAAGATACCACCCTTGAAGGAGTTATTAAAAAATTCAGCACAGAGACTAATAATAATACCAATACTACCAACACTAATACTACAGTGGAAACTACTCTTGATAGTGTAGTGAAATTAAGAGTGCCCAATCCGCCGGAGCAGGTAATCCCCGAAACTCCCGCTCCAAAACAAACACTCACCGACGAAAACGCAAACTCGCAATCCTGGTTTTGATTTTTTGCGCAAGTGTAAATAGGTCTCTCCTTTTATTTACGGTAAAGTATATACGATTATTTTTTAAAAAGTTTTAAGAACGTATGCCTTGAAACCGTCGGGTGATATTTCATTTGCCAGTCCCTGGTAGAATATTTTATAGCCTCCTCTATAGATAGGGCTTTAAAATAAAGTAAAATCTCCTTATTTATTCCAAAGGAATTCAATGGAACAAGTTCATAACAACATATCTTTCATTATGCAAGATTTCTGCGAATAGCATTTCGCACATGATGATTAAAGAAGGTCTTTTAGGACACCAATGAACTCCCCGGAATGTTACAAAATCTACAAGCCATAAATTTTTTTAAGTTTTCCTTCACTAAATTAATTACCTGCTTTGGCAATGTTTAAAAAATCTTCTGTTAATTTCATTGCATCAATATGGAGATAGTGTTTCAATATTATTCCATAGTGCATTTATAAATGAAACCCGCTTTCTGCCTATAAGAGACAGTTTTTACTTTAAACTACAGCGCTGGGCCCGAAACTTTACTACAAAAAAATTTAAGGAAATATTGTACATGCTGTAAGTAGCTGTATGCATTTTTTTGGGTCGAACAAAATATTTACTACTATTCAAAACAAAAGTATAACCCATGCACATGACCACAAAACCCACGTTCTGGCAACGTACGGGTGTACAGAGTTGGTTTCTTAAAAAAGAAGCCGGAGTTACTGAAACAGCTTCCATGACCCCGGATCTTGTATATAAATATATTACCGAAAAATTCCGGGAATCGGTAGCTGAGCTTTCATTTGCAGACCGGATAATATTTTATCACGAATATATTATCTGCTTCAGCCCTCCCGATTACAATAAGTTTATGGATAATAACCGGGGTATATTTTCCCTGATTATAAAAGAATCTGTAAAAGCATTCTATAACATCCTGCAGGAATACCGGCAGAAAGGTAAGAAGGTTACAGCGTCTGCAAGTAAATGGGTGTTCCGGTTTGTATCGCATCCAGACTACGAAAAAGGAGATAAGAGTTTTATCGGAAAACTGTTGCCAGGCAACGTGCATCAAAAGGAAGAAAATCTCCGGGTTACTTTTATTCCACGTCAAACAGGTATCGCCCAAACATTTGACATTGCCGACGAGATATTAAAAGACTTTACTTATTACAGTGATGGCTATTACGAAATTCCTTGGCAGGACAGTCTCGTATTGGGCGATGTAAATGATGCCAGCAAGCCGAAATATTTTGCCCGCCTTGAAGCTACCCTTCCTGAAAAAGAATATGCAGGTAAGAAGCTGGAATATCTCATAAAAGACGAAGCTTTTCTTGTGAGCGGTATCGACGAAAAGTCCGGCCAGGCTGGGGTTTTTCGCATTCCTTCCGAATGGGTTTCTACGCCACATCTCTCAGTGCGCTATGATAAGGCCACTGATAAATTTTTCCTGGCCTCTTTTGGGGAGAAGACCATCGTGAATGAAAATGAAGTAAAAAACAGCTATAAAGATTCGCCTCTTTGGACAGATCTTCCTATGAATTCCAGGATCGTATTGAATGGAATTGTATCTATAAACATCTTCAAGGTTTAATATGGACAAACTTTTAGCGATAGGATTATTGGTGATCAGCATTGTTTTATTGGTGGCACATTTTTTTGACATTAAGCAAACACACAAAAATGGCTGAATACTTTTATGGAATAACTGATAAGGGCAAACGCCGCGAAAAGAATGAGGATACATTCTTTGCCCGCGAAACTGCCGATAAGCGATTTATTGTGGCCGGTGTTATCGATGGCGTAGGCGGCTACACCGGCGGCGATGTTGCTGCAGGGATCGCACGTTCTGTTATCATGAAAAATCTTAGAAATATTTCAGAAGATATTATTGAATCGCTTACTGACGCGATAGTAGCTGCAAACGTGGAAATAAACGAGAAAAAAAAGGAAGAACCCAGCAATGACCAAATGTCCTGTGTGCTGACCTGTGTAGTGGCCGATGTAAAAAATAATAAATGCTGGTATGCCCATGTTGGTGATACCAGGATTTACCTGTTCAGGGATCATTCGCTAGTAAAAATTTCCAGGGATCATTCTGTAGTTGGATTCCTGGAAGAATCAGGGCGCCTGTCAGAAGAAGAGGCTATGCGCCATCCTAGGCGTAACGAAATTAATAAAGCGTTGGGATTTGAAGAAGACATAAGTGTAATGGAAGATTTTATTCAGACCGGTGAATCGCCTTTTCTTCCGGGAGATGCGCTTCTATTATGCAGTGATGGTCTTACGGATATGATAAGCTCAGGCACTATTACAAAGTTACTAACGTCAAAGAAAAATCCTGCTGCAAAAGCAAAAGCTTTAATTGATGCCGCAAACGATGCGGGAGGAAATGATAATATAACGGCAGTGCTGATTGAAAATAATAATTGGCCCAAACAAAAACGGGAGCCGGTTAACGTTGAAAAAAGAAAGCGCGAAATTATTGCCCCGGCCGCTAATTCCGAATCAGCACTTACCAGCGATACCAAGCCTGCCAAAAAAATGGGCAGCAGGCTGGTCGCATTCATAATCATTTTGCTAATTGGACTCGCAGCAGTTTCGCTCACGGTCGCTTTTAATAAAAACAAAAAGCCAGTCGTAATAAATAATATCCCGTTACAAATGCCGAAGCAAAAAGATGAACAACTCATTCAACTGATCTCACATGTAAATGATTTATCTAAAAAATTTGTATTGTCTCAGCAGCAAAAAATTTCTGACATAAGTGAACCGCTAATAGTTGCAAAAGATAGTTTTTACCTCGCTGGAAACGGTGCTGTTTTTACCGCTGATAGTTTGTATAAAGGAGCCGCTTTTATTATCAATCCCACCGCCAAACATATAGTGCTGGATAGCCTTGTATTCCAAAATTTCGATGTGGGTATTATAGTACAGAAGAATAATATAACGTTCAGTAATGTACGCTTCATTAATTGCCGCATACCTGTGCAATATATACTCTCGCTTCCCGATTCAATAATATCCGGCAGATTTAAAGACTCCATATTTATCACCCAAACAAAATTCAAATAAGGACATGTCAAATTCCGGTGCTTGGTTTAAGAACAGAAAGGCGGAGCGCATTTGCATGTTGCTTATTGGAATTATCATGGCTTTGCTTTTTTGGAAATTGTACACTGTTTTACAATGTGATTTTACCGAAGTTGAAACTCGTATAGGTAATGGCACCATGATTAACCTCAACACCGGCAGGCCTGGGGAATCCATGACTGAAGTATTAAAGAAAGGGATGTATTTCGAAGATCCAAAAGACATTGCTTTTATTGCTGCTACGATGGCCACGGCAAAAGGTGATGGCTCAGTCATGGAAAATATCGGCACATTAAATAAGAATCAATATTTTTTAAATGCCGACGAAGCCTTTGCAAAAGGCGGAGCATCTTTCAAAAGACGGGTACTGTTATCAAGGGAATTGTTGGGATTTTCCGGTGATGATTCCACTTCATTTGAAAAGGAGAGAAAACATCCATTACAGGTTGCTGCTCAGACTAACGTTGATTTAGGCACGGATAATATTTCGGGCACTGTTAAAAGCGAGGACGGACGGCCCGCTACCGGAGTTTTACTCAGGTTGCGAATGTTGGTGCCGCAAGACAGCGTAACTGCATCCGGTGGTGGTGATAATAATATCATTCAATTTAAAAACGGAACAAGGAAAATATTTGTTCGCGACTCTGCGAAAAATCTCCAGTTGATTTCATTCAGTGCCTACGCCCGTACCGATGCTTCCGGCAATTATGTTTTTTCCGGCTTGCCAGCGAATAAGTCGTATGAAATACTTCCGTTGCATCCTGGATATGAGTTTGGCCGCTCAAGAGGTGTTGAAAAATTGCAGGGCAATGCAACATTTAATTTTACTGAATCGCTTCATAAAATGCGGCTTTTCTCTGCAAAGGATTTTAATACGCTAAAAAAAGAAAAGGCATTCATAGTACGCACACCGGGCGAAGTAACGGATTGGTTTCGTATTATAGTAATTACATTTTTTGCATCATTCTTTTTACTGCACCTCGTCTTCTCTATGCATTCACCACGTACCGACCAGTTACTTCTTCCTGTGGTCATGATATTGACAGGCCTTTCTTTTATAACCTTATTCAGCTTGCAGGATCCTTTGCGTGATCGCTTCCTGGTGAAAAGCACTTTTATTTATTTCTGCATCGGAATGGCTTCTATATTGGTGTTCCAGTTTATCAACTTAAAAAAGTTTACGCCTGATTCAGGATTATTCCGCCTGTTTATTTTTAAAGACAATAGAAAAGCAGCAGACGGCTGGCCGTGGGCGTTAGCAGCGATGGGATTACTGTGTCTCACAATCTTGTTTGGTACCGGCCCGGAAGGAAGCGGTGTTAAAGTAAATCTTTTCGGATTTCAGCCAAGCGAGATCGTGAAATACATGGTGATACTTTTCCTTGCCGGTTTCTTTGCCATTAATGAAAAGTTTATCTCAGAATATCCTTCATTCAATAAACGGCTATCATTTTTTGTGTTCGCCGTGGTCGCTATTGTTGCAACTATTTTGTTATTCCTGGTGATAGGCGATCTTGGCCCTGCCATCATTTGCTGTTTCACATTCATTATACTCTTTTCTTTTTCCCGTGGCGATTTTATGCAAGTAGTTGCCTCTATGGTTTTATATGCCCTCGCCATCTGGATCTTCAAAAATGTTTGGCTTGCTACAGGTATTACCGTAGCCGCTCTTGCCTTGTATATGCTTATTGCAAAAAAGAAACTAAGCGAATCCGCGGTGATGGCGTTGGTTGTTGTAAGCGGATTTTTATTGCTTGATCAAATTCCTGTGCTTGCTAAAATAATACCTGGCCCTATACAAAGACTGGTGGACCGTAAAGCCATTTGGTCAGACCCATGGAATAACCAGGTATATGGCGGAGACCAGGTAGCGAATGGTATTTGGGCTATCTCCACAGGAGGCATCACAGGGCAGGGCGCTGGAGAAGGATTTGCGAAAACCATTCCTGAAGCGCATACTGATATGATACTTCCTGCTATTGGCGAAGAACTTGGATGGGCAGGTATTGCATGTGTTTTTATGTTATTCCTTGTATTTCTTCACCGCTCGAT
This sequence comes from Ginsengibacter sp., assembly GCA_040007435.1. Classification (GTDB taxonomy): domain Bacteria; phylum Bacteroidota; class Bacteroidia; order Chitinophagales; family Chitinophagaceae; genus Ginsengibacter. The sequence continues at coordinate 60,421 of JBDTUZ010000004.1, read as the reverse complement.
TATTATAGGCAGACAGGCAGGTGCACCATTTTTATTTTATGTGTGCGCCGGTGCAGGCATCGGCATCTTCGTGCAATTTTTGCTTATTGCGGGGGGTTCTACCGGGGCACTTCCCTTGTCTGGTGTGGCGTTGCCGTTCACCAGTTATGGCGGCACATCATTGCTATGCAGTATGATAGCAGCCGGCTTTTTATTAGGCGTATCCAGATTCAGTGGAACACAGGCGCAGATGAAATATATTTCACAACGACAGGATAAAAACCTGATGCCTGCATTACTGGCAGCATGTGCAGCTATACTACTGTTAATCATAAATGTATCTGGCTATACCTTCAATAGGAAAAAGTGGATCGTAGAACCTGCATTGGTAGCTGACCGTAGTGGTGCAAGGATGTTTAGTTACAACCCGAGGATAAGCATTTTAATGAATAGGTTACGGGCAGGAAATATTTATGACAGGAATGGCCGGTTGCTCGCATCCAGTGATCCTAAAATGGTGCAGGAGCAAAAAGATTCTTTAGTAGCACTTGGAATACAGGCGGACAATATTCAGTCACTGTCGTATAAAAGACAAGACCGCTACTACCCCTTCGGTGAATACATGTTTTTCTGGACTGGCGATGCAAACACCGGAATTTTTTCCGGGGGCAACAATGGATATTTTGCGGAGTATGCTCACGCCGCCGAACTCAGGGGATTCCCTGCTCCCGTTATTAAATACGAGGTGAGCGCTGATCGTTTTCGCGAAGAAAAATTTCTGCCGGTAGCCGGTACCGAGATGACAGTCACAAAAAGGGATTACAGTGCACTTTCAGATCTGTTGACTTCTGGTATTAACAGCAACGATGTTGCTGAATTCAAAAAACGCAACAGGGATGTAACGCTCACCATAGATGCTGCATTACAAACGAAGATCGAAATGGCATTGCAGCAGAGTGATAGTGTAAACAAGAAAAGAGTTTCTGTGGTGGTTATGGAAGATAGTACAGGAGATGTGCTTGCATCTGCATGCTGGCCGCTACCTCCGGTAGACGATTGGGAAAAGTTGAGCCTTTCTGAAAATGAGATAAATAAATTACCGGGTTGGAATGTAAATACTGACATTGGATTTACCCACGCAACACAACCAGGCTCTACAGCAAAATTGGTAACAGCTATGGCAGCTTTTAATAAACTGGGGCCATCTGTTGCAAAAAAAACGATCCGGGTTTATCCTAAAGATCTTATAAGAGTTAATGGACCTGAACCTGATGAAGCAGGATTAATAACCATCGAGAAAGCGATCGTAAAATCAAATAATTCATTCTTTATACGCCTGGCTAACGAGCAGCAACTGCAGGAGGAAATGGTAACCCTTTATATGAAATCGGGTATGTTCCTGCGTGGTGTTGGCGGATATTATTTTGAAAATGATGCAGGCAATACATCGCAGCAGGAAAAGTGGAGAACGCTTTGGCGGGAAACGGAATTCAAAAGCCTTAAGCGTTACAACCCCGACAACATACGCCGCACAAGAGCCTTAGGTATTTCAGGTATGGCGTGGGGACAAGGAGAATTGGTAGCAACACCCGCCTCTGTAGCACGTATCGCTTCCGGCATTGCTAATAATGGTGTTATGATACCCAACAGATATGTATTGGATATTAATGGAAATGCAACGAAGAGTAAAAAAGGCATTACCATCGCCAGTGATACCTTATATGCACAATACCTGGCAACCTATATGAGAGAACAAAGCGCTCCGAAAAGAAACCGGCTGGGAATTTTAGTTGCAGGTAAAACAGGTACACCTGAAAGAATTGTACGGGGTGAAAGTATCAACGATGGCTGGTACGTATTTTTTGCACCCAAAACTAACGGCAACGGTCACATTATAGTTTGTATAAGAATTGAGGGAACCAAAGGTTCAAGTGATGCGGTTGCACTTGCAGGGTCTCGTATCATACCATTGCTATTGGAACGCAATTATATAAAAAGTTTTGACCCTTTGAAAAAGCAGGCAGAAATACAGTTAGATAACAGAAACGAATTGACGATGCGCCATCAAGCAGGTGATGGGCATTAAACAATTGAATTCGGATAAGAAGTAGTGAAATTGAAATTGAGTGAGATGATTTTTAGGATTTAAAAATTGATAAAAAACCTTAGTAGAAAACATAACCAATTTGAAAGCGACCTTATTACCTTATCAAACAAATGGTTGAATAAGGTAATAAGGTAATAAGGTCAAAATAAACATAACATTTTTCTACTAAGGTTAAAACAAAAGCTTATCCCGGAATCACATTAAATTATTAAAAATAGAATTGACATGTTTAATTTATTCAAAGAACGTCCGCATGATGTAAAAGGCATTCGTAATATTTTATTGCAGGCAATAAAAGAAAGGTTGCAAAGAGCACAGGGTGGTGAAGGTGCCAATATTATGGCCGTTTATCTTTTTATTAATTGCAGCGAAGCTGAAAAGCATTTATACGAGGCGGCAGTGTTTGCCAACATTCCCGGTAAATTTAAAATTGATGAAGTTCAAAAAATTGCAGATGATTATGCAATTACCTTATCATCTTCTTTCAAATGTGAGATTGACTTTACTGATAAATTTCCGCCGCAGGCTGACGTTTTAAAAGATATTGATGTGGCAGTCTTCATCTCAACAAAACGATCAGGGCTTAGTAATAAAAAAAATAATGCTTTTATAAAAGTATTGAATGGCGAAGCTGAGAGTGAAACTTACTTAATTGATTCGGCTAATGGAAGAATTAATATCGGCCGCGAATCAAAGGTGCAGGCGATGGGAAATTATATGAGAAAAAATGCGATCGCATTTAAACCTACGGAAAGAAACCGTTCAGTAAGCCGGCAACATGCGCACATTGAATGGGAAGCAGACAGTAATACATTTTTAGTTTTTGCAGACGAGGGTGGTATACCTCCCAATAACAAAATGAAAGTCCGCACACCAGAAGGTGTTTTAATAAAAATGCAGGCGATTGAAGTCGGTCACCGGCTGCAGGAAGGCGATCAAATAATTTTAGGCGATATGGCGGTATTAGAATTCACTTATTCAGGAAACGATTAACTATGGCAAAAATTTTTACGATAACAGAAGGATTGGAAAACCTCGGTGCATTAAAATCGGGAGGACAAGGTTCCGTTTACAAAGCAAGAAAGACAGGTGAAATTATTACCGCGATAAAGATACTGCCCACTCCTATCGCCAGCGAAAGCGAGGATGACAAGCATTTTATTTCATTCCAAAATGAAGTACAAAAATTAAAAAAGGTAAACGAGATTCCTAACCCAAATGTGGTAAGCATCATTGCTTCCGGCATAACGAGCTCCGGGAATCTTCCATTTATAGAGATGGAATATATTGAAGGCCCGGATCTGGGTGAATTATTAAAGCCTCCCTATGATTCCGTTTTTACTGTAAAGGAAATCATTAAAGTAGCAGACCAGTTAGCAAATGCATTAGCACATTGCCACAGGGCAAATATTAAGCATGGAGATATAAAGAGCAACAACGTAAAGTTTAACCAGCATACGGGTAATTATATCCTGCTGGATTTCGGGTTGTCTGTAATGTCAGATGAACAAAGACGCACCAGCATACGTTATGCAGGCGCTATAGAATTTATGGCGCCGGAACAAAGTTCGGGTGAAACGCTCACTGAAACCGATGTATATAGTTTTGGAATTATACTTTTTGAATTGTTGACGGGCAATGTTCCATTTCCTTTAACGAATAAAGGTGAAATGGCACGTAACGCAGTGATGGTGGCACACATGGAAACACTGCCACCGGATATTATTTCATTGCGCCGCGAAGCGTTACCCGGTTATTGGAGCCAAGAGAAGCAACAACGGGAAATGGAGATCCCGGTATGGTTGCTTGGTATGATCTACAAATGCCTTGAAAAAGATCCTGCAAAAAGATTTAAGAACGGAAGTGAGCTACAGGAATTCATCCAGGTGGGAACCGTCTCTGATGAAAGAAAAAAAGGCATCGATCATTTAGCAGCAGAAGCATTTGTACCACAGGTTAATGATGCTGCGTTAAGCAAAGAAATACTTTCTCTGCAAACACGTCTTGCACAAAAGGAAGAAGTGATTAAAGATCTCCAATATTTAGTAAGCACCCGTGAACGTGAGCTAGTAGAAGCCCAGCGCTATAATGCAACCAAACGAAAAGATGTATCAAAATCCTTGTTGTTACTGGTATTTATCGTGGCGCTTGGCCTCGCAGGTTTTGCGGCTTATGATAAATTCTACACACCGCATAAAAGTGTGCCGGAAAACCCTGTGGTACAGGAGGAAAAGAAAGTACCAAATACTGTTGATTCAGTCACTGCAGCAGCGAACAAAACAATAAAAAAAGCAAAGGACAAACCAGCAAAGAATGCGAAGGCGCCCGTAATTGCCGCAAGCTATAAGCCCCTGAGAAAACTACAACGCGTTTCGGATTCAACATCGGGGAAAGATGACTTTCAATCGGGCAACGAATATACCATTGTACGCGATTCTTATTTTTACAACGCTCCTGATAAAAATAAGAGGAGTGAAATTTATTTAACTGCGGGGGATGCCACCCTTACTCTCTTAGACGAAACCGGCGAATTCCAATACGCGATTTTTACCGATGATACCGGGAAAGCCATCAAAGGGTGGTTGTTGAAAAAGGATCTTAAGCCGTCTCGTAGTTACTAATTTTTTAGAACAATCCCCACCCGGTTTGGTTGATGGATGCGACATTGCGAAAGAAAGGAAAAAACGCACGAGGTTGGAGGTATAAATTACCTCGGGTAGTTCGGGCTAAAAATATCCGTCTATTTGGAACCACTTGCTTTATCAACACCCTTACGTTTAACATTCTGCTATAAAGCGGCAACAAAATATCACTTCCTTTATTTTAATTCCTTCATTATCTCCTCTACTGCTTTTGTAATCTGCGGGTCATTGTTCTTCATCCTGTCTTCAAAAGTGTTCTTTACATAAATATCCGGCGATACCCCATTTGTCTCAAGATTCTTTCCATCCAAAGTATAGCAGCCCCACGATGGCAACCTCACGGTTGATCCATCTACCAAACGCTTTCCTGAAGTAAAGATGATCCAGTGATAGGTTTCTGCACCAACTATCTTCCCAAGACCTAACTGTTTAAAACCTTCAGCAGTCATCTCACCATCACTTAATGTTTGTTCATTCGTTAATAAAATAATCGGCTTCGCTGCAGGCGCAAAATCCGGCTGTGGGCTCATTTTTCCATTCCTGTATTTCCATTGCAGGTAGGGGCGTTGCGATAAAAACTGCAACACTTTATCATGAACGTTTCCGCCGGTATTGTAGCGCAGGTCAAGTATCAAAGCCTTCCTTTGGCTTACGGCATCAGACACCATATCTTTCTCAAATTGATCAAGCGCCTCACCACCCATATTCTTCATGTAAACATAGCCGATCTGCTTATTGCTTAAATCGTCAACACGTCTGCGGTTGGCATCTATCCATTCATCATACAACTGATCCTGCATTTCATTGTAGCCAACAGGATGGATCTTTATTTTATATTCATTGCCTCCGCGCCTGAAACCTAAAACCATTTCATCCGGCACTTTTGTTTGCATAAAATAAAACTCGCGGTTTTGTGCTGCATCAGTTTTTATTCCGTCCACACTTACGAGCTCATCTCCCTTTTCAATTTTAGCATCAGACAGATCAGCACAACCATTCCTAATAACATGATCCACGATGTATGGATGCTCATCATCAAACATAATACCTGCAGCAGCAGTTACCGTTGTATAAAAAGTCTTTTCCTCAGTACCGTTGGTAGAAAATCCATAATGCGAAGTATTCAATTCACCCATCATGTTATTTAATAATATTCTGAAATCGCTCCTGTTTTGCAACTGCGGTAAAAACGAAGCATACCTGTCGCGAATAGATTCCCAGTTTACACCATTAAATTTTTCGTTGTAATAATTTTCCTGCAAAGCGCCCCACGCCTCGTAAAACATCTGGTTGAATTCATCATTCATATTAATGGTGAAAGGAAAATCCATTTCTACTTTCTCAAGAGAATTCTTGTCTGCATCAAGTTTGTTGATCACTCCTTTATTCAATACGAAATAGTGGTCTTTGTATCCCTGGATTTCAATATCATTTCCATCGGCATCTTTCACTTGCTCGGTCTTCGTTTTTTCAAAAGGCTCAAGCGTAAGCTTCCATAGAGACGACTTACCCTCCTGGTGATTGGAAATAAAAAATACATAAGTTTTATTTTCATTTTTGATCACATTCAAAATGCTTTGCTCACCAAAATCAGGGCCTACCTTCTCCAATCTTTCCATCATGTCCCTGAAATCAATTTTTACTTCAGGCTTCGGTGGCGCAGTACTTTTCACCGTTTCATTTTCTTTTTTTATTTTTTGTTTTTCCAGGTAAGCCTTCTTCTTCTCTTTCGTAGAAGTATCTACTTTCACCGAGTCTGTTTTCTTTTGTACAAACAAAGAATCAAACATATCCGAGCGATATGGCTCACTCACTTTTTCCAACGGCATCCTGTATATTTTTTGATCTGAAGGGCCGTAAGGATAAGAAGGATTTGTTCTGTCCGAAGTGAAGTAAATGTATTTGCCATCGTGCGACCATAGTGGATTAGTTTCGGAAACACCCGTATTGGTAATATCAAACACCTGCCCGTCACCAAGCCTGTATAAGAATATGTCCTGCTCAAAATTGCGATAGGCTGTGTATAGTACATATTTATCATCCGGTGAAAAGTATGGCGCTGAATTTTGCAATCCCCATATTTCATCTTTCACCATTTCTGTGCTCTTCATTGTTTTAAGATCAAGCAGCCGCACTTCATCAGAACCACACAAATAAGTTGCTTTTGTTTTATCGCTGTTGAATGAAAGAGACCGGCTGTTTTTTGCGAAGCTGCTGATTTGTTTTGCAGGCTCAATCTCTTCTGCGCTTTGCGTGTAAAGGTTTTCAAAGCCTTTGTAGCTTTGGCCATACAATAAAGTCTTATTGTCTTTTAGCCAATAAACTTCTATCACTCTCTCCTGCGGTGATGTTGTTATCTCACGAATGAATTTTCCTTTCGGATCTGAAACAAATAATTTTCCGCGTGATACAAAGGCAAGTTTTTTCCCATCATCCGAAACATTGAACTCTGTTACTTTACCCGTCACATTAAAATCCTGCAAGGCAGCCAATGTATTATTTTTATAAACCTGCAAGGGTATTTTGGTTGATTTCTTAGTAGCAATATCATAAGAGAATAATTGAAAATCCTTTTCAAAAACAATTCTGTCTCCCGCTGCATCTATAAAGGGATGCATTACCGAAGTGCCGAAATTAGTGAGCTGATTTTTCTTGCCATCCACCAAAGAATATAAATTGTACTGGCCGCTTGCTTCATCTGAAACGAAATACACATTCCCCTTTTTATCAACGGTTGCCCACATATCTTTTCCCTTCCAGTCAGTATATTTTTTATATTTTTTTGTTGCAGGATTGTAAGATTGTATGTCAGGATTGAATGGGCCTTTGTAGCCTAACCTGTTTGAAAAAAAAGCACTCTCCCAGGTATCATCAAAAAATATTTCACCGGTTGCCGGATCTTCAAAAGCATTGTGTGTGTAGTCAAACATATTATCGCTGAACACCTGCGAAGGTGTGCCACCGTTGATGCCTATCTTATAAGTGGACATACGGTTGTACCTGCCTGAAGTAAAGTAAATGGTTTTGCTATCCCATGCCCATGACTCTACTATATCGTTTGCTGCATGAAACGTCAGGCGTTTTATAACACCACCCTCTAAAGACATCAGGTAGATGTCAGCATTCCCAAATTGCGAATTACTAAAGGCGAGCCACTTGCCATCGGGAGATACACGTGCGTTGGAGCTATTCCCCTGCATGCCGGTTATGCGCACAGACACGCCACCATCAGCAGGCGACTTCCACAAGCTTCCGTCGTAGCTGAAGATAAGCGTTTTCCCGTCGGGCGTTAGTGCCGGATTAGATGCGAAGTAAGGGCTGGCATCCTGCGCTATGGAAAATTGATAAAAACAAATAAGGGTAACGAAGAGTAGGAAAAATCTTTTCATTTTTGAAATGTTGGGAGAATTGAAATGTTTTGAGATGAATAAAAGTAAGGAAAATTGAAAGGTAAATGTCCTGAGGTTAGCTTGAGTTATGTATATTTAGAAACTTTAGCAATTATAATGAAACCATCAGAAATCTTTGAGCGAGCCATCAGAAAAGAATATCCTATGGGGATATATGATCCCCATTTAGATGATCCTGGATTTATCTTATATACTTGGCTAGAGAAACAAATCAAGAACTTTCTTGATAGAAGTCTTTCCAATCTAAATGTTGGAAATCTCCATTTTTATTTGATAAAAGGAATTAATATAAATGCAGTTAAATTTAGTAAAGATCATCATAATTTTATCGGTATAACTAAAGGCTTAGTAGATTATTCATCGTTCATTTTTAGAAATATATTAAGGAGTAGCTCTTTCATGCCAGAAATTTTTGATGAGAGCTCAGCTGAAAATCCAATAGTTATAGAATTTGACCAATTCCTCAATTGGCGAGAGTTCTGCGAGCAAAATAAACTTGACTATAATACATTAATAATATCGTCAGCGGATAATAAGAGAAGAATTATTTCGGAAGCGTTGTTTTCATATTTTATTTTCTTCGTGCTTCTTCATGAGATTGGGCATTTAAATCAACGAAACAAAGAATTTATTTACGAGATTGATGATGACACTGATGACAAGAGTTCTGATATACTTAGCCAACAAGTTTTAGAAATGGATGCAGATAAATATGCCATTCATGAGCTCGGAAAACATCTAATGGATGCATTTGAAAACAAAACTTCTATATCTGCAACCAATTTAATTTTCTTTGAAACAAAAGTAACCACAATACGATATCTGATTTTTGTTATATTAATTACATTTTACATTTTTTCTGCTAATAAAAATTTTGAAAAATATACTTTGAAATTTAAGCATCCACACCCATCTTTAAGGTCAAATTATTGCATAGACACATTACTCGAATTTTTAACCAAAAATTATTTTATTAATGATGGAAAACGGCTTTTAATAATTAAGGATTCTGTAAAAAATTTTCGATCCGCAATGCTAAATATCTTTCCCAATAGCCACCTCAAAGAATTTTATGAATTAGTGATTGACAAGGATAAATATTTGTTCAACCACTATATGATTTTATTAGACGCAGCCAAACAGATGAAAAAACTTAATGGAAATTATATTCCTAATTCCATTTAAGTCTTACTTCCCATCGGCGTTTTCACAATATAACCTCCCAGCTATAATACTATTCCGTGAAACCCCGATGCAGCTTAAACATTAAATTATTGCAAAGCCAGTCTCTTCTCTGGCGCAGGTCTCCAGACCTGTGCCTTCACGTCACTAGAATATCAAAAGCTTTACGGCAATAAAATTGATTGACACGATCATAAATAATTCGCAGGAAAGCAGGAAAAAATGGATGCTTGATCTATTTGAAAAGAACGGGCAGCAAAACAAAAGCAATTATCGTTTTCAATTTTGGGAACATGAAAATCATCCTATCTTATTAGATACTGAAATTAAGTTTCGCCAACGGTTTACTTATTTACATGAAAACCCTGTGAGAGCAGGATTTGTGCGGGAGCCGCAAGACTGGCTATACAGCAGCGCAATTGATTGTTACACTAATCAAAAAGGTTTATTAAACTTAGTTAGGATTGATTAAAGGATTTATGATTTATTAAGACTAATGATTTTGTAGTAACGGGCAGGCACAGGTCAGGAGACCTGCGCCAGTAAATGAAATTTTCGATTAGTAGCGGGGTATATTTTTGTATAATGATGGTTTTTAATTTTGAAAACTTTTCGTCAAAAAAGTTTAGCCCTTTGCTTATTAGTAAACCCTATTAACTGCACCCTGTTCCCCCATTAAGCTTTCGAGTGCGTCACTGATTTTTTTGATTGAAATATTTTCTTTTAAAAGGAATTCGGCAGATCCGTACTTTATTGCACTCACAGCAAGTTCGATATTGTTGTGCGCTGTACAAAATATTACGTTAGTGAATGGATTGTATTTTTTTATTTCCCAGAGAACCTGTAATCCATCCATATCATCCATTTGATAATCGAGGAAGATTACTTTGGGATTTTGCTGAAGATTTTGCAGGCAGTCGGTGCCAGTTGTAAAGCTCCTGATGTTGTCGTAACCAATTTTGTGCAGCATCCTGTTGAGGGCTTCCAACCAGGAAGGATCATCGTCCACGACAAAGATTCTTGGGTTTGTTTTCATGATTTAAATTTTGATGTTATTTCTTGACTTCAGTTATAAACAAAGATGCGGTTACGACTCATTAGTTATTTCATTGGGTAACTGTGGCATTTATTCTGAACGGGCAATCTCAAATGTTTCTTTAAAGAACAGCTAAATACAGCTACTTTTTATTAAACAAAAAAATCGCGTTTTTATTATATAAGAGTGCACTATAAAAGTGCTTTTATGGGAGGCTAAAGCCGGGGCCATTAATATCCAATGGGTTGGCTCGTACTGATTAGAATATATGCAGCGCTATTTTTGAAAATTTATTATGATTAAAAAATACAAATTTCACGATAACGATATAATATATTTCATTTAAGAGAAGAGGATTGAAGTATATTCAGTGCGAAAGATTTCTGCCGGATGAAGGAACTGTTTGTTTTATTTTTATAGATAATAACTATTAGAAAAATTATACACGCAAAGGGCGAAATTATTTAAAATATTGACGGCAGCCCTTTCGTTATTTAATAATTAAACTATTCCTTGATTTTTAAAAGGAGAAATTTGAATATTCTATCAATATTGTTAACCACCGGCGCATTGTGCATCACTTCATCTTTTTTATGAAAAGAAAATTTATTTTTCTCATATTTTCAATTCCACTCCTAAGCTTTATTTTAAATCCAATAGTATATATAAGAAGCCATGCTAAAATAGAAAAACTCCTGGTACTGTCACCGGTTTCGCGTATAACTATAATAGGAAAAGGAAGTAAACAAAAAGTTGACAGCGGTTTGTCTGTTAAAGCTTTTTATACTGCCTCAAAGCAGTTACAAGAGATATTTCCTGATTCTGTAGATCATAAATATTTTTCCCTGGATTCAGTGCAGCAAGAAGCAATTAATAATTTTGTTATTAAGCTTAACAACAAACTAAATACAAGCAACCAGGTACGTGAATACAAAATACCCGATTCAATAATTCATATATTTAGCACAGCAGATGCTGATTTTGTTTTTTGCACATTCAACACGGGTTTTTTAAGAACTAAACAAAATTTTTCGAACAGTTACCAGGCAACTGCGGCGACTACTTTAATATTCGGAATTGGAGGTCGTCCCATTGCATTTGAAGCAGTGATAAGCTGCTTTATTATTGATCTGCAGAAAAAGAATATTACCTACTTCGAAAGAGAGATATGGAAAGACAGAGATCCAACTGAACCAGAGGTGATTAATTTACAACTTACCAGAGTCATTAACCATTGCTTTCTGTAATGCGCATCCATTGTTCGTCAAACTAGTAATCCTCTTAGCGCAAGTTTGCAGTATAGCTTAATTAGGAGACCGTTCAGACATCGGGGGGGTATTTCCAAAAAGCAAATGCAAAACCCCACTGAGAAAGATGGTGACAGCGTTTAATATTTAAAGTGATTTAACTTTGACCAAATTTTGAAATGATAACGAAAGAAAATATAATTGCCACTTTAAAATCTCACAAGCTTGAGCTATCAAAATTTGGTGTTATAAATATTGGACTTTTTGGTTCTTACTTAAGAAATGAACAATCGCAAACGAGCGATATTGATTTATTGATAGATTTTGAAACCGACAAAGAAAATTTTGATAACTACATGGCTGTGTACGACATCTTTGAAAACATTTTTCAAAGCCAAAAAATTGATGTTGTTACAAAAAATGGTTTAAGCAAATACATCGGTCCCAAAATTCTAAAAGATGTGATGTATGTCTAAAGAACCAATTGGTTACTTAAAGCATATTGCTGATGAATGCGTTTACATAATTTCTGTAAGCAACAATTTATCAAAAGATGAATTTTTAGATAACGAAACTTTGAAACGTGCAATTGTAAGAAGCTTAGAAATAATAGGCGAAGCGACAAAGAAAATTCCTGCAGACTTTAAAATGAAATGGGGCTCAATTCAATGGAAAAATATGGCTGGAATGCGGGACAGACTAATTCATGATTACATTGGAATAAACTATTCAATTGTGTGGGATGTTATCAAAAATAAAATACCAGGATTAAGTGATCAAATCCAGCAAATACTTAGCAACGAATAACGCTTAGTTTCAAAGTACAATTTTCCTTCTCAGCAGGATTTTCAAGAATAATCTCCCGGTTATAATACTTTTTGGTGAAAGGCCGACCAGTACTTACCCCACTTTACTATCGTTAAGCGCTTTTATTAAGTCACGGAAATGTTCGTTGAAAATATTAGCCATTCGCGTGTTTGCGTTTTGTAAAGACGGTCTTATCAACGGGCGTTTGCGGAGTGGTGCCGTAAAATTGATTTATAAGATAACATGCAGCTTCAAGTCTTTCTTTAGGCGTTTTGTTTTTCCAGTAACCATAATGGTTATCCGCTTCCCGGAGTGTCATTGCCTTAAAAGCAGTCTTGTCTAAGGCGTAATTTTTTGAGAAACTCATGGGATAAAATTAGCGAAAAAGAAATATAGGATAGTTAGAGAGGAAAGCCTTTATTACCGGTTATTGCTCGCATTCCTAAATATTGAAAGCAATATTTCCCTATTAAAACATCAAATGCTAAAGTGCTTTCCGTGAAACCCCGATGCATGCGTAAACATTGAATTATTGTATAGCAATAATTGCATTAAATACTATTTACCAGGTACACTATCAACAATATGCTTACTAAAAAAATGAATGCGGTAAGCATCGTTATCAGCAATGAAGAATGTTTGTAACGGCCATCATTCAATTGACTTTCTGTTTGCTTGTACCTGACGTAGGAAAGCACAGCAGTTACAGTTCCTACTGCAACCAATGCAATACCAAGAATGCCGGAATACCCTTTGGATTGAATAACATTTTCTTTACCGAGTATCAGGGAAATTTGTTTTACAAATAGTGAAAATTTTACCACCACAAAACCAAATGCCATTATACCTATGCTGGTACGTATCCACGCAAGAAAGGTTCGTTCATTGGCTAAATGATCACTGGGATTGCCTTGTTTTTTAATTTCATTCATCATTGAAATTATTAAATTCTATTGTTGATGCCGAATGTACTTTAGAATAACAAAGGAAAATCTAATTGATAATTCAAAGATTACGTTTATTGTTATCCATGTAACAAAAGCTAAAGCGGCGCTCTCTTGTTATGGAAGGTTTACAGGAATTGACTCCTGCTAATTTAATGAAGAGAACAACTACTTAAACTGATAGGAAAATATTACCAGCACAACTAGTCAACACCTTTAATCTGTGATCCAGCTATCCCGCCTGGCCCGGTTGCCACGGGCTGTTTTGCAAACAAAACTTTTACTCTGCAAACTGAACAGAATACACCATCGGCAGGTAGTTATTAATCGTTTGCCAGCTTTCACCCTTGTCTGGAGAAAAGAACAAGTTGCCGGTGGTAGTGCCGAAAGCAAGCGCATCGCCGGAGGTGGTTAACGCATGGCGGTACACTATATCAAAACAATTTTCCTGCGGCAATCCTTTATGTAAATTTTGCCATGTTTTTCCTCCATCATCCGTACGGCAAACACAAAGAGCGCCTTTGATGGCAGTGCGTGTAGTATCGCTGTTTGCCGGGCACACCCAGGCCTGGTCTGCATTATCTTCTGCTACTGCTACGGCAAACCCAAACCTTGCAGGACCCTCTACCTCACTGATATCTTCCCAGTTCTTTCCACCATCAATGGAACGAAAGATGCCGCAGTGGTTTTGCTGCCAGAGTACGTCAGGGTTGGACGGTGCTGCTACAAGAATATGCGGGTCATGGCCAATATCAGTGGAAGGATCAGGAAGAAAATCTGCCCGCAAGCCCTTGTTACGCACCTGCCATGTTTTGCCGGAATCTATAGTCTCAAATACACCGGCACAACTGATGCCGATGTGCATGCGTTCTTCATTTCGTGGGTCTATCACAATAGAATGTATCCCGGGCTGGTCACGGCCGCCACCCATCCAGTGGGTTTTGCGGCTGGGATGTTCCCACAAGGATCTTATTAATTCAAAACTATTGCCGTCATCCGCACTTACAAACAAGCCACCGGGATCTGTGCCCAGCCACATCCTCGAATGGAAATTCTTTCCACCATTAGCTATGGACCAGATGTAGCGGGTAGTGGCCTTAGCGCCGTCCTTTACTTCTTCTCCTTCCGGGTAGGCAGGAGCAGCTACTTCTTCCCATGACTTCCCCCTATCCCTGGAGCGGTGCAGTTTTACGCCCCAATGGCCGTGATCAAGGGCGGCCCACCAGGCGCCAGTGCGGGAATCTGCATAAGCGATTGAAACCGGTACTCCTTCGAAGGAGAGGTTTTCTACTTTCCAGTTGTTGTTTTGTAAACCATAGGCGATAAACCCTTTGCGGGTGCCAAGGAGGAGTGTCGGGTTCATAAATATATAATAGGGAGTTTTATTTAACCACCTGATAAAGCCTGGATGACATAAATTTCGCTGGTTGGTGAAAACCGGTCGGTAAGCCCATCACGGTCCTCTATCATATTACCATCAATAAAAATATTCACATGGCCCCGCAGGCTACCGTGTTCATCCAGCAAATAACTCCGCACCCTGGGATAGCTGGCTTCCACTTCATCAAAAACTTCTGTAAGCGTGTTTCCGCTGGCCGTCATTTCGTCGAGGTCGGGGAAGAACCGCTTTAAAGCATAAGTAAATTTTACTGTTGCCATTTCAATAATTTTATTGCACTCACCGGGAAGATACAGTTATGTACAAAGACGAAATCTAAGCTACAAAATTATTTAGTTTGAAACGCATGATTTTATTTTTCACCGCAGAGAAAGGCATTACGCTCCATTGCGGCTGCTTCTTTCTTCGCCGCGATTATAGTTCATTAGTGTGCGCCTTTGATTGTGACGGATTGCAATTTTATCAAAACACCTTTGTTTAAGGAGAAAAGTTTTAGGGTTAATACTCCACAGATTATTTGGTGATGCTTCTTTTAAACTCATGTCACAAACGGACGTTCAACCAACGATATCAAGTTAGAATAATTTTGCGTGAAAGGGAGTATTTCCACACTAATGGGTAATAGTTAAGGTATAGCCTGAGTTAAGTATGAAATTTACTCCGGGACTAAGTGACAAACTTTTGATAGCAACATTAGAGCTTATTACGACGATGCCGGAAGTTATTATTACATCTGTGTTGGCATCCGGCACTTCTCCGCAACTCCAGTTACCAGGATTTTCCCATGATGAATTTACAGTTCCTGTCCATGTATTTTCAAAAGAAAGTGTAGCCGCTATACCAGGCACGTTATCAACAACGCTCCTGTATTGATAACCAGAAAATGTTGAAGAGATATTATTGAGATGCAAAATCTTTGTTGTTGCGCCAATATAACTACTATTATCACTGATGTTTACAAAACCACTGCCTGCATTCACCTGCCATTGATAAGTGGTTCCCGATAAATTTGCAGCAAGCGACGTATTACCACCTCCACAAAGAGAACCCTCGCCAATATTATTTCTTATTAGTGAAACCGCCCCCAGGTTAAATGATGCGATTGCCATATCTGGTTTTCCATCCCCATCAAGGTCGCTTATTGCAATCGCGTCTGCACTTCCGTTAGTTGTATAATCAGCTCTTGCCGCAAAAGAAATCGTTCCGGAATTGGCTGTATTTTTAAGTATTGAAAACGAGTTAAGGGCGTTTCCAAATAATGCGACTATGTCTGGTTTTCCATCTCCATTCATATCAGCAATACTCACTTTGGTGGGGTAGTCAGTTGAACCATTATTAGTTATATAATTCAATTTTGGTGCGAGAGAAACATTTCCTACCGAGCTTAAATTCTTAAAAATAGAAACTGCATTGTTTGAACTATTCGCTAAAATAATATCAGGTTTTCCATCTCCGTCTAAATCAGCAATTGAAATACTCCGAGCACTCCATCCGAAGTCAACATAAATTGGTGTTGCGAAAGATACTGCCCCACCTGCAGATGTATTTCGGAGGATATTAATCAAACCTGATTGTCCTGTCACAGCTACATCGGGTTTATTATCTCCATCGAGGTCAGCTACTGCGACATCGAAAGGTAAACTTTGAGAGCCGGTATAAAATGTAAGCTGAGAAGTAAATGAAACATTTCCGGGCGTACTGGTATTGATGAAAACTGAGACCGAACCTGAACCATTATTAGCCACCACCAGGTCAGGTTTTCCATCGTTATCGATATCTGCTATCGCCACATTGCGCGGCTGATCGCCCGTTTGATAATCTGTTTTTGAAGAAAAAGAAATCGTGCCGGGTGTACTATTATTTTTAAAAACAGAAATATTATAAGATTGTAAATTGACAACAATCAGTTCAGGTTTTCCATCTCCATCTAAGTCGCCCGCAGCTATATTTAATGGAAAGCTGCCTGTGGCATAATCAATCTTATTTGCCAGGGCAATTGAACCAATGCTGCCGGTATTCCTAAAAATGGAAACTTTATCAGAAGTGGCATTTACAATTGCCAGATCAGGTTTGCCATCATTATCCAAATCGGCCGTGGTAATTCCAAAAGATGTTGACGCAGCGGAATCTATTTTTGGAGAAAAAGAATTGGCATTAAATGCGGTACTGCCTCCTGGAAAAATAACGGTAAATGGCTTATTGGAAAAGCCTGTGAGGTTATTTGTTGTAATAGTAATCGGTTCAAATGTGGCTCCAGCGTGAACCACAACAGTAAGTGAAGTTGAGGTGGCTGCAGATACAGTTGCTTTTCCTGCGCCAAAATGTACTATGTTATTGACCGGTGTAGTACTGAAGTGGGTTCCAAAAATGGTCACCGTTGTACCAACAGAGCCAGAGGCTGGCGTGAATGATGTGATTGTAGGGCCGGTATAAAAGCCAGGCAATGATGCAACCCCATTCGGCGTAGTAACCGAAACAGAAACACTTCCTGTTACAACAGTTCCCACCACTGCGGTAATAGTATTTGCTGAATTAACTATGAACGAAGAGGCAGTATTGCCACCAAAGCTAACTGATGTTGTTCCAATAAAATTTGTTCCCTTTATAATTACTGTTGTGCCTGTCCCTCCTGTTTCTGGTGTAAATGAAATAATTGTTGGTACGTTAGAAAAAGTAAAGCCAGCCAGTGATGCAGTTCCTTGTGGAGTTGTAACAGCTACAGCCCCACCCGAACCTGCGCCCACAAATGCTGTAATGTTAATCGATGTGTCAACAGTAAATGAAGCAGCAGGCGTTCCGCCAAAACTTACTGATGTTGCTCCGGTAAAATTATTGCCCGCTATTTTGATAATTGAGCCATCGCCACCTGAGACAGGAGTAAAGGAAGAAATATAAGGCCCGGTAATATTATTTCTAAGAATGGATACAGTATTCGAAAATGAATTAACACTGGCAATATCGTCTTTCCCATCGCCATCCATATCAACAGGTGCCACACAGTAGGGTGAAGATCCAACAGTATAATCCACTTTGGCAGCAAGAGAGATAGTGGCAATATCACTGGTGTTTAGCAAAACCGAAACAGAAGATGAAAGACTATTAGCTGCCACTATATCTGGTTTTCCATCTCCATTTAAATCATCAACGGCTGCAAAATAGGTTGGGCTGCCAATCCCGTAATCCACTTTCGAAGCAAGAGAAATATTTCCGACAGAACTTAAATTTCGGAACACAGAAACTGTAGCAACATTACCATTGGCAACAACCAAATCTAATTTTCCATCTCCATTCAAATCTCCCAATTGCGCACTCCAGGGATATGCACCGGTTATAAAATCTATTTTGGCAGCAAAAGAAAATGCGCCCGAAGTACTCGCATTTCTCAAAATTGAAACGGTGTTTACATTGTTGTTGGGGATTGCCATATCAGTTTTACCATCTCCATCAATATCGCCTATACATACACCATTGGGGCCATCCCCTGTTATGTAATCCACTTTTGCGGCAAATGAAATGCTTCCGGCAGATCCGGTATTTCTAAAAATTGAAACCGTATTTGAACTATAATTAGCGACAGCAATATCAGGTTTTCCATCACGGTCCAAATCGCCGATAGCCAAACCATAGGGATCAGTGCCTGTTGCATAATCTATCTTTGCAGCAAAAGCAATTGTTCCAGCCGTACTTATATTCCTGAAAACTGAGATCGTATTTGAATTGCTATTCACCACAGCAATATCAAGCTTACCATCTCTATCCAAATCGCCTATGGCGATGCTAATGGGATAGTTGCCGGTTGCATAATTTATTTTGGGAAGAAAAGATATTATTCCAGTTGACCCTGCGTTTTTAAATATCGATATTGTGTTAGAATTTGAATTCGCAATAACCAGGTCGGGCTTACCGTCACCGTCAAAATCCCCATGTAAGATGAATTGTGGCCGGGTGCTAGTTGGAGAATCAATTTTGGGTTCAAAAGAATTTGGTAAAAAAATGTCGTTTCCCGGAAAGGTTACAATAAACGGCTGGGATGAATAGGCAATTAAATTATTGGTGTTGACGCTTATGGGTTGATAGGTTGCACCAACAGGAACCTTAACCGTTAGTGAAGTTGAAGATACAGCGCTTATACTTGCCGTAACTGAACCAAAATAAACAATGTTATGTGCTATGACAGGGTCGAAATTAGTTCCCGCAATAATTACTGTGCTGCCAACCTGGCCCGACGTTGGAGAAAAGGAATTTATTATTGGTTGCGCAAATAATGAATTAAACGCCATAAATAATAAATACAGAATTACTTTTTTTATACCCATAAAAATGTATAAATATTTTTGATAAAAGCGTATCATCTTTTTAAAAATATTTCCTGTGAATAATTTTTGGTTTTTTTGGTTTCAGCTATTTTTTCCCCGGTTAGTCATGCAAGAATTTTTTTTAAAAAAGGCATTAGGTTGGGGCATATCTCTAAAACATATAAATATAGTGCTGGGTATCGAAAAATAAAAATGGATGTTGAATTAGAAAGTTTTTTGATTTAGGTTTTTAGAAAATACACGTCTAACTATCGCTATCATGAATTACAATTTTATCAAAACGCCTTCCTCTTAAGAAAAAAATATTTGACTTTAATAAGCCTTAGAATCTTTAGCAGCAGCCTCTTTTTCAATTCATATCATAAGCGGACGCTTAATCCTACGCTAAAAGTTGGAATAACCTTACCTCAAAATTAACTCGATTCGAACACAGCCTCTTTTGGCATTAATTCCTTTTTGTGCATACCACAAGCCCTTTTCAGGACGTTTACAATACTATGAATCATCTCAAACAAATGGTTACTGAACTGTTTGAACAGGATCAGCAAATCCGTGCAATCGACAAAGAAATCAAAGGTGCTAACGCTCAGTATCATCACCTCGTGTTAAAAAATTCAGCAAAGATTTATTCTGATGACGAAGTGTTGGCCATAAGGAATATCAGTGAAAAATTAGAGCAACTGCAGTCGAAGAAGAATGCTATTGATGAAAGAACTATGCAGATCAAATCATTTTTTATTTCGCTGGTAGCGCCTCTTAATGGTGGACGTTGGGTTCATGAAACAGATGATTTTCCACATCCTAAGCTGGAGTTTTGGATAGAAGATAACGAGCTGATGTATGCACGGCTGAATGGCGTGAATTATTAACAGTAAGGATATGCTTGCGCCTAAATGTGGTTATTAACTACGCAATACTTGTTGCCCTGAAGGCAATTCCCTTCTCTATGTCCTCGATATACTTTTTATATACCTGTTCGAAAGTTAATGGCAGGCCAAGATCCGCCAGGAGGCTTTGTATATAAGGTTCAGGATCGAAGCCGCTGCCATGGCAGTATATAAGCATCATCCAGCAAGCGGCGAAAAGCCTGTGCAAAACTTCCATGAGTTCATCGCCTTCAAGGCAAGCCATTCCTTTTCCCTTTTCACTCGGCACCAGGTGCAATAAATTATCAGCCAGCATATCGCCTGCAAGTAAGTAGAAACGGGCGTCTTCATCATTGAGAAAAAACAGCATTAATGGTGAGGCTGACAGCTTATGAAACCACCTGTAATAAGCTGCGTCACTTTTCCAGTAAGACTCCGGTATGTGGATACCACTGTCTTCTATGGGGGTAAATTTTATATCGAGGCAAAACAATAATTTCTCAATTAAATGCGGCTGATGCTGCAGCGCCATTAGTAAGTGTTGCAGCATGGCTATATGCCCTCCATACACGCTGTCAGTATCTACAGTCACCACAAGTGTATGCATATCTTTATTCGCAAACCGGTTGAATGTTTCGTCGAACTCTCTTATAAATGGTTCGCTGGCGGGTGCCAGGTAAACTGGCTTTTGATTTTGTGACATGGCTGCGTATTGTTTATTTAACGGGATACCATCAAACGAAAAAATGAAGTTGCATGTTGTACAAGAAAGCCTATTATACCAGGAAATTTTGTGTGTTTAAAATGTACCTGCATTACCGCGTTGAAGAATAGTATTCAAAGCAAGACATGAATTATTAAATTTTAGAAGATGTTGCCCCACCTTACACCAAAAACAGGCACGTGCAGTTAATGAAACTGTCTAAAGATAGAAATATAACTTTAATGGCTAAACGCTTTGATAATGTCATAAAAGTATTCACCGGTGCATAGCTAAAAAATAACTGCCGACAATTACCAGGCTATTCCGTATAACCAGAACAACTTAGAAAGATGCATTTTATTTTTTAATAATTGTAACCTCTACCCTCCTGTTTCTCCATTGCTGCACTTTATCAATCGGGCGGGTGGCTCCATAGTAGGAAGATTTAATACGGGAAGCAGCAACATTGTAGCTCATAAAATAATCCCGGGTAACATTCGCCCTGTCTGCAGAAACTTGCATATTCTTTAAGTCTGTGCCCTGGCTATCGGCGTGCCCTGTTATATTTATGGTTAGTGTCTTATCAGTTCTTAAAATTCCTACGATCCTGTTCAATACTGCAAAAGCGCCGGTTTGCAGTATGGACTGGTCAAAATCAAAATGAATGCTGTAGGTAGCAGAATCGCGGGACATATTTAAAACTTCTGCACCTTCTACGGGAGGGAACGGACACCCCTGGTTTTCGACACTTCCCTTCACAGCAGGGCATTTGTCGTCTTTGTCTGCAACTCCATCTCCATCCGCATCTGGCGATGGGCTTACTTTATTTTCTTTGGCAACCTTATTCAGCACGGCAGTATCTGTACCAGATTGAGAAACGCCTTTTGCGACGTTTTTTTCCTTTGAACTCCTTTCTGCCTTACCGGCTGAACTGTGACTATTTTTGCCGGCGGATAAGGAATTTTTTATTAGTTCATCTTTATGGCTTTCGTGTTTTTTTGCAGCTCTCCCCGCTATGCCTTGTGCAAATCCCAAAGAGTAAGTCACAAAATCGTTCGTGATACCTGATGACAAAGCCTTTCTCAATTGCAGTTGCAGCGTAATGATACATCCTGTGCTAAAATGAAATGCTAAACCTGTTCCAATCGGTGCAAAAAGAGCAAGCCGCTTTCCGAAATTTCCGGCGCCCATACCAACAGTTAAAAATGGATTTACCGGGGCATCGTTATTAAACGCCATGAAATGAACCAACCCATCCAGGTGTACACTTAAATGTGCCTGGCCAATGCTATCCCCTTTTACAAACAACGCAGGGAAATTCGCAAAATCACCGCCCAGGTTGCCTGAAAAATTTATATGGGGCTGCAGTTGTTTCCAATAACTCACCTGGAAACCGAAGCTGGCCTTGCCCGATTTGAACATGTCCTCGTCGCTCATGGCATATTTCAGAGAAGAATCTTTTGTGCGCTGCGCAAAGTTATAATCTGATACGGTAGCGCTGAAAGAAAAGATGCCCTGCTTTTGAACAGCCTCTTTTTGTGCATATAAGACAGATATAAAAAGGCAAAAGGATAACGTAACAAACGTTCGGGTAAGTTTCATAGGTATGGGATTGGAAATATTATAACGTTTTTAAACCTGGATTTGGTATAAAACGCCTAAAACCCACTTTCTGAAGAAAATAAGAAGGTAAAATAAATAAATTGATGGCATTAGCTTCTTGATCAGCCTACTCAATAGCGCAAAGTTACCTGGTGTAAGCGTCAGCTTTTGGCGGTCATAAATTACAATTTTATCAACACACCTTTACTTTAAGAAAAAAATAGCAGACGGAAGCTGTTTGAGTAATTAAAACAAAATGATCAGAACATTCCAAAACATATTCAATCCTTTGCAGAGTTAGCGAAGTTGATTTTGGGAAAAAGCGTTAAGTTCCCAGTTCATGCGTTCAAAACTTATAAAAATCCTGCCCTGTTAAATAACGGGGCAGGATGAAAATTCGCCGCAATTGACTTTTGCAGTGTAAGCTCTACCTTACTGCATATTGATAGCAATCGCTAGTTAACACCGTGGCCAAAGTTGTTGCATCTACGATTTGAAAATGAATGTAAAATGCAGTGCCATGTGGAACTGATGAAACATCCCGCCATAATTGTGCATAGCCATTTCCTTGGCCATCAGTATCGATAGTCTGCGGTTGAAGTCCCAATCCTAAAGTGAGCCAGGATGTGCTCAGGCAACCGGTTCCGCTGATAGGATCCACAGCGCGCTGAAGCTGGTACGAATGGTTGGGCAAAAGCCCGATAACACGAGTGGCAAGAGTGATGATTCTGTCAACATTTTTATCCTGTCGAAATTTAATCTCTCCGCGTGAATTTTCCTGTCCCGTGTTGCTGTGCAGGATCACATTCAGATTATAAGGATATGGTTCGCTGGCTGAGGAAGAAGGATTAGCGCCGGAAATAACAGATTCAGGATCTTGTTGCGCAGGCAAATCTTTTTGACAACCGGAAAGCACTGAAAAAATTGCGATCACCATAGCAGATTTAAGCATGATACCGCTTATGAATTTAGTTTGCATAAAAATAATTTTAAGGTTATAAATAATATTTATTGTGAAACTAAACCAGCAACAGGCTTATAAAAAGTACTAATGAGAGATCAGTGAAAATGAAAGAGAGATTAACGTATGTAATGCAATTTTTGACAGTTCATGCAGAGAGATGAGTAATGAGTTGAAGCAACTCGTCTTTTTTACTGCGCGATACCGGAACCGTCATATCGTTATTCAAAACCAAATACCCGCCATCACCTTTAATGTACCGGATGGCATACTGAAGATTTACCAAATAAGAATTATGAACACGAAAGAAAGGAGGTATGTCGAGAAGGTCTTCTATTTGCTTTAGTGTTTTAGATATAAGTATATGCTGACCATTATTCAATCGCACGGTTGTATAATTATTACTGCTTTCACAAACGATTATATTATTAAGCGGAACCAACTCGTAGCTATGCATTGTAGGTAATGCTATCTTTTGAAAAGAAAGATCATTGCTTTTTTTGATATGGCTTAACAACGCATTAAGCTGCTTCAATGAATCACGTTGCGTGCGCTGCTGAAATTTATTGATTGCCTCACGCAATTCATCTTTGTCTATTGGCTTTACAAGATAATCAAGTGCTCCGAATTTTATGGCACGAATGGCGTACTGATCAAACGCAGTCGTGAAAATAATATCAAAGTTTATTTCCGTCAAAGCTTCCAACATTTCAAAACCTGTCATTCCAGGCATTTCCACGTCAAGAAATACAAGCTGCGGCTGTTGCGTTTGAATTTGATGTAACCCCTCTTCTGCCGAATTGTATATACCTATAATTTCTATGCCCTGGCAATATTTTTGTATTTGCCATTCAAGGTTATCAGAGCAATGTTTTTCATCATCAATGATCAACGCTTTAATCATTTATTATAGAGTTAAGTTAATATCTCTTTTACCGGAATTTTAATATCAACACAGGTGCCGGCGATTTCCCCACAATCATTTCTTACATCTGAGATCGTAATGCCCATTCTCTCTCTCTTCGAAGGATCTATTAATTGAAGACGATGCTCTGTTAATTTTATTCCTAATGACGTTTTATAATTTTCGCTTTTTTTAATCAATTTATTTGCCCTTGATCGTCCAATTCCATTGTCAATAATCTTACAATGTAATATACCATTTTGCAGGCTCATATTTATTGCTATATTTCCCTTTACATTTCCATTCCCCTGCAGCCCATGCCAGATGGCATTTTCAACAAATGGCTGTAAGAGTAAAGAAGGAATTGTCGTTGTTGAGATATCAATTTCATTCGTATGGATTTCATAACTAAAAGGTACTTCGAAACGAAGCGCTTCCAGATCCATATACAATTGTAAACAGTACAATTCATCTTCCAGCGGAATAAATGGTTTCCCGGATTGCTGGAGAACAATTCGTATAAGTTTGGCAAATTTGGTAAGATGATCCGCGGCCATTTCAGCATTGTTGGCAATAATAAATCTATTGATAGAATTAAGACAGTTAAAAATAAAGTGGGGATTCATTTGTGCACGAAGTGCCTGCATTTCTAATTCGCCTGCCTTTTGCTGCATCTCGCTTTTGGCCCTTTCACTTTCCAGCTTTTGCAGGGTGAATTCTTTCTCTATTATCTCATGCCGATTAGCTTCATTTTTTTGTTTCAACCTTATATTTCTGAAAATTATGAAACCGAATAATAATAAAACCAAAACACCGCTTATAAGAATGTTTTTTAAAAATGATTCACTTTTTAGTTGCTGTTCGTTCAGTTGCAGGTGTTGTTGATTAATCAGTTTTTCTTTATTTAATAATTCAATTCGTGCCTCCTTCTTTCCATCTTCAGCAGCCGCCTTGCTGATAGCAAGTTTTTTGCTGAACTCGCCAAGTGCCACCGAATCCTTCATTGATTTATACTGCTGGTAATAGAAATAAGTACTGTCAACATTGTGAACATGATCATACAAAATGAACATTAACTGGTAGCCGTCCCGCAAGTATTGCCGGGTGTTACTACCAGCTGCATTTTGTAAAAGATCTTTAGAATAATCAAATGCCTTTGCATATTTTTTCTCCCCTTCATAGCTTCTTCCAATATCTAATAATAAACGCATCACATAATTCTTATCATTATTTTTTTTTGAAAGTTTTAATTCTTCATCAAATAATTGAAGGGCTTTATCATATTGTTTGGAAGCCAGCAGTATTTCCGCCGTGCGAATTTTAGGAAGAGTGGTATAGTTGCTCCTGATAGTTAGAGATTTAATAGTCTCCATGTATTCCTCCTTGTTAGCCAAAGAAGAATCCAATTGTTCAGGCAAATAATAAGTGTCGCCAAGGTCCACTAAAGGATGCCATATAAGAGATGAGTTTTTTGGATATGCCAGGCTTTGAAAGTAAAAATTCAAAGCAGTGGAGTCATCGCCGGCCAACCGGTAGAGGTCTCCGATTTTTGCCAATACAATTGCAGAATTGTAAGAATCATTTATACTTTTAAATACGTCAAGGCTGTGATTAAAGTATTCAAAAGACTTTTCATAATGACCACTTTCAAAGCTGATGGAACCCAGCACTGCAATCGCTTCACCAAACGCCTTTTTATCGCCTGCCTTTTGGGAAAGCTGTATTAATTTGGCACAGGCATCGGCAGAACGTTTGAAATTACTTTGGTAAAATAATGATAATGCCAGGTTCATATACGTTTCAGTCAATCCACTTTCAGTTTCTAAGTTTTTATACAGGCGAATAGTTTGCAGGCATATTTTTTCCTGCAGTGGAAAATTGCGAAAAGCCACGCCTTCTATACGCGCCTTATTATTCATCGACATTATGATTCCCTGTTCATAGTTTACGGAGGCTGATTCTTCATAAGCCTTATCAGCATATAGCAATGCGGAATCTGCCATCAAATAGGTATATACCAAACTCAAAACATTGAGGCAATCTATGCGTGCAGTGTCATGTAAAGAAGAAAGGGATGATTTGAGGCTGTCAATTTTAGCCCGCTGGGCGGTTGTATTATAGTTAAATAATAGCAGTAACATCAAAATATAAAGCGCATAACAGGAAAAAAAATCCCTGATTTTTATTGCCCACCTGATGCAATGAAAGTAACCATGCATAATATTGTATAGCATATTACTGCTAACTAAATTTACTTATTCCCATTTTAAAAAACTACGACGAAGGCTTACTAAATTCGGGAATAGATATAATAACTCCCGGGTTGTCCTTCTGCCAGCATCTATATGAATATCGCAATGCTCCGGCTTAAAGTCGCTAATCACTCATTTGAACACAGTAATTCAATGAAATAATTTAGCTTGGAGAAAGTTATTCACTATGATATTTTTAGGTAAAAGCTTTTCACTTTACTTTTAAGGTAGTTCCTGGTTATAGCAAGTAAGTGTTTCTATTAAATTAAAAACTAACAACCTGATGTTTCATCGCCATAGAATCATCTCAAAATTTGTTATTGTATTACTAATACAAAATTTTATTTTATTCCCGCATCTGTCGGCACAGCAAGCAGATGCTAAAAAGAAGGAAATTGACGAACTTAGGCTAAAACTGAATGATGACGGCAGCCACTACCTTAAATTCACAGTACTCGGTCAGCTTTGGTTTCGCTACAATGAAAGCAACCCCGGAACAACAGTTCTGAAAGAACCTTCGACGGAAACTTTTGACATTGGCATAAGGCGAATACGGTTCCAGTTTTTTGGCCAGCTATCAGACCATACTTTTTTTTACATTCATTTTGGGCAGGATAATTTTAACTATCTCTCTGCAAGAAAATTTACTCCTTTTATACAGGATGCATTGGGAGAATATAAGATAAAGAAAGGCAGCGAAGGTTTGATTGTAGGTGGAGGCTTGTCCATTCTCAGCGGGCTATCACGGTTCAATCAGCCACAACTTCCTAACATTCTGTCAATGGATGTGCCCATCTTCCCCTATTCAACCTTTGATCTTACCGACCAGGTGGGGCGCAAATTAAGTATATATGCAAGGGGACAGGTTGGGAAATTAGATTATCGCGTTGCGCTTAGCAATCCCTTTCCTGTTACCACCAGCGGTTCTGCGCTCCCTGCCTTATCTGCAAGCGGATATCCCACTACTCCTAATTCTAATTTTACCCAACGCGGCAATCATGCCCAGTACCAGGGTTTATTTATGTGGAATTTTTTTGAAAGGGAACCTCACGTGACGGCCTTTATGCCCGGTACTTATTATGGAAAGAAAAAAGTCCTGAACCTGGAGAGTGGATTTATTACTCAGAAAAATGCGACATGGTCCAGTGGCGATGGTGGCCAGTCTGCAGATTATCATTCGCTGAATTGCTGGTCGGTTGCTGTATTCTACGATGCCCCGGTGCGTAGAGAAAAAGAAACATCTGTAAATGCGTACTTAGGATATTTCAACACTCAATTTGGGCCAGGTTATTTGCGATATATTGGTGCAATGAACCCCGCAGACGGACTTGCTCCTTCAACTCCATTTCTTCCCGGGAGCCAGGGTAATGCATTTCCCATGTATGGCACGGGTCATTTGATCTATTCACAATTGGGCTATCTTTTAAAGAAAGATTTATTCGGTAAAGGGAATGGAACATTAATGCCTTACGCAACTTTTCAAACCGCCAAATACGACCGGCTTAATAAACAAACGACGGTATTCAACCTGGGTACTAACTGGTTCATTAAAGGAAACAACAGCAAAATATCTCTCGATTACCAAAACAGGCCGGTTTACTCCTTATCAGGAAATGACCTGGTAAGAAATTCTTCCCGCAAAGGGCAATTCGTTTTGCAATATCAATTCTTCTTTTAGGATCATATTCGTTTGTGAAATGTTTATAGATTTTTAGATTCTATGCCATTTGTGTGGGCATCATTTGCCACGGCTTTTAGGTCGTGGGTATTTTATGAAGCGTATAGGCTTTAGCCAAAATGATTCAATCTTTTTATCAGGGAATTGCAGGCCAGCATCTCAATTTTGGCTAAAGCCTGCAGCACTTTTTCATTAAGCCACGACCTAAAGTTCGTGGCATTATTTATTGCATTTGAACAATCGTGCTAAACTAAATGGAACGTTTGTAAATCCCTCCTGATTTTTTATTTATTCAGGCAGCCCAACTCTGTTGACTAATTCATTAAATCTTTTATCATGCACTATCTGCGCCCAACGAGGATCTGTCTTAAGCCACACCAGCCAATTAGAGCGTTCTTCAAATGCTTTATTCAGCCACAAAAAAGCATCCTCTTTTTTGTCCAGGGCTGCGTCCACTAACGCCACTCCATAAGCAGTAACAAATTTTTTTGATGATAGCGACTGTAAAGTGTCCAATATTTTTTGAGCATTTGCTTTATCACCGCTCTCTCCATAAACGCTGCCGAGTGCTGCAAGCGCCACTGGCCAATCCGCTGCAACATCCAGGGCTTTTTTGTATTCAGCAATTGCTTCAGGATACATCGTCTTTGCCTGGTATGAACGGCCCAGCCAAATATGAGTAAGTACAAATTTTGGATTCATTTTCAGTGAAGCCTTCAACTCTTTAATGGCAAGGTCATAGCTTCCGCCGTAGTAAAAACTAAAGCCCATATCAGTGCTAATAGGAACTGAAAGCGGATCAAGTTCTTTAGCTTTTTTAAAAATCGCGGTCGCTTCATTATATCTTTCCATGGCTGTAAGGTAATAGCCATACATATCAAAACTGATTTCATAGTTTGGATTCATAGCGATCGCCATCCGGAATTCCTGTTCTGCTGCTGCCCAATCCCATTCATAATAAAATTTATAAAAACCAAGAGATGCATGTGCCTGGGCCAGAGTAGAATCCAGTTCCAGCGCTTTTTTTGCGGCTTCCTGTGCTTTTGGAAATGCTTCTTTTGGTGCCATGAAACTTCCATACCCCAAAGCTGTATAACAGTCAGCAACTCCGGAATAGGCTGCAGCGTACATTGGATCCTTTATTATAGCCTTCTGAAAATAGTCGATTGCTTTTTTGAGTTCGGGGGGAGTTTTTAAATTCCAAGACTCACGGCCCTTTAAATACAATTCATAGGCTTCTCTTCCCGGAATTGATTTTTTACCCGTCTTCTGATTATCCTTTTCCAGTAAAGTAATTTCCAGTTTTTCTGCTATCGCGTCTGCAACTTTATTTTGAAGAGCAAAAATATCACCCATATTTTCATTGAACTGCTGTGACCAGAAATGAAATCCATCCTTTACATTAATTAATTGTGCGGTAACCCTGACATGATCTCCCTCTCGCTGTACACTGCCTTCCAATAGCGTATTCACACCTAATTGCTTTCCTATTTCTTTTACATCCATTTCCTTTTTACGGAATTTAAAAGAAGAAGTTCTGGCGCAAACTTTCAAACCTTTTAGACGAGCAAGTGAGTTAAGGATACCTTCTGTAAGTCCATCACTGAAGTACTCCTGGGCGGAATCATTACTTAAATTCACAAAGGGAAGTACAGCAATCGATACATCATTCTTTACGTATCCATTTTTCTTTTGTACTGATTCTTTTATTTTGGGGAAAAACAAGTATCCAATGACAGCTATTACAATGAGTAACGCAATAATATTTATCGCCCTAAATGAGGGTTTTACTTTTTGCATAATTGCCGGTTTACGCTTATTAGTTGCAAATAAATATCTGTCTTTTCATATAGCCCAAATTAAATATACAACGATTTTAAGGCATTTAAAAAATGACTTGACATTTTATTGCTAATCCATTTTTGCTTTGGTGCCACTTCATACTAAAAAGATGAGTAGCTACTTTTTAAGAAGATATAACTCGCTTTATTAATACTTACAAATTGAATTCCTCGTCATAATCTTTCAGCCCAAGAAACATTATAGTGAACAATCAAAACAATATGATTAGTCTTATCAGCAATACCTCCCGGGTTTACAACCGCGTTAGTATTTGCCATTGATAAGAAAACTGGTTGTTTGAGAATTAATTTATGGGCACATGTAATTAAGTCTATCAATTCGTACAATGTTGCTTGAACATCCGCTTGTGCTTTTTCAAAAACTTTTCGCCCTGCGATTTCCATAGCAGGCGCTGCTACTTTATCCAGGGGAAGTGAAAATGAAAATACAGATCCTTTTCCACTCTTACTTTGTACATTAAAAGTTCCATTGTGCCGCTTAATAATATCGGCTGAAATGAATAAGCCATATTAATGCTCCCATTTGATGACCGGTGAAGCGAGGGTATCAAGCAGTACTTTTTCCGTAGATGCCGTTTCCTCGGGATGGAGACTGTCATTCCAATTATGTTGTTTTACCTGTGGGTCTTTTTGTGTGTAATCAAGTAATTCTTCAAAACCCCTTTATAGACATGATTCCACGCGATATGCAATTAAGCATACATTCGTCATTTTGTTCTTCTATCAGAGATGTTTTTGTACCCCTGCCATTCTAGTATTCTTTTCTTGGAATAAAAATCCCCCGGTTAAGGGGGATTCGTGTCACAGGCATTTAGTAGGACTGCGAACATTTAATCTTTGGGCATTTGTCCTTACACTTTTCTGTACATTGTTTCTGTTTGCAATTTTTGCAATCTTTATGACCGCCAGCAAATACAACAGAACTTGAAAGTAAAATGTAAGACAACCCCAATAAAAATATTTTTTTCATTATATATTTTTTTGAAGTGAAATAATATTTATTAGTTAAAGCTTAAATATTATTTGGAGGCTTCCATGTCCCGGGAACGTAACCCGCTAACACATAACTTTTGATCGGGGAATATGCCTTCTTATAAACTGTATTGAGATTAATTGCCGATTTATTAAGTTCAAAGACGGCTACGCAATGTAACGGGCAATTTGCACAACAGGTACTACGGCTTTTCGAGTTATCCTTTGAAGGCTGTTTATCTTTCTGTTTTTTCATGCAATGCTCTTTCATCCCGGAGCAAGACATCGTTCTCTTACAAGTTGTCGCAAATGAAAGAGGAATGTTTACTGTTTCAGTTAAATAAATTATAAAGCAGGTTAATAATATAAGAGCAGCCGTTTTCATCTTGATGAATTAAAATTAATATTAATTCCTAATTGCCTTTAACCACTTATCATTTACCCTTTTTCAAGAGCATGAAAACATCACTTATTCCTGGCGCGGATCCTTCAGATTTGCATGAAAAGCTCATTATGCATATCAACCAACATCTAAAAGTTGAATTTTAAAAAAAATGATAAAAGAAATACGGTGAAAAATAGTATCCCAAATAGCGTGAAAGAAAATAGTAAAAGAGCAAACTTGATGATCGTTTTAAACCTCTTCTGCCGATAGAAATTACGCATTGCTTTATACAAATAAAAAAGCAGGAGCAGGATAAGAACCGTGTTTACATATTCCAGCCAGGCAGCACCTGTCGTAGCGCTCAAAAGCCTCAATCCGAAAATGAACAGAAGCCCGATGAAAACAAAAATATAAAAGTGAATGGCAAAAATAGCGTGGTCAGTATAATAAAATTCTTTGTGCCTTATATACAAAAGTTTTAAAATCAGTGCAAACAAAGGGAGCAACAAAAAAAGCAATTGTGGAATGGTATGAAGAAATTTTTCATTGAACCTATTGACCGCCGCATCTACATTGTTATGGTATTTTTGATCTATTTCGATATTCTTCCTGGTGAGCATTTTTATAAACCAATTGTCTTTAACCTTACCCGCGGCGATCAGCGAATCATATTCTTTCACCGAAGAATATTTTGCGGGAGTCATGCTAATGAACGGCTTTTCACCAGGCCGGTCATAAGCGCTATCCGCATGGAATTGCGAGGAATCTATTGAAGCAGCAGTTGTATTATCTGTTCCACTCCGTGCAGGATGTTCATCCACTTTATAAAATGAGAAAAAAATCAGGAAAAAAATAAAGGAAGTAAAAAGATACATCCTGATAGGATTCAAATAAGCCGCTCTTCTGCCCGCCATATATTCCCTTGACAAAAAACCCGGCTTCAAAACCAGGTCCTTCATCGAGGTAAAAAACTTTCCATCGAAATGGGTAATATCATTGAAAAAATGAGAGACCAGGTGCCATACAGATTCCTTGGGAGATAAGTTTTCCTGCCCGCAATTGTGACAATACCTGCCCTGCAGTTGCGTCCCGCAATTGAGGCAATTTCGTTCCGTTCGTTGAGGAAAATGTGACAATAGTATGAAGTTGGATATCTATAAAAGTCCACTAAAAATAGCAAACAAAACCTGGTTACAAAATAATGTGTTATAACAAGCCAAAAGTTTAATCGAAAAATAAGAAAGTCATAAAAGCAGGATAGTCTAATGGGGCGGCATGTTCATTTTACGCAGAGAAAATGAACAAGGCTGCGTCACCTCTGCTTCTCCTTTCTGTGCGATTGCGTGTATCAGTTTTTACTGCATAGAAAAAGAGTTAATAGAGTTTGCGCAGATAATTCATCGCACCTTTCATTTTTCATTTTTCTATTATATTATTGCGGCATAAAAAACAAATTCCTCATGAAAGAGAGAGAACCCATGGAGGCTTAGCAGCGCTCCGAAAGATCTTATTAATATTTAACTTGAAAAAGTCATAGAAATCAAAGGAATGTTTCATACAACCTCTTGACTTTTTATTCTGCTTACCTTCGATTTGAGAATATTGAATAACGAAGCCAAAACAAAAATAATTCCCAATACAGTCACAATAGACGAGCCCGCCGGGAAGTCGTAATGAAAAGAAAAATTCAATCCAAAAAAGCTTGCCAGTATGCTGATAATAAAAGCAATTATTATTACTATTATTTTATTTTTTGAGATTAATATCGCTGAAACGGCCGGAATAATAAGGAAAGAAAAAACAGGTATTACCCCATTCACTTTTACTGCAAAAACAATTGATAAGCCAATCGACATATAGAAGAGAAAATTCCAAACATTGAAAATGCCAACCAGATGATTTTCCCCGTTTTCAAAGGATTCAGTTAATGCAAAAAATTTACGGAAGAAAATTAAATGCACCAATGCAATTGACCCGAATACAATACCTATAACAGATATCTGTTGCCAGCTTATTGACAAAATATTTCCAAATAATACTTCCTGTATGTCGGAATCGCCATGTGGTGTTTTTGAAATAAGTAATACCGTAAGTGCCGACGAAAATGCATATAGTATCCCAATGATTGCCTCCTGCTTCAGCCGCTTATCCTGTATATTAATGAACGACATAAGGAGTGCACCCACTAAGGTAAATATCAGCGGTATGGAAGTAAGGCCGGTACCAATAAAAGCCCCGAAAGCCACGCCCAAAGATGATATCTGGCCGAGTGCAAGGTCAACGAATACAATTCCACGCCCTACTACATGTACGCCCAGGTAAGATAATAAAATGCCTGTAATTATGGCCGCTGTAAAAGCCTGTACCATAAAAGGTAATTGAAACATATCAAACATAATCCGCGAGGTTTAATCTATAAATATTATTTGAGCACTGCTGCTAACTGGTTAACATCATAATCAAATAAGTCAAAATAATTTTTTATTGACGGGAAAGCACCCGTGGAAGTAGCCAGCGTTAAAACTTTTATCCCTGTTTGCTTTGCTACCACATCTGCAGAGGAAGTGGAAAAATAGGGTGATGAAATAATTACTTTAATATTGTTGGCTTTCACTTCTCCAATTACCTTAACCAATTGTGAAGGCGTTGGCGGAATGCCCGGTTTAGGTTCCATAAAATCAACAATCTTCAACCCGAAACGGTTTTCAAAATACACCCATTCGTTATGATATGCAATTACTTTTGATCCTCTGAAGGGAGCCATCACAGCCTGCCATTGCCGCATCTTTATATCTATATTATTAAAGAAGGCCTGGAGGTTACTTTCATAAATCGCCTTATTTGAAGGATCAACCCTTTCCAGCCCGTTGGCAATATTTCTTCCGATTACTTTTCCATTCAGTGGATCGAGCCAGTAATGTGGATTGCCATAGATGTGTATGTCTCCTTCACCCCTGTTTGCCGATGTCGGGACCTGTAACAGTCCTATGCTTTCTGAAGCATCTACATATCCTGCACCGCCTTTTTGAATTTTTGTATTCCTGGAACTTGTTAATAGCTGCGGCGACCACCCGGTTTCAAGATCAAGGCCTACAGTTACGAACATATCAGCGTTGCTCAGGTTGATAATATAGCTTGGCTTGGGATCTACAAAGTGCGGATTCTGGTATCCCGTTGCAATAGAAGAAACCGATACCTTATTGCCGCCAATTAACTCGGTAATGCTTTTCAGGTCTGTTGTAGTAGTTACTACTTTAATCGTGCCTGCAGTAGCCAATGCGAAACTCCCGGCTAAAAAGAAAATAATTATCACTGATCTCTTTTTCATCTGGTTGATTTTATCGTTATAATAATTTTAGTTTTCAATATTGATGAGCGCCATGTGCACCTATTACAAATATCCAGCGTAACCACGCCTGGTAATATCTTGACTGAATACTATCGTCAGTCGTTTTTGCTTCAAACTCCATTTTAGAGAACTCAGTGGCATACCAACCGGCCGTCAATGAATATGCCTGTTCCCTGATGGCCTTATCATAAGGCTTTTGTGCATAATCGTACCTTCCTGTGAGAAACCATGTTTTTGCCAATTGATATTGAAGGAACGAATATAATCCGAATGAATTGATGGTATTGCCGGGTTCATTGTGATTGTTGCTGTAATACAATTCGGTTTGCCACGTAATGGAATGGTACGTATTCATTTGAACGGGTTTCCATTTGTAAGTTAAATCACCGGCAGCAATATTCGTAGTTCTCGAAGAATCATTCGGTCCTGAAATTCCTGTCAGACCTAATTCGAATGTCGCATTATCGCTAAGCGTAAAAAAATTTTTAAGATGAGCAAGGTATACCAAATGATTTCCTTCGCTGCGCGTAAAGGCCGGGGATTCCGAAAAGCCTGATGTGGTTTGGAATATAAGTTCCTGGTAAAATGCTTTATTCGGTAGCAGCCAGCTAAGTGATGCGCCTTCATCATTTAATCCTTCTTCGCCAAATAGATTCACATAAGCATTTGGCAGATCAATAAAGGGAAGTGCGTGAGGATGCGTGGGATTTATTCTGCCC
Source organism: Ginsengibacter sp. (assembly GCA_040007435.1). Classification (GTDB taxonomy): domain Bacteria; phylum Bacteroidota; class Bacteroidia; order Chitinophagales; family Chitinophagaceae; genus Ginsengibacter. Next base: position 25,099 of record JBDTUZ010000004.1, on the reverse strand, counting down.
ACCGCTTCCCGGAATTTTCCCACCTTTAGTTGCAGCTTTGCCGGTAGCGTTAGCGTAGTAAGGTAACCTTCTTCCACTGCTGCACCATATTTACCTGTTAACGGGTCCCTGCCAAACGTAAGGAAAAAATCTGCCCGGATATAAGGATCCACAACTGCCTGCAACGAAACTTCCGTTTCATTTAAATACATATCAAAATTCTTCTTACCAAGACTATTAAATGATGACTGGAAATCACCGATGACGCCTATATCAGGATTGAAAGTAAGACTGGAGCGGGTTTGCGCAGCCACTGGCTGTGTGGTAGCACTTGCCTGCATTTCCGCTTCCACCTGTTTCAGTAATGCAGAATCTACTGCAGAACTATCAGCAGGAACCTGGGCCAAAGAAATAATGCTGGTAAAAAACGCTGGCAGGAAAAAAAAGATAATTACAATTAATTTCATGTTTGCTCTTGAAGTTTCTATTTTCTACACCGGGATGATCAAGCCGCTACCCAGATTAAAGCAGCACAGCGCTTTTTCAAAGGTATTGAATAGTGCAATTAAAAAACCAGGTTATACGTTTGTTCTATTTTTTTACACAACCATGTCTTTGTAATGCTGTGCGACGGAAATTAATAATAATGTAATTATGAACTAACACAATTATCGCCGAATCACTAGATCAGTATAACAGAATGGGGTACATGATCAAAAGATTCTGTTGTAGATATTGTTTCATCCTAAAGGTAAAAACTGTTTTTTTTCACTTAAGATAGATAACAACTATGCCAGCTGTAGTGGGAAAGAATTTGTCATTGCACTTCTATCTGTGCCGTCCACCTGAAGTAGCCCCATTCCATCAAAAGCATTCCGTGCTGTGTGTCGCTTAAGACGATGGAAATGGTGAACTTTTCCACCGGTGTAGTTAGTGCGCCGGTGCTCATCTTTGCCATTCCCAGGTTGCGGGAGCCGCTGTATTCGGTGCCCCATTGCCCGGTCTGCCTATTTACAATCAGGTCGACTCCGCCAGTATGTGGAACAGTCCACAACGTGTACGTTCCGGCAGGTACCTGCATGCCGGCGAGCCTTATTGGTGCCGACGTCGTAAACTGCGTCGCCGCATTTGCGCCTGTTCGCCATACACGGTCGTAGGGAAGCACATCACCGAGTAGCTTGCGTCCCCGCATGAGTGGCCGGCTATAGTCTATAGCGAAGGTTGCACTGCCAATTTTTGACTGGACGGAATCCCGCACGCTTAACTCCTTCACGGTGCCTGCTTTTGTCTCGACAGCCTCAAACCGTTCAGCGATGCTTTTTACGCCAGGTGGCGAAGCGAGGCGGTTTACCACCACATCGTAAGTCGTGCGGGCACCTGAATAGCTGAGCATGTGGTAGCCGGAGTCCATCGTTGCCTCCCCGGTACCGGATAGCCAGTCGTGCGTAATCTCCATCTTGCCATCCATAAGCGGTCGTACCCGACCTCTGCCCAGCGGAAATTTGTCAAACTCCCGGTCAATATAAAACTGCCGCATCTGCACATCGCTGCCTGGCGCAAGCTTTGATGTCGCTTCACGCTTCAGTGCCGCCGCGAAGTACAGCTCATAGAGACTATATATTTGCGGCACATGTGCCACGACTATGCTGCCACCGGTTGCGAAGTCACGCTTCAGCGTGCCAATGCCATCCGTTTTGGAGAGGTGCACTGAGTCGGTGGTAACATCGGCAATCACTTTGCGTTCACGCTCATTTGCCGGCTCACTGGGAGTGTGAATGTCCATTACAAGGTGCCGGATACTGCCGTCCCCATTAAGGTCAATCACGGTATGCCTTACCCGCACACGCGGAAACCGGTCAACTTCATCACTCGTTACGGTGTTGCCCTGCCGGGTCACACTCTCAACAGAAATGGTATCCAGGCCGAGTCGTGTAATGAAACCGTAATGTTCAGCTGGTGGCGTATGGCCGCATGAAACCAGCAATAGAGCAGCACAGAGAAATAAATACATAAAAGGCGATTTAACGGGATAGAAATCGCATGATTGAATAGCTTGAGTATACATGGAATGGATATAAATAGTTTAAAAGAGAAGGGTACAACGTAACAGGTAAATCTATAAAATTAACCGGGAGATTTTTTGCCGTTTATAAAAAACACACTTATGTATTCGCGTTGGCTTAAGACGTGCCTGCCGGGCGGACCGGCGAGATGACGGTTGTTGCGAGTGATTGATATGAGCTTGCGAAAGAAGCGGTATATCCACGCAGGCAGCAGTAAATATGCTAAGGGCCAAACATTAAGACAGCAGCTCTTGTATTATCTAAGGTTTCTGCGAATAGTCAAATGTGGATTCCTGTGTTTTGAAGTTGCTAAGGTTAGAGCAGCATCAGGAACAAATTCTTTATAAAGCAGCTCTCGAAAAATAGAGATAGTTTTATTGCATATTTAAAGTCATTAACTTTTCAATTCAAAAATGATAAAATTATCCATCTCCAGGCCTTTGCTCATCATCACTATTTTTTTGTTGCAGGCTTGTGCAACAAGTAAAGCCCCTGTTGCAGATTCAACGACCTTTACTAATGGGGACGCCTTACCGGACGCTCCGGAACTTGCATTAAGGGGAGGATATAACGTAGGCGTGAGAACGCTAACGCTGGTGCATAAAGGACAGATTGATATCCTCAATTCAAAAAACGGTGTGGATCTTTTGTACGATCGCCCGCTTACCGTGGAAGTATGGTATCCGGCAGTAACCCCGGGCGACAAAACCATACTGGCAACCTACGATGATACTTATGGCAGCTCAACTGATTCCACAAGGCCGCTCACTCATTTCACTTTTAAAGGCAGGGCATTGCGTAATGCTGCGCCTGATAAAAACACCAACCCATACCCATTAGTGATTGTATCACATGGCTATCCTGGCTCACGGGTTTTGCTAAGTTATCTTACTGAAAACCTTGCTTCAAAAGGATACGTGGTAGTCGCCATTGATCATACGGAATCTACACATAGTGATACCAAAGGTTTTCAAAGTACTTTATTGAACAGGGCGAAAGACATTTTGTTTGTGCTTAATCAAATGGGCATATCCGGGAAAAGCAACAGTGGAAATTTCTTAGCCGGATTAGTGGATGCGGATAATACTGCACTTGTAGGTTATTCCATGGGTGGCTATGGTGTGTTGAATGCTGCAGGCGCTGGGTATAGTGAAAAACTGGAAACCTTCTTCACAACAATGACTGGCGGAAGTAAAGCCATTAATGTACGTGTTGCCGGTAATCCTGATTTTATATCATCCGTAGATCCGCGGATAAAGGCAGTTGTGGCTTTTGCGCCATGGGGTATGCAACGCGGCGTGTGGGATGCAGAAGGCCTGAAGGGATTAAAGGTGCCAACGTTTTTTGTTGCCGGGAGCAAGGATGATGTCTCCGGTTACGAGGACGGCACAAAAGCAATATATGAATCATCTGTGAACGCTGACCGCTATCTTTTAACGTATGAAAATGCAAGGCATAATGTGGCACCCAATCCGCCACCTGCTGAATTATTTAAGCCAGGAAGTTTCGCAGACTATTATCACTATGCAGAACCCGCCTGGGATCAGCGCCGTATCAATAATATTAACCAACACTTTGTAACCGCTTTTTTAGATATTTATATTCAGCATAAGGATTTTGGCAAATACCTTTCCGTTGCCGATAGTACTTCTTCCTCAAAATCATGGCCGGGATTTAAGCCGCGGTCATTTGTTGGACTACAGTTGCTTCATCAGCCTGCAAACAAATGATATAGTAAAGTATCTAATTCACTCAAGGCGAACTTGTGCCTTGTAATACTAACTATATTTTAATTCAATCAATCCTTTCATCCCGCATAAGTCTTTTGCACTGCTGTACTTGGGTTACCTCAGCTTCTCCTTTCTCCGCAGTTGAGCTTATTATTTTTTTTTCCGCATAGAAAGGCATTACGACCTTCATTAATTTCTGAGATTATATAGGTAACTTAATGCTATGAAATCATACTTATATACATTGCTGGTTTGCTTATGTATGTATATATCCCCTCCGGATATTTTTTCGCAGGATAAAAACACAGACTCACTAAATATATTACTTAAAAATTCTAAAGAAGACACAGTACTTATCAATACAAATCTTCAGCTTTCGCATTTATACAGGGAAGACGAAACCGGTAAGGCAATGGGCTACGCACTCCGTGCTTTAGCGATTGCTGAAAAAATAAAAAATGAACCATTAACAGCACGCTCTTTTCACGCAATAGGTGTTTGCTATGACTATACAGGCAACCTGGACTCGTGCCTGTATACTCTTGACAAAGCAGCGGTTATTTATAAGTCATTAAACGATGAAGAAAAATTGTCAAATGTTATAAATGATAAAGCAAATGCATACTATGTTCGTGGCAATTTTGAGCTTGCTCTGCGCAATCATTTTTTCGCTTTGGAGCTGAGAAAAAAAGCCGGTAATAAAAATTATATAGCAAAATCGCTCAACAATATCGGCATACTATATCGTTCTAAAAAAGATTATATAAATGCTATAAATTACTACAGGCAATCACTCGCAATAAAAGAAGAGCTGCATGATGAGCAGGGCATCCTGAATACTTTAATCAACATAAGCAGCGCTTATAACAGCGAAGATAAGTATGACAGCACTTATTATTATGCCAATAAAGCTATGCAGCTTGCCGAAAAAATACATGCTGAAAAAGATATTTATGGTTCACAGGTAAATATGGCTGTTGCACTTGTTGGTTTGAAAAACCCTGCCCGGGCAGAGCAATTATTTTATGAAGTGGAAAAAAAGGCAATTGCGCACAATGATAAAGATGTGTTGATAACAACGTACGAGGGATTGGGCGATATCTTTTTAGGCAGGGAAAACTATAGCAGGGCGCAGGATTATTTTTTAAAAGGAATGGAAACAGCAAAACTTAACCAGCGCAGAGAACGCATGGAAGTATTTTACCGAAAGCTTTCAAAAACCAGCCGCCAATTAGAAAAGTATAACCTTGCAATGGCATATATGGATTCATCGGCAGCGCTTAGTCAAGATTTACTAAATGCAGAAAATTTAAGACAGTTAAATGAAATGGCTGTTGTACATGAATCTGCAGGAAAAGAAAAACAAATTGAAAAACTAAACATTCAAAATACACTTAGTAAAGCTGAATCGTCGCATAGGAAGGCAGAAAGAAATTATTTTATCATGGCCGCTGTTTTGTTTATGATGTTAGCAGTGTTTGCTTACATAGCATTCACCTCCAACAGAAAGAAAAAGGAAAAGATCACTGTGCAGAAACAAGCTATTGAAAAATCATTGCAGGAGAAAGAAGTATTACTTCGCGAAATTCATCACCGGGTAAAAAACAACCTGCAGGTAGTCTCAAGCCTGCTAAGTTTACAATCAAATTACATCACCGATGAACACGCATTACAGGCAGTAAAAGAAAGCCGCAACAGGGTACATTCTATGTCGCTTATTCATCAGAATCTTTACCAGGAACATGATTTAAGGGGCATAGAAATCCAGGATTATATCGGCAAATTGTGTGACAGTCTTTTTGACTCTTACAACATCCAGTACAATAAAATAAAACTCATTAAAGAATTGCAACCACTTAATCTTGACGTTGATATTGTAGTGCCTCTTGGGTTAATATTAAATGAACTCATTTCAAACAGTCTTAAATATGCCTTTGCAGATGGCCGGGAAGGTGCTATAAAAATTATTTTTAAAGAAGAAAATGCTACACTGAAATTAAGTGTACATGATAACGGCATTGGCATAAACATTAAAGATGGATTAAAAAGAGAATATGCTTTTGGATATAAAATGATCAATGCTTTTTTAAAAAAGCTGAAAGGAGAAATGAAAATTTGTTCCGAAGATGGAACGAAAATAGACATCGAAATAAAAAATTATAAAAACATACTGGCGTGACGATCGTGACTAATTTAATAATTGTGCAATGATATAAGCGCTCGCTTGTGACTTTCATAAATTACAATTTTATCAAAACAATTTTATCGGAAAAAAAAATTAGAATTAATACGCCTTAAATTATTAGTGGAAGCTTCTTTTCAATTTGTGTCACACGCGGATGCGTGCGCCAACCCCTACGATAATAGTGAGGATAACCTCGCGCCAAAAATGAGCAGGAAGTAAGACTCAGGGCCTAATATTCACGCTTCAGCAAAATTTGTGTACGCGAACCTGCAACGTTGCAACCCGCAAAATTGTCAACAACCATAAACAACTTCATTATGAAACACGTATTCCTTTTTATTGCCTTCATTAGCCTGACACTCTTTTCTTGTAAAAAACCCAGTTACGCTGATCCGGAAATTTCATCCCTGAACGGCACATGGAGAATGATCATTGCAGCAGACAATGCTTCCGGTTTAGCCACCACCAAACCCTCGTCTATCCTGGGGAATGTTGATATTACATTCACTCCAGATATTGCGACAGGCGGAACATTTACAGGGCTAACGCCCAGCAACCAAATAGGGGTAAGCGACTACTCAACCGGCCCAAATCACACCTTGGCTGTTTCGAATTTGTTTATGACAAAACTTGCCGAAACACTATGGGGAGCAGCATTTGTTAATAATATACGCAGCGCCAAACGATATGGCTTTGACAAAAGTGGCAGGCTCATAATCGTAACAACCGACAAAACCCTAACATTTATTAAACGCTGATTAACACCCGTAGCACCAGGCACTTTCTCTTTCATTCCTCATTCGAACAAGGATACCTTACAAAATCTGCCTGAACAGAGTTTGATGTATGTATTCCAATTTCTTTTCAATTCTACACTAGCTGTTTAGTAGAAGCTTCTTTTCAATTTTGTCACACGCGGATGCGTGCGCCAAACTTGCCATAACAGTTAGGAAAATCTTATCCCAAATTACGGCCCGCTGTAAATAAAATTAAGAGCATTTTTGCAGCGTTTTTTTTCTACTCCGCAAACCTCTGCTTCCCATATTCTTTGCGGTTGGGTTTTAAAATAAATTTTTTTACGCAGAGAAGTATTGACACAGTAAGGAATTTTTGTTACTTAAAACAAATCATTATCTAATTTAGCACCTATGATAGTCATAAAAAGTCATGCAGAGTTCCAATCGCACTTAGGCAAAGAGATTGGCGTATCGAATTGGCATAAAATAACCCAGGAACAGATTAACAAGTTTGCCGATGCCACCCTTGACCACCAGTGGATACATATTGATGTAGAAAGAGCCAAACAGGAAAGTCCTTTTAAAACTACCATAGCGCACGGTTACCTTACACTTGCTCTTATACCTTATTTCTGGAAACAGGTTGCCGATGTGCAGAATCTTAAGATGGAAGTAAATTACGGCATAGAACAGCTCAAATTCGGGCAGGCCGTAACCGTAAATAGTGAAGTGCGGTGCAGGGTTTCGCTTAAGTCAATCATAAACCTTAGAGGCATCACCAAAGCCACGCTCTTTATTCAGCTTGAAATAAAGGACCAGCCAAAGCCAGCATTTACCGGCGACACTTTATTTCTCTATCACTTTATTTAAAGAGCTTATTTGTTTAGTACGCTTAGGCTTCGCCGTTAAATATTTTTATGTCGCCGTTTATATTCCAATATTATGCCATCGACGGTCTCTCTTTTAAAAAAATATATATAACGCTACCCGAAAGACAGCGTCCCCTCCCGCGCGGCAAGGCAGTCCGAAGGCTCTCGCGGATAGCTGGGTCGGGCTCTCAAAAGAAGGACAATCAACTACGAAGGGTGAAATTATCATAACTGAATTGTGTGCCGGGTGCAAGGTCTAATGGCTTTTTAAAAACTATATCAAGAAACAATTGCTTATCGATGGGATTACAAACAATGGCGGAATCTTCTTCACCCATATCATTGGTATAATTATAAATACCGGAAGTATGGGTTAATAAGTTCTCCAGGGTTATCGTACCGCCGTAAGCAAACTCAGGAAAATATTTACTTAGTTTATCATTTACGGAGAGCTTACCTTCTTCCTGCAATTTTAATATAACGGTAGCCGTAAACTGTTTGGTTATTGAGCCTATTTGAAAAATAGTATTAGCGTCATTTAATGAATGAGATTCAACATTTTTATAGCCATAGCTTTTTTGCAAAACAATATTTCGCCGCTCTACAATAAGCGCCGAGCCGTTAAATTTATTCAGCTTATGAGCTGAAAGCAGGTCTTCATCAAGCTTTTGGGAAAGTGAATCCTTTTTGTATTGTGCTTTTGCCATAAAAAAACCTACTGTAAAAAGTAGGAACAGGAATATGACCTGGTAATATTTAGTTGTTGAGTTCATTTCACTTTATGTTTTATCTTGACCTATGATTAGTATAATGCGGTTAATCAGGATAGAGTTGCCTGAAACTTTCAGTGGCAAGCTACGGATAGCCATATTTTTATTATTTGAAAGTTGATAAAGATAGCAGGGGGCACTAGCTCTTTTATTATTTAAAGTTTTTACGGTTGGCTACCTATGGCTTTCTTTAACTTGAGAGTTACTAAGGCAGGCTGGGGAAGAATGAGCAAAACGTCTTTTTCTAATAGTGGTTTAAGCGTAAGTTTGCCATTCAATTTTTTAAAGCTAAAATGAAATTAGTTCACTTATGTTGAAAGTTGCAGGCCTGGTAATGTCAGTATTTATTTTTTCGATAATAAACGCTCAAAATAATCCGCAGGGAAAACTAAAAGTATATATTGATTGCAGGGTTGACTGTGATTTCTCATTTTTTAAATCAGAGATAACCATTGTTGATTTTGTATTAGACAGGATATCTGCCGACGCTTATGTATTGCTGACCGGGCAAAGGGCCGGTGGAGGTGGCATACAATATGAAATGAATTTTTATGGTCAAAATAAGTATAACAATTATACTGATACACTTTTTTTTGACGTCAAGCCTAATTCGACGCAATCTGAAACACGTGAAAAGATTTTACAATATCTGAAGCTGGGGTTTTCTCCGCTTATCGCTAAAACCCCATTTGCATCGAGCGTGAGAATGCTGATGAAGCAGGATACAACGGATGCCCCACCTCCATACGAAAGTGATGCACATGACAAATGGAATTTTTGGGTATTCAGGGTTGGTGCAAGCGGCCAGTTAAATGCCGACCATAATTATAAAAATAATGTTATCAGCACAGACTTGTCTGCAAACCGGACTACCGATAAATTAAAAGTAGAATTTTATCTGAGTGGGGATTTGCGGAATTCGGTCTATACTTATGAAGACGATACGAGCACCACCCGGTATAGGGTCAAGAATCATAACTACAGGCTTTATCACACATTGGTCCGCTCGTTCAGCGACCATTGGAGCTACGGATATCAAACTAGTGTCTCCAATAATACTTTTGATAATTATAGGTTTAAAGTATTTTTCAGCCCCGCAATTGAATACAATGTATTTAAATATAAAGATGTAAACAGCCGCTTTTTTGTGATACGCTACGGTGTGGACGTAAATCACAGCGATTACTACGATACAACTATTTACAACAAGACCCATGAAACGCTGTTTGGCCACAGATTTTCGGCAGCCATCACTCTAAATAAAAAATGGGGGAATTTTAATGGTGGTATTTTTTACCGCAATTATTTCAGAGACTGGAGCCTGAATATCATGGGTATTAATGCGAATACAAATGTTAGGATTGGGGGTGGATTATCTTTTTTTGTACGCCTCAATGCGAGCGTAGTCCACAACCAGTTAAACCTCGTGAAGGGTAATGTGACAGAGCAGGAAGTTTTTACCAGAAAACGACAGCTTGCTTCTAATTATAACTATTATACCTCGTTCGGTCTTTCTTTTCGATTTGGAAGCATACTAAATAATTTTGTAAATCCGCGCTTTGATGGGTATGGCGGCTTTTGATTTGAATTCACCTGGCGGAGAGTGATTGAATGCGGGGTACGGCAAAATTTTTATCATAAAATATTATCAAGACTTCTCTTAATTTGCGAGTTGCAATTGGGTGGAAATCAAGGAAGTCGGGCAGGATACGATATCTTTATCGTCATCCACAAATTCATTTAAGATTATGAAAAAAAATATCAGTAAGACAGGTGTTCTTAAGGCCTGCTTACAAAAACAGGAAGAATTAATTGAAAGTTTTGAAAGCCGGTTTAATGAATCGAAGGCCGACGCTAACTCTCGTAATCAATCGGCAAGCCAAAGCGAAGACCGCACCGCAGGTAAAATGGAATTGCTAAATACCTACAGAAATGAACTGGCATTTGCCAAATCCGAAATGGGCTTTTTGAAATCTTTAGATGCCACGATTGAACATGCTAAGGCGGAGCCCGGAGCTATGGTTATCACCAACCACATGAATTTTTTTATCGGTGTGTCAAGTGAGAAAATAGAGGTGGACGGTGCGGAAGTATTTGGTATTTCAGTCAAAGCCCCTATCTATAAAATGATGGAGGGAATGGGGAAAGAAGATAAGTTCCGGTTCAATGAAAAAGAATATATAATTGAAGACGTTTATTGAATTGTTTTGGGAGTATAAAATAAATGTGACTCCGCTGTTTAGCCATGCTACCGGTTGAAACGCACAAAATATTAAAAGCTTCAGACCACATAAACATGAGCTTCGATCTATAAACTCAGTATAACAGGTCGTTTACCATTTAAAGTCTTTATCATTAACTAACTGTAGCTACTGTTAGTTTGAGAGTTGTAAAAAATTGCTGGGCAAAGCGATTGCAGCAACCGGTTGATATTGGCAACGTACTTGCATTGGTTTGTAATTATGTCCGGGATTTTCTTAAATAAAGATTTATGCTACTTACCATTATTACCATAGTTGTTGTTTCCGGAGCGCTAATAATTGGCGCCATATGGGGTACCTATGGCAACCTGCCTGATAAAACTGAAGGATTTTTAGTGGGAATTGCCGGCGGGGCCTTGTTGGTATCTGTGATACTGGAACTCATAAAACCTTCTGTGGAAAAAGCGCCACTCACCTGGTGCATGGCTTTTACCAGCTTCGGGGCGATTCTATTCACCTCCTTAGATTATTTGGTAAAAGAAAAATGGGGTTCAGGCAAAGGCAGCGGACTGCTCGCGGCGGTCACGTTGGATGGCATACCGGAAAATCTTGCTATGGGCGTAGCACTGATAGGTGCAGGGCCACTTTCCGTAGCGGCGCTTTGTGGGTCTATATTTTTATCCAATCTCCCTGAAGCTGCAGGAGGGGCCAGGGAAATGAGCAGCAAGAACCATTCAAAGCAAAAAGTGTTGTGGCTTTGGGTCGGCACTGCAATATTGCTATCTGGCTGCGCCATCCTCGGAAACATTTTTTTAGAACATGTGGCCGACCCCGTGCTCGCATACATACGCTGTGTGGCTGCCGGCGCCGTGGTGGCATCACTGGCTATCGAAGTTTTTCCAAAGGCTTTTAAAAAAGACAATTACTGGGCTGGTTTATCTACCATCTTAGGCCTCGTAATGGCTTATTATCTAAACAGCCTGGGAGCGTAAATGAGACAGGAGAGGCCGCACCCGCTGGGCCTGAAATATATTACATGTTTAAGTGGAGTTATCTTTTACCTCTGCCTACAAATAGCGTATGCCCTTTTACGATAGGGATATAAAACAATCAACAGTGCCGGCATAATTAATAATCTTTATTTACAGGCTATTATCATTGCAGGTGAAAGTCGCCACCTCAGGATTATCCAGGCTATAATCCCTGTCAGGAAACATCTATATCTTATAGGTGCGTTTAATGTTTACGTCACCATCATGCGGAGACTGCAAACCCGTTGAAACAACTTCTCCCGAAGCCGCCTTGCACCTAAGGCAAGGGACTGTAATTATTTATTTCAGAATATAAACAAATGGATATAGTTTTAAAAAACCTGATTACTAAACCGGAAGTTTTATGAGCGCTGTTTCCATTGCAACATTTATTTACCTGCTGGTGCTGCTGGTGGTTTGTTCAAGGATTCTTTACGATACACACAGCAGCACTAAAACGCTGGCCTACCTGCTTCTTTGCATTTTCCTGCCTGTGTTTGGTATCCTGTTTTACCTGGCCTTTGGTATTAATTTCTGGAAGAAGAAGATCTATTCTAAAAAAAGCAATGCCAATGACAAAATATTACAGCAGTTAAAAAAAGAAATACGAGCATATGGCGATGCTGTGGCTGATCCAACGAGTATTTGCGATGATGATGCAGAAATGGCTTCCATGTTGGTGAGAGATCTTGAAAGCCCGCTGACTCAAAACAACTGCGTAAAGCTGCTGATAAATGGGGAAGAAAAATTTCCGGAATTGATACAATGCCTTAAAGAAGCCAAACATCACATTCATATAGAATACTACATTTTTGAACAGGACACCACTGGCAGCGCCATTATTGAAATATTAATTGCGAAAGCAAAAGAAGGTTTGCAGGTAAGATTTATCTATGATGATTTTGGCAGCCCGTCTATACGGAAAAAAATAGAACGAAGGATGCGTGAGGCAGGCGTGGAGGTGCACCCGTTTTCAAAGGTGCATTTTTATTTGCTGGCCAACAGGATTAACTACCGGAACCACCGGAAGATAGTAGTAGTAGATGGCCAGTCAGGCTTTGTGGGCGGCATAAACGTAAGTGATAAATACATCAACAATGATAAAAATAAACTCTACTGGCGCGATACGCACCTGCGTATTGACGGGCCGGGCGTGTATTATCTGCAATACATTTTTTTAACGGACTGGACGTTTTGTTGCGGAAAAGAAATGGAGATTCAGGATGAATTTTTTTCTCCCAATAAAAAAGTTACAGAAAATACCCTGGTGCAGATTGCAGCCAGCGGGCCAGACTCTGTACAGCCTTCCATTTTGTTCTCGTTGCTGCAGGCCATTAATATTGCCAAAAAAGAGATCCTTATTACCACTCCTTACTTTATACCCGGCGATAGTATTACCAATGCCTTGCGGGTTGCGGCCATCAGCGGGCTCTCGGTAAAATTGCTGGTGCCCGGCAAATGCGATTCCAGGATTGTAAACAACGCATCCAAATCTCATTATGAAGATTTGCTAAGAGCTGGTGTTGAAATTTATGTTTACAAGAAGGGATTCGTGCATGCTAAAACGTTAGTTGCAGATGGCAAGCTATCGGTGGTGGGTACTGCAAATATGGATCACCGTAGTTTTGAACTTAACTTTGAGGTGAATGCGATTGTATATGATACCAACTTTGCGCAGCAGTTACGCCGGGTTTTCCACGAAGACCTGCAGTTTTCCGAAAAACTCGATCCGGAGCGTTGGTACAAACGCACGGCGCTGGAGCAGCTCCCTGAAAAGATAGCGAGGTTACTTTCACCTTCACTTTAGCACCATGATTTACCAGGATCAATTTCCAGCTATACGCCGGAAGAAGATTTTGGTAGCAGCCAAATCCCACCGGGCGAAGCGGCCACGCTGCACCACGAGCGTATTATCTGCAGGAGGACGCAAGTAATAGTGAAAAGCAAATGGTGCTAGCGGATCTTGCCAGCCTATAACCTGCCCAAAACGAAGATCATTAAATATAAGTGTATCCTGTTTTTTTTCGACAGTATAAAATTGTTGGGAAAAACGAACCAATTGCTGCACATCGTCATCCTGTTGCAGGGTATCCAGCAATTGAGTATTCCGGATAAATTTTTCGAGAGATAATTTTTCTTGTCTGTCAAACACTGAGCGGTAGCCAATATAATACACACTGTCGTTGCCGGCAACAACGAACCACAACCAGTTTTGTAACGGGGCCGGCGTGGTAAAATACCGCGAATAATTTACATGTTGCTTTGCCATTAACTGTTTCACATCATAGTCGATGATGCCTTTGTTTATTAAACTATAACAGAGATAAAGTGTGGGAATAACGAGGCCGCTTTTCCACCAGAATACTCTTTTCTTGCTTCTCTGTTTAAGCAGCAACAATGCGATTAAAGCGATGCCCGGTACAATGGAAAAAAAAGGGTCGGCAACATAAATACTGTTGAATGAAATGCGGTAATGGCTGAAGGGCTCAAACCAGCCGACGCCATAATTATTAAAAGCATCAATAAGAATATGAGAGCCGATGGCGGCTGAGAAAAAAACCGCCCATCGTGTATAGGAAATATTATGCGGGCGATGCCAGTTGTTTGCAAGTGTTGCCATTACGATACTAATTATACCTGCGAATAATATGGAATGGGTAAAGCCGCGATGTGCCAGTAAAAGTGCAGGCGTATCGAGCCAGGCAGCCGAGACAAAGTCTATATCGGGAATGCTTTGTGCCAATATGCCCCAAAGCATGGCTTTCCTTCCAACAGTTTTGCCTGCAAAGGCTTCACCCATGCAGGCGCCAAGAGCAATATGTGTGAGTGAATCCAATGGGCGTCATTTTTAGAGGTATGCTAAGGTATTCAACCAAATGGAGACCACCGCCGGGAGATTTGATTTTAATTTAGAAATTAGCTTGTGTGGAATCTTGAAATCTGCAATTAATAATTACGCACCTGTTAATTGCATAATCCTCATCTCTATATTTTTCAGCGTACTTTTTACCACCTGAAATACCCGTGAAAAATTGACAAGATTTACTTACAGTATTGAAACCGACAATTTGCTTCTTTACCTACTCAGCTCTTGCCTAGGCTAAAGTAATATTACTCCCAAAAAATCTTTTTGATATTCCCTTTAGTGGTCTTTTATCCACTCCTCCATAAATATTCAATTCAGTAAAATTTCTTCCGGGCTTTACCAATGAGTCCTTTAGCTGATTTAGCTTGTATCTGATAGAATCTGCATATAGTGTATCAAAGCCCTGCACGAATTGACCGATCGAAAATTCGGTTGTTAAGTTCCTGATATTTTCGTCAAAATCTTCACGTGTATCAGTATATGCCCTGCAGATTTTTATGATTATTCAGGAATAAGGTAAAATTGATGATGTATAAAAATCGGTACTCAAAAAATCATTTTTAAAGTTAGTGGCAGAATATAAAAAACATTACAACCTTTTAATAATTTTTTTCTCTCCCGGCATTATTAGCAATTAAAAATGCGCCAGTCGAGTAGGCAAGGGCATTTCAGCCCAAGCCTCTCACAGAACCGTGCTTGAGACTCTCACCTCACACGGCTCTTCTCATTCAGTGTAAGAAGAATTTTACACTTCATTGAACTAAACTTGATCGTCCGCAGATTTCTCCATGTTGTCTTTCTTAGTGCAAACGAATGAGCTGAACCCTTCGCTCCATTTCCATTACAGAAACTTCATCACTACTATGATTCAGTCCGACGCTTCCTGTTGCTTCTCCTGCCTTTGGCAAGATTGAGTTGCAGTTTGAACTGTTGAATATTTATTAAACAGTCGCTTCTAAAAAAAAACTTTCTGCAAAGCTATTTGCACATCAACAGGTAAGCCTCTCACGTTCCATATAAAAGCCTGTGTAAAGCTCCTGCCGCCTTAATGCCGGTTGTTCTGTAGCCGGTAAACAGATAACTGCTACAGTCTTCGTATCAATCGTAGGGAACCGATACTTTTAACAACAAGTAGCCTTTTCGACATGTCTTCGGTCGGTTTACTTTCATTCAGCTTCTTTACACATACCTGATGTCTTTACAGACACCTTTTGCCTGAACGTTCAGCACCATATCTTTTGAATACAAGCACCTTCAGGTGGTTTGCACACTCTGTCTGTACAGCGTATGCGGTAGGCCTGCTACCATCTTTTATACAACATTGAAAAGAACTATACATTCTATTCATTCGTGACACACCCTACGAAGGCTGAGTAGCATCCAACTCTTGAGATGCGCTGTCCTTAGTACCTCAGGACATCAGCTCTTTTATTATTTAAAGTTTTTACTGTTGGCTAACTGTGGCTTCCTTTAAATTGATAGTTGCTAAGGGTAGCTGGAGTGAAAGAGATCAAGTAAAGTTTATCGCTGTCATGAAATTTATACTTTCTGCTCATGGGAATTTGCAGGCTGCAATTTCCTGGCAGATTTATTCAAGATCGAATATTAATGCTTATCTTTTGCTACCAGTAGGTTTGGTCAGCAACAACCGATAGCTATCAGTTGTCTGCCTGCACAACTTTAAACATTCACATATCAAAACGATTATCATGAACAGAAGATCTTTTTTAGGCAATGCCGCTGCCGGGCTCGCCGCTTCCGGAATTCTTACTTCCATCCCCTCCGCCGTCTTTGCCATGTCTAAGAGAAAAGGCATTGATATGCCACTAGGCTTTCAGTCCTATGTATTTCGGGATGTGATCGGCCAGGAACCAGGGGAGACAATGAAACGGTTGGCAGGCTATGGTTACCAAAACGTGGAATGGTGCAGTCCAAAGGGATACCAGGGAGATTTCGCTCCACTAGCGAAATATTCGGGCAAAGAGCTTAAAAAGATTACCAACGATTCCGGGCTGCAAACTACCAGTTGCCATTTCACCTGGAAAGAAATTACAGACGATGCCAGCTTGGCTGAACGTATTGGGTTCGCTAACGAATTAGGTTTGAAAAACATGGTCTGTTCAGGAGGACTTATGAGCAAAACGGAAGATGAGGTAAAGAAAAAATGCGACCAGATGAACCATGTAGGTGAGATGGTGAAGAAAGGCGGCATGATTGCAGGATATCATAATCATAACGGTGAGTTTGACGAAAAATTCGATGGCCGTCCGCAATATGATTTGATGCTGGAGCGCCTCGACCCTTCGCTGGTAAAGATGCAGTTCCAGGTAGCCGCCATTACCTCCGGATATAAAGCCCAGGATTATTTCCGCAAATTCCCCGGTCGTTTTATTTCGGCGCACCTCCAGGATTATAGTCCTGCAGATCATAAGAAAGAAGTAGTTATGGGTACAGGCATTGTTGATTGGGAAGATTTTTTCGACGCTGCCAAAGTTGGTGGGCTTCAATATATTTTTGTAGAGATGGAATCTGACCCAACGGTTATGCAGGGGTGCGCCAACTATATAAAAAACATGTAGTCAAAAAAAACCATCAGTTAAAAAATTTATTATCGCCGGTGCAGGTGTTCAACTTTTGCATCATTTAAATCTTAAGACCTGTCATGCCCCCGTCTGGTCTGACCAACGGGGAACAATCAGCGTTAATTCTAAGGAAGGTGAATTTTCTAAATTTATTACCCCATTGCCAATCGAGGCATAACACCAAGGCTAAAGACTCCCCAGGCTAAACAGGGCCTGAATCTATCCAATATTATTCGTGGATTTTGAAAGATATTTATCAGCAAAAAAATGTAAAGAATAAATTACATTCACCCTGATCAAAATTGTGCCGGGAACTAGATGCATAAAAAGTATACGGAAACAACAAAGAACCAAAACATTAAAAAACTAATATGCTAAAGAGTCTTAAAAGAATCATGCAACTTATCGATCCTAAAAATTCCCCGGCTATTACGGGCAGGATACTTTCTGTTGATGCGCTGCGTGGTTTTGATATGCTTTGGATAACCGGCGGTGCAACCATCTTCATGACTTTGAATGAAGCTGTTCATAGCCCTTTTACAGAAACGATGGCTGAACAAATGGAACACGTGCCATGGCAGGGGTTCCATTTCCTTGACATCATAATGCCGCTTTTCCTGTTTGTTACAGGTGTTTCCATGCCTTTATCCTTTAAGAAAAGGTTGCAGCGGCCACAAGGCGCAACACTTGCAAAACATATAGTAAAAAGGGTGGTGATATTATGGATACTGGGTATGATTGCACAAGGCAACCTGCTTACCTACGATTGGAGCCAGATTGCTTTTTTCTCCAATACTTTGCAGGCGATTGCTGCAGGTTATTTAATATCGTCTTTATTTATTTTAAGGCTTAATGTGTTCGCCCAGTTTCTTTGGACACTTGCCTTATTGCTAATTTATTTCATCGCGCTTTACTACATGCCTGTTCCCGGTGTTGGCCACGCTATATTAGAGCCCGGGCAAAACCTTCCCTTGTACATTGATAAGCTTTTACTGGGCAGCCACCAGGACGGCACGAATTACTCATGGATATTAACCAGCCTTGGTTTTGCAGCAACCGTTATGACAGGTGTTTTTGCTTCGTACATACTTCAGAGTGGCATCTCCCGGTTGGATAAGTTAAAAGCATTGGTTGTTACCGGGCTGGCATTGGTTGCGGCAGGCTTGCTGCTAAATCCCGTACAACTCATTATTAAACATGTATGGACTACTTCATTCACCTTATTTTCCGGCGGGCTTTGTTTTTTATTGCTGGCATTGTTTTACCTGGTGGTCGATTACTGGAAATACCAGCGCTGGGCTATGTTCTTTATTGTAATTGGCAGCAACTCTATACTTGCCTATATGATAGGAGACCTGCATTGTTTTAACGAGATTGCAGGAGTTTTTCTGCTAGGAACAAAACGATTCTTAGGCGACTGGTATCCCTTTGTTTTATCAATAGGATCATATGTAGTTTTCTGGTTGTTGTTTTATTTCCTTTACAAGAGGAAGATATTTATAAAAGTATAAGTTCACTTAATGCCCCTCTTTATTCCAGGCATATAGAAAGTTTCGCTAGCGATTTGTCGTTTAGCCGTGTGAGTTGGCTATGCTTGTGCCACAAAATTCACATTTCCGGCTTTTCAAGGTCCGGGTAATCTATTTTATCATTTTCCAGAAACGGAGTTAGCATCACAGGCCACCAGGCAATTTATTTTTTTCCATATTATCGCGATATGATTACTGGTTAAAATGAAGCCGCATTGTTCATGATCCAATCTTTCGTTGCCATCCAAAACGCAATTTTTTTCCGGTTCCATGTATAAGTTACTGCTATGCTATCATTAAAAGTTATAATGGCCGGGTAAGAATATTCATCCTTAATATTTCCGTCTTCCAAATCAATTTTCTTAGGCCATGTTTTTCCATTGTCAAAAGAAATTGCCAGTGCAAGTTTGCCCCTGGAACCCCAGTCTTTGCCAGTGGGGTTATATGCCAACACAAGCGTTCCGTCTCGCAGCCTGGCAACATCGATTCCACTATTGGGATTGGGTAAAGATGTTTTATAAACGGGCGACCATGTTTGGCCATAATCTTTAGAATCGCTCCTGCATACAAAACCCGATGTACTGCGAAGAAGCGCATGAACCTGCCCCGGGGCAGATTCCCATAAAGTTGGCTGAATAATACCTTTCCCTTTTGTTTCGTTGCGATCAATTTGCAGGTATGGCGTTGCCTGCCATGTTGTGCCATTGTCTTCACTACGGTCAAAAAAAGCATTCCATAAACCCTGTTCATTCGATGCACCCGCAAGCCAGGTTCCATCGGACAATACGATAACTTTATTTCGAACCGGTCCTCTCCCACCATAATCGTCGTTAACCAACTCTTTTGCTTCAGACCAGGTTTCGCCATCATCATCTGAAGTCTTTACCCATGTTTGCCATTGAGGAATCTGTTTTCCTACTTTGAAAAAAAGAAAGATTTTATTATCGGGCGCCCTGAATAAGACCGGGTTCCAATGTGCATCATTTTTAATTTTTGCTACCTCAAATGTTTTGCCCCATTCGCTGGGTTTTCCTTTCGTCATCCAGATGCCCACATCATCGTTTTTTTCTTTTGTTCCGCCAAACCAGGCGGCGAGAAATTTCCCATCTTCCAGGTGAACGAGCGTGGAGGCATGGCATTCGGGGTATGGCTGATCATCTCCAAAAAGAAATTCTTTTACTGGCAATGAATCAGCAAAGTTTGTTGGCGGCATGGTATATCGATCACCCTTTGATAAAAAATTTGATCCCAATATTAAACACGTAACAATAAAAAAGCGAATCATTCTCATATTCATTACAATTAGATGTTCTAAAAATACGATCCCATGACGAGTAATTTTTCTAATAATAAACACAGGAGTCTTCAGCAGTTAGGATTAATCGCAAATTTAATGAAGGTATAAATTTTGTTGCTTTAAATGTACGCCAACATTTATGCCGGCACGCCTGAGTTGAGACAGAATTAAAGGTTGGAAATATTTTTGGAAACAAGATAAAATACTTTCATCAGTGCCCTCACGAACCATATTGATGCGAACAAGGAATAGAAACAATTACTTGTATTATATGTGAATCATTTTAAGACAAAACAATGGCTGAAAGTTTATAAGAAGTGTTTCGTGGAACACGAACCATGGAGTTAGGCTACCAAAGCGCTAACGAAACTTCTTATATACTTGGACCATGATGGGGCGAGGAATGAAATTACAAGCGCGTAGGGAGCCATTGAAAAAGACTGAAAATTACCTTAAGATTTATCCTGTTTTCCACATCACCTCCAACCAAATCGATGGCGACATTCATAAAGCCGTTATCCTTAATCATAAACCGCTTGCCAGCACCCAGGGTAAAGGAGATAGTTGTGAAACCATCCCGTAATTCCGTATCTGTTCCAACCAGGCCATCAATAAAAAAACCGGAATTTAAAAATTGAAGTTTGTAGCCGAATTGAAGTGAAAAAAGAGTAAGTCTTTTAGTATCATAGATAATTCCGTTTTTCTTATATCCCCATGAAGTTAGGGTGGTCTTTAACAGCAGCGCACTTTTATCTGTAAAGTTATATTGGCCTATGGCTTCCAGACCCAATCCCGGATTGATATCATTTTGCCCGGTCGAACTTTCAGGCGCGAACGGGAAAGAAATTAGAGGCCCCGCGGAAATACTTTTTTCTCCTTTTTGCGCCCAGGCACTTATAAAAATACCTATAAACAGTAGTGTAAAAATAGTTTTTACTCTCATTGCTTGCTTAATTTGTATTACTGTCCCGTGTCTAAAATTTTACTAATAGTTAAGAGAAATTGCTGCCAACTGGAATTAAGCAAAAATACAATATCGTAAATTGCTAACGCTTCTACCAAGATTTTTTATGCAATGCAAATCTTCGTAAACAATTACCCGTACTGGCGCAGATATGCAGCTTAGCTTTTGTGTGGTAGGGTATCTGTGCCTATGAAAGTGCATAACACTATTAAAGTGTCCAGCCTTATAATTTCTAAAAGCCCTTTACCTCCATAATAACCTGCCGGCAGGCAGGTCTATTTATACTACTGTATTTCCATTCTTCAGCTTTGGTAACAAAACCTGCCTCCACAGGATTATAATATATGTAATCTAATTTTTGATGCGCGATTTTATTATTGCTTAATTGTATGGGATGGCTTTCTGGTTTCCATAACTGAAACTTCGCTTCATTACTGTTTTTCTTGGCCGCTCTTTCGCATCCCTATTGATAGATCGGGACAGGCTATCCAAATTATCCCCGCCTGAATGATTTAGTCGGGTAGGCATTCTTTCCTGCCTTCTGAGTTATTTCTCTGGATGCATTTATGTAACTTTTCAGACGTAAAAATTTACCGGCAAACACTGAAACAAAAAGACCAGGATGACCAGGGAGGTCATCCGATAGAATACGGTCTTACGTATGATTTATTTATTTAAAAGAGAATTATGGCTTCGGGGTGAAACGCATCTTTGCCGTGTTGTTTACCGAAGATTTGTAATAAAGGAATTCAGCATTCTCGTCTAAATCCTTATATCTTACCCGGTGGTTTTTCCCCTGGGCATCCTTGATGATTACATATTTTGGATATATAACAGATTTATTGGAGCTTGTACAACCAACAATAAATAGTAGTAAAAAATATTTCATCGAATTTTTCATTTTTTGGTTACGTAAATTTTTAAATAATTTCATTTCTATGTTTTTCGGATAATGGAGTCTGCGGTTTTATCCTGCTTTCTGATACAAAGATGGCATAGATTTAAAGCTGTTACCTTGTATTTTCGCTCATTGAAGCTATTTTTTCGGTGAAATGACATTTGCACTCGATTAGCGAATTTTTAAATTCAGAAGTCACCGGTAATATATAAGGCCAGTAGACCATCAGGCAACTAATTGACCACCGCTGATGGCGCAAGAGTTTGGTAGCAAAGGTCTTGTGAGCGCGCTATACTTGTGCCACTGACTACTAACTATAACTTAATTCAACCAATCCTTTTAACCCGCAGAAATCTCTTGCACTACTATACTTCCAATCTTCTTCTCTTGCATAAAATATAGTTTATCGTTTTCATGAAATGTATACTTTCTGCTCATGAATACAAATCTCTTATTGCAACGCACACCTGTCCCGTCTTTACGGGAAGTATGGCTCAAGCACATAGCCAGGCTACCAAACTTGCGCTAACGAAACTTCTTATATACTCGCGCCAAAGTGGGGGTGACTACTTCCTTTCTACCATCAATATTTTAAACGTTCCTGCTATCATTTCCGGACGAAAGGTATTTTTATTAGAAGGTTTAAATAAGCCTGATGGCAGGTAAACCTTATGTGTTTGCTGGTCAACTGCAATTGTCCTGGCGCCAGCTTTGGTTTTTACATTTCCTATTAAAACAAATTTATTAGCGGACAATTCCTTAATAACGGTGAGGGAGCCTTCGCCGTTTGAGGAATAAATAGTTTTTAAGCCTTTATCAAATGCTGCTCCGTCAGCTCCTTCCCCGGTAGGGAAACTCGTTACTACTTTACCGTTAGCAGCGTCCATAACGATCATACGTTTGTTCTCGCAAGTTGCAAACAATCGCATGGTCTCCCTGTCTATAGCAAGGCCGGAGGCACCGGTACCGGGTCTATTCGGCCAGTGATGTATAATTTTAAAGGTAGTGGCATCTATTACATCCATCTCACTTTTTTCGGAATTGTTCACATAAATATTTCCTTTACCATCACTTACAGCTGCTTCCGGCCAGCCGGACAATTGTATGGTGGCAACCACTGTATCACCGGTTGGGTCAATCACTGTCATATTTTTACTCATGCCGTTACACGTGATCACCTTGTTTGAAAAATCATCATAGAAAATGGCATCGGCAAATTTTCCGGTTGGTACAGATGCAAGTATTTTATTTGTCGCAAGATCGAATACCAGTACTTTATTAAATGTTCCGTTACTAATATATCCTTTGCCCAAAGCATGCACAAGGGCAATGCCATGCACATCCTTTTCGGCTTTAATAACACCTAAAGAGTCGCCGGTATTTTTGTTTAAAATATTCACCTGCGATCCATGGGAAACATACAATTTTTCAGAAGCAGAATCAACAGTCATGTAATCATAGCCGCCGCCACCCTTAATAGCGAATGTATTACTGATATGGTAAGGCGGTTTATTTTGGGCGTAAGTTAATCCTGCTGTTAAGAGCATCGCTGCCAGAAAATAATATTTTTTCACTTGATTGTTTTTGTTTTATTTATTTGAAGATTTATTAGCGCAGTACAAAAGCAATATTATAAATAAGTTGAGAGAGTGAGCAATATTAGCGACGTAAACCAAAAATGTTGAGACTAAATGCATCCAATAGCGCAATTGCATACATGGACTAACAGGTCGCCAACCAATCCTTTTATATACCTGGACTAAAGTGGAGCTAATGAAACTTTTTTATACGCCTGGATAAAGTGGGGGGAATCAAGACGAATAATGGAAAAACTTTTCGACAATGATACAATACATGCACACAATCATAATTGAAAAAATATTTCCTGGTAAACAAACAAATTGATCATCATTTTGTTGATTTAATCTGCAGAAAAGCATTACTAATAAAATAAATTTTTAATCGATATGAAGAAAGCATCACTTAAAGACATAGCTCAGAAAATGAAGAACCTGGACTTTTGCATGATGACTACACGGGATGGAAAACATACATATCATTCAAGGCCTATGAGCAATAATGGAAAGGTTGAGTTTGATGGGAACTCATGGTTCTTTACTTACGATAGCAGCCGGAAAGTAAAGCACATTGAAGGCGACTCAAAAGTTAGCTTAATATACCAGGGAGATAATATGCTTTTTATAGAATGCTATGGTACTGCAAAAATTATAAAGCAGAAATCGGTGATGCAGGGAAAGTGGATTGATGAATTAAAGATGTGGTTTCCTCAAGGGCTTGAGACGCCTGGTATCTGCCTTATAAAAGTTAAAGCGGCAAGAGTTCAATTTTGGCATAAGGAGGACGAAGGGGCATATAAATCATAGGTGTGATTTATGGCATGCCGCAATCTTTTTCGTTATTGCCCCCAATAGCGAAAGTATGAAGCATAGCCTTTGCCAGGCGTACTTGTGCTACTGTGTACTAACTGTGGCTTAATTCAACTAATCCCTTTAACCCGCAGAAATCTTTTGCAATACTATACTTCCAATCTTCTTCTCTTTTATAAAATACGGTTTATCGTTGTCGTGAAATTTATACTTTCTGCTCATGAATTAAAAACACAAATCTCTTTACTACAACGCACAACTGTCCCGTCTTTACGGGAAGTATGGCTTCCGCACATAGCCAGGCTACCAAACTTGCGCTAACGAAACTTTTTATATACTCGCGCCAAAGTGGGGGCAGGCTCCTTCTTATTTCCGCTCCTCGAGTCTTAAGTGAGTAACCCCATATCTTTCAAACTCATCAATGTATTTTTTTTGAATAGCCTCAAGCGCCGAACGTAGTTTAGGATCCATTAAAACTATCTTCGGATCAAGAGTATCGTACTGCTCAATGAAGTCCCTGTCTGCAAGCTTATAGGGCAGGTATTCTTCTACAACATAATCATTGTACAGTTCTATCAAAGGTTCACATTCGTCATCCAGTTCTAAGCTGGTCAAAAAAAGAGGTTCACCAGAACCACCATACCTAAAGGCATTTGTTTCGGGAGCCTCCGCCATACCTGTTGCGCACACCAGGTTCATTATCTTATCTGCCATTTCCATATTGTCGTAATCGTGAGTACTTAAAAAGCTCCTTGCCAAAGAAAGTTGTTTTGCCAGTTCCCGCAGCTCATCAGTTGAAAATTGAATGGTAATTTCTTTCATACTTTTAGTTAAGTGTTTAAAAAAGTGAATGTACAAATTCCCGGCTACCGGTAGCAACTTCAAAAACTCGTGAGATGCGCTGTCCTTAGTTTGTTCCAAAGGAACTCCTTCGGAGCAACTAAGGACTTATAAACATCGAAGCACTAAAGTAAAAACTCCACTTTCAGTAGTCCACATTGTTTCCCATAA